>CAYQMC010000047.1:2069-5709 GCA_964418285.1 uncultured Chryseobacterium sp.
CGTTTCAAGGTGCGGGTGGAGATGAAGCAGATCGGAACGCGGCAGGAGACGGGCCGCATCGGTGGCATCGGCAGTTGCGGGCGCGAACTGTGCTGCAGCACCTGGCTTACCGATTTCCGGAGCGTTACCACCAGTGCGGCGCGCTACCAGCAATTGGCCCTAAACCCGCAGAAGCTCGCGGGTCAGTGCGGCAAGCTGAAGTGCTGCTTGAACTACGAGCTGGACATGTACATCGAGGCGATCAAGAGCTACCCCAGCCAGAACGCCAAGCTGAAGACCATGCAGGGCACCGGCACCCACATGAAGACCGAAATCTTCACAGACCGCATGTGGTACGGCTTCAAGATGCCCGGTTCACCCTTCGTCATGGCAGGGTTCCCGGTGGAGAAGGTGCGCGAGATCCTGGCCCAGAACAAGGAAGGCATCATCCCCGAGGTGGAGCTGAACATGGCCGACGAACCGAAACCGGCGATCAAAGGTCCAGACTACGAGAACGTGGTTGGGCAGGATGAGTTGACGCGCTTCGACAGCAAGGTCAAGAGCGGAAAGAAGCGATCCAAAGGCAAGTCCGGTCGCGACCGCAAGCCTCGCACGGAAGGAGCGGAAGCGCCACGCGAGGCTCGTACACCAAGGCCCGAAAGGGCCCCACGCAAGGAGCGTGGGCCACGCCCTGAAGGTAGACCGGTGGAGGGGTCTTCACGTCCTGCAGGCGAGGAGGGTGGCGAGGCCGCCAAACGACGCCGCAACCGTGGCAGGGGCCGCGGTCGTGGCGATCGCCCGGGAGGCGAAGGCGGACCTAAACCTCCGGCTGCGTGAGCATGCGTTCGGCAGGCCTCGTCGTTCTGGCGCTGTTCTTCTCCAGCTGTGCCGACAACGTGGTGTTCCAAGCATCGAGCCCAGTGGTGGGCGATGCGTGGCACCGCGAATTCGTGCCGGAGTTCGCGTTCGACATAGCTGACACGGTGAGCAAGCATGACCTGTTCATCGACATCCGCCACACGGGCGACTACCCCTTCAGCGACCTGTTCCTTTTCGTGGACCTGCAGGGCCCTGGTGACCGCCATATGCGCGACACGGTGGAATGCCTGCTTGCGGATCCCACGGGGCGCTGGTATGGCAAGGGCTTGGGCTTCATCTTCGCCGACCGGTACGAGGCCCATGTGTTGTACAAGCTGGGCAATAGATTCCCTGTGTCCGGGCGTTATACCATGCGCTTGGAACAAGCCATGCGCACCGAAGAACTACCCGGCGTGATCGATGTGGGGATAAGCATAGAGCGATCCCAGCAGGCCGGGTCCTGACCTTCGTTCCCGGGTCGGCTGTTGACATGTATCCAAGCGGGAGCCTCATCCAGAGCCGTACACAGCGATAATTTCACCGCCCCATGGCAGAACCCAAGCAAACGAAGCGACGCCCTTGGTGGCTGTTGTGGTGGGCGTTGGTGTTGGCGCCGGTGTTGGGCTTGGCCTTGCTGCTCACCCTCGCCGCGAACAGCGATCTGCCCGGCACCGAGGATCTTGAGAATCCCAGGAGCGACCTGGCCACCGCGATCCTTTTCAGCGATGGGAGCCAGATGGGCCAGTACTACCGCGAGAACAGGATCCCGGTAACCTATGACCGCATCAGCCCGAACGTGGTGAACGCCTTGATCGCGACCGAGGACGAGCGCTTCCGGGAACACAGCGGCATAGACCTGCGCGGTACGGCCAGGGCGGCTGTCTATATGGGCAGGAAGGGTGGTGCCAGCACACTCACCCAGCAGCTGTCCAAGATGTTGTTCACCGACCGTTCGTCCAACATCGCAAAGCGCATCTTCCAGAAATTCCAGGAGTGGATCATCAGCGCAAAGCTGGAGCGACAATATACCAAGGACGAGATCATCGCGATGTACCTCAATCGCTTTGATTGGATCAACCAAGCGGTGGGCATCAACAGTGCGGCACGGGTCTATTTTGACACCACGCCCGATTCGCTCCGCATCGAAGAAGCGGCCCTGCTGGTCGGGATGTGCAAGAACCCGGCGCTCTTCAACCCTTTGCGCAGGCCCGACACCACACTGCACAGGCGCATGGTGGTAATGTCACAGATGTTGAAGAACAACATGCTTTCGCGGTCGGAGTACGATTCGTTGAAGGTGTTGCCCATGGGCCTGCGTTTCCAGCGCGTGGACCACGCCGAAGGTCCTGCGCCCTATTTCCGTGAAGTGCTGCGCGCCAAGCTGCAACGGATGCTCAGCGAAAAGGACGAGGATGGCAACTACAAGATCGCCAAACCCGATGGCAAGCCTTACGACATCTACACGGATGGTCTGCGGATCTACACCACGCTTGACCGCCGCATGCAGGCCTATGGCGAGTGGGGCCTGAAGGAGCACCTGGCAACGGAGCTACAGCCCGACCTCTTCAAGGACATCGGCAGGAAGAAGAACAGGCCCTTCGACTTCCGGGTAAGCCAGAAGGAGATCGACGGTATCCTGAACACGGCCATGAAGCGCAGCGCCCGTTATCGGATACTTACTGGAAAACAATGCGGCAACTGCGAACGACCGGCCAAGTACATCAAGTCGGTGATGCACGAAGGTGCCATGCATTACCACTGTGACCCCAACATAGGAGAGGGGTCGAATCGAGGTTGCGACCAGTACTGGCCAAAGTTGAACGAGGAGGACATCTCCAAGGAGTTCGAAAAGCCGGTTCCCATGCGTGTTTTCACTTGGAAAGGTGAGGTGGATACGGTCATGTCGCCCATGGACTCCATTCGCCATTACAAGAGCTACCTGCAAAGCGGCCTCTTGAGCATGGACCCGCATACGGGTTTTGTGAAGGCCTGGGTAGGCGGCATAGATTTCAAGCATTTCCAGTACGACCACGTGGACCAGGCGCGTCGTCAGGTGGGCTCGACCTTCAAGCCCTTCGTATACGCGACGGCGATCCGCGAGGGTATGGACCCTTGCCGCGAGTTGCCCAACCAACGGGTATGCTTCGACATGCCATCAGGACAGCCGGAATGGTGTCCTCAGAATAGCGACGGTGAGTATGGCGGCATGGTCACCATGGAATACGCCCTGGCCAACTCCATGAACACCATCACTGCCTGGTTGATGAAGCAGTATGGTCCCCAAGCCGTTACCGTACTGGCCCGCCACATGGGGGTGAAAAGCCCCCTTGAAGCAGTTCCCTCTTTGTGCCTCGGCGTGGCCGATCTGACACTTATGGAGATAACGGGGGCATTCTCGGCCTTCGCCAACCAAGGGGTCTATATCGAGCCGATCGTCTTGACGCGCATCGAGGACAAGAACGGCAATGCCATCTTCGATGTGGTTCCCACCACCTACGAAGCACTGGACGAGGTGACCGCCTACACCATGTTGAAGATCCTGAAAGGCGTTACCGACGGGGCCTACAATCCCAGTACCGGCAAGACAGTGGGCACCGGTTTGCGCCTCCGCACCAGCTATGGCGATCGCTCGCGCTATGCCAACATCAAATTCCCCACGGCAGGAAAGACGGGTACCACGCAGAACAACTCCGACGGCTGGTTCATCGGTATCACACCGGACCTTGTCACAGGTGTCTGGACCGGTGCCGAGGACCGAAGTGTGCGCTTCAGCACCACGGACAAAGGCCAAGGAGCCAACATG
>CAYQMC010000047.1:5719-19048 GCA_964418285.1 uncultured Chryseobacterium sp.
CCCTTCCGATCTATGGCTACTACATGAACAAGGTCTACGCCGACAGCACCATCGCCATAAGCACCGGTGACTTCGAGAAGCCTGCGGATTTCGACCCCGCGACCATAGACTGCCGCCAGCGGGCCAAGGGTGGCGGGGTGAAGCCGGGCGACGGTCCCAAGTGGGATTAGGTACGCCCAGGAACGCTTCCTGCGCTTTTCGTACCGGCCTATCTTCGTCGCGCTTCAATATGCACATGCGATGAACAAGGTGGTGGCCAATGCCGATGTGGCGCTCGAAGGGATCAAGGATGACATGACGCTTATGGTCGGAGGGTTCGGCCTGTGCGGTATTCCCGAGAATAGCATTGCTGCTCTGGTGCGCAGGAACGTCAAGGGTCTGACCTGCATCAGCAACAACGCCGGTGTGGACGACTTCGGATTGGGCCTGCTGTTGCAGACCAAGCAGATCCGCAAGATGATAAGTAGCTACGTGGGTGAGAACGCCGAGTTCGAGCGCCAGATGCTGAGCGGAGAACTTGAAGTGGAACTGATCCCGCAAGGCACCCTGGCCGAACGCTGCCGCGCCGGTGGTGCCGGTATACCGGCCTTCTTCACTCCAGCGGGATACGGCACCGAAGTCGCCGAGGGCAAGGAAACGCGCGAGTTCCACGGCAAGATGTACGTGATGGAGGCTTGGCTTCGCGCTGACTTCGCCCTGGTGAAAGCCTGGAAAGGCGACCGCTTCGGCAACCTGGTCTTCAAGGACACCGCGCGCAACTTCAACCCCATGATGGCCATGGCGGGCACCATCACCGTGGCCGAGGTGGAAGAGTTGGTGGAGCCCGGCGAACTGCATCCGAACGAGATCCATACGCCGGGGATCTTCGTACAGCGGATCTTCAAGGGAACCAACTACGAGAAGCGCATCGAGCAACGGACTGTACGCAAGCGCGGTTAGGCCATGCATCGGACCGAACGGTCCCTCTTCATCGGGTTGTTCATCGCCCTGTGGGCGTTCGTCGTTCTACGCGCGTTATCGGTACCCTGGGTGCATGATGAGTGCACCTCGATCTATTGGTTCCTTGAGCGGGAGAGCTTCCTGCCCTATGTAGCCCTCTGGGATGCAGGGAACCACTTCCTGAGCTCCGCCGTCGGCATTCTCGGCCACAAGCTTTGGGGCCTTTCGTTATTCGGCTCCAGAGTGGGTAGCGTGCTTGCATATCCAGTGTTCGCCTGGGCAGCATACCGCATTGGGAACATGTTGAAGGATCACATCGTGCGCTGGTGCTTTTGGTCCGCACTGCTTTTCTGCCCATTCCTGTTCGATTTTTTTTCCCTGTTCCGCGGTTATGGCATTGGTATGGCTTTTTTCCTGGTCGCGGTGGATGGCGCGATGCGCTACCGCCAGGAGCAACGAACAAGGCATTTGGTACAGCTGCTGATCGGCTTTGCCCTGGCCGACTTCGCAGTGCTTTCCCTTGCGCCGCTGTGGGCGCTTGTCGTTGCATTGCTTGGTGGGGATCTCCTGAGGAGTTGGCGGCGCAAGCACTCCATTGATGGGCGAAGGGTGCTGCTTTGGGTGATCTTGGGCGTTCTTCCCTTGCTCTTCGGGTTGCTGCTTTCGTGGGAGATGCGTCGACGTGGTCTCCTGTACCACGGATCCCTGGAAGGATTCGTTCCGGTTACGCTCGCCTCGTTGTGCAAGTTTGTGCTTGGTAGCGTGCATCCGCTGGTGCTCATGGCCACAGGAACAACGGTCGTTGGAGCAACTGCTGCCTTGTTCCTTCGTGCCACATGGCGTGGCCCACTGGCGGTGATGGCCGCCCTGCTCTGGGCCGATGTCTGCATGCGCATCACCGTGGCCCTACTGCTGGATGTGAACTATCCGGAAGACCGTGCAGCACTGCATATGGTCCTGATGGCGATCCTCGTATGCGCTTTTGCTTTGGATGCGGCAGCGGAATGGAGGTCCATGTTCCGTTTTGCAGCACTCATCCTCCTTGTGCTGCCGGCCAGAAGTCTATTCACGGCAAACCTCGACCACACGGTGCTGTGGCCTGAGCAATCCGTGCCGCGGGGCTTCCTGGAGCGGATCGCACGCGAACAAGGAGCGGGCAGGCCGCTCACGATCGGTGCATACAACCAACTGACCCTTGCCATCCCATACGGGGCACGCTTGCAGGACCTGTCCCTGAACCCGCCCGATGTGGAGGACTTCCCTTCGGCACCCAACGACTTCCGTATCGTGGATGTACGCCATCTTGCGGAAGCTCTGCCCGGCTACCGTGTGGTGGACCATGCCCCTGGCCCGGGCCTGCACCTGTTGCAGCGGGCCGGGCCCATCCACCTGGATGAGCCGGGATGGACACCGTTCGTTGCACAGGAGAGCGATGCGGAGCGCATAGAGATCTGGCGCGATGGCGATCCACCCCTGGACGGGGAGCGCTTCCTGGCCATCGAGTTCGCCGTTACCTGCGATGAAGCCTTCGTCGACCTACGCATCCTGTTGGAGCAGAAGTCCGGCGATACGATGTTGAGCGGTGACATCATCCGGCTGGCAGCCACGGCTCCGATGTGTTCGGGTACCTCCAGGCAGGTGTTGGTCAGGCTGCCGTATGAACCTGATGCCACAAGCCGGGTCGTCTACTTTTGGAACCCGTACAATGCCCCCCTCGCTTCCCTTTCCGGACGCTGGAGGGTACACCGGATCGAGCGCACCTCCGAATGAACGCCCCGCTATACGTACCTGAGCGAGCAGGCCGAAAGGCGGTGTTCCTATTCGCGGGGCTTGCGGTATTGATGGGGGTCCACCTGGTCGTCCGCGCCTTCGCCGTGCCCATCACCTACGAGGAGGCCACACGCTTCTTCACCTGGGTGCAGCACCCCGGAACGCCCACGGACCACACGCTATCCGTGCTGTGGTCCAAGCTCTGTACACAGTTGATCGGGCCTTCCTTGGTGCCTCAGCGTTTGCTTGCCCTGGCGGCCTTTGTGCTTTACGCACGGTATGCCTTTCTGTTCGGCACGCTGGTCCGGGACAGGCTCGTGCGCTGGTGCTTGTGGTCGGCGTTGCTGCTGATGCCCTTTGCCGTGGAGCTCTTCGCACTTGCGGGTGGCCAGGCCCTGGCCATGGCGTTCCTGCTCATGGGGCTGTGGCACTTGGGTCGTGTTGCCGTGGAACCGGGAATGCGGTCCGTGTTGTGGGCCAGCCTGGCCTTTGTCGGGGTGGCCTTGTCCACCGCCTTCATGTTACCGGCATGGGCCATCGGGGAATTGGCCGTGCTCCTTGCACTGCTGCGGGCGGGTGGCGCCTATCGGTGGAAACGCCTGTTGCTTTGGACCGTGTTGGCGATCGTACCTGGCGTGCTGCTCTTTCTGGCCCATTCAAAGGACGATACCGGCTTCGAACTCTTCCTGGCCGAGGTCCTGCGCAAATGGTCGCAGTTGGTCTTCGGCATACATGCACAATGGCTCCTGTGGACCGTGGTCCTTTCCGTGCTCGGCATGGTCGTATTCGCCTTCTTGCACATGCGTAGCACAACGCTTGTAGCACAGCGCACCGTGCTTCGCACCTTGGTCGTGTTGTTGGTCTTGTGGCCTGTGCTCGGCATCCTGGCCTATGAGCCACGCGACCTGCTGCACGACCTGTTGCCCTGGCTGCCCCTGTTCATCCTGGGCTGGGCCTTGGAGCTGGAAGAGGCCGCACGCCATGCCCCACACCGGCGCTGGCTGGCCCTGCTCCTGCTGCTTCCTGTGGCCCACATGCTTTCGGGTATCCACGTGATCACCACGCGCTCCTCGGGTGATGGGGCCATCCAACCCGCCATGGCCGAAGCGGTGCAGCGTATCCAAGCCGAAAGCACCCATCCTTTGGTGCTTGGCGGTGGTATGCGCCAGGCGCCGGGTTGGAACTATGCCCGCTTGCTCGACGCTGCTCCGCTTTCGTCCCTGCAGACCGATCACAGCGCGCGGGGAACTGCCGACCTCTTGTTGCTCTCCCGCCCCGAAGCCGATGATGTTTCCGGGACCTATAGCACAATCCAACAAGGACCGGGTGGGCTGACGCTCATGCAGCGCACCATCCCTTTCACCTACTCGGAGCTGTTGGATACGACACTTACCAGACCGCCGTCCGATGCGGAGTACTACGAGCTTCCCCTGCCCACCTTGCCCGATCTGGTGGAACATGCTTTCAGCTTCGACCTCGTTGCGGTCGTAGTGGCGGAACGTGAGTCCCGCCGTGGACCCTTCCTGATCGTGGAAGTGAACGACGCGAACATGGAGCACTTGTACTATGCGTCGCGTGATATCCCGCTGATAAACGGCGCGGAAGGCAAGCCCATCCGGATCACGCATGCCTTGCCCACCGTGCCTTCTGGAGCACAACGCGTGGCGATCTACATTTGGAACCCAGCGCGGGTACCGCTGCATGTGTACGATGCAAGGTTGCGCATCCTGCAACGCCACGACCCGCACGAACAAGCGAAGCAATAGACCATGGCACTCACCAAGGACCAGATGGCCAAGCGCATCGCGCGCGAACTGAAGGACGGCTACTACGTGAACCTCGGCATCGGCATACCCACGCTGGTGGCCAACTACATCCCCGAAGGCATCAACGTGGTGCTGCAAAGCGAGAACGGCATCTTGGGCATGGGGCCGTTCCCATGGGAAGGCGAGGAGGATGCCGACCTGATCAATGCCGGCAAACAGACCGTGACCTTGCTGCCCGGCAGCAGCATCTTCGACAGTGCCACCAGCTTCGCCATGATCCGTGGACAACACGTGCAACTCACCGTGCTTGGTGCCATGGAAGTGGCCGATAACGGCGACATCGCCAACTGGAAGATCCCCGGCAAGATGGTGAAAGGCATGGGCGGCGCCATGGACCTTGTGGCCAGTGCGGACAACATCATCGTGTGCATGATGCACACCAACAAGGCCGGCGAAAGCAAGCTGCTGAAACAATGCTCACTGCCACTTACCGGTGTTGGTTGTGTGAAAAAGATCGTAAGCGACCTGGGTGTGTTCGATGTTACGCCCGAAGGCTTCAAGTTGCTCGAACGTGCACCGGGCGTGACTGTGGATGAGATCGTGGCGAAGACCGAGGGTCGCTTGGTGGTGGAGGGAGAGGTGCCCGAGATGAGCGTTTGAGCCGCAGGGTGATGCGGAAGCTGCGGGCACTATATCATCGCATCGGTCCGGGCTGGATACTCGTCCTGGGATTGGTGGTCCTGTTCTCGGCGTATGAGGGTGGGCGGGTGCTGCATACCCGTCCCGCGCCGTTCCACCTGTGGCGCCAAGCGGACTGCCTATCGCTGACGTCGAATTATCACGCCGGGCAGCCCTTCCTGCAACCTGCGATCCATGCGCAGATCGCCGATGACGGTCACAGTGGCCTCAGTGCCGGTGAATTCCCCATCGTCTACTGGACCATGGGCCAAGTGTGGAAGATCACAGGGCAGAGCGAGTTCGCTTACCGGCTCTTCGGAATACTGCTCCACTTCATCGCCACCTGGTTCTTCTTCCAGACGCTCAGGCGTTTGCTACAAAGCGACTACTGGGCGCTTGCCACGGCCTTGCTCCTCTTTACCTCACCGGTCATTGTGTACTACAGTGTGGGTTTCCTTACAGATGTTCCTGCTTTCGACCTGGTCCTGATCGGCTGGTACTTCGTGGTGCGTTTCGCACAGGAGCAGCGGCGACGTTGGTGGCTCTGGGCCATGGGCTTCTTTGCGTTGGCCACGCTATTGAAAGTGAGCGCTGGCATCAGCTTGGTTGCCATTATGGCATTGCTGGCCCTTGCCACCGTTGCGCCCAAGGCCTTCGGCGAACACCGAAAGCTATTGCCTACGGCGGGCTTCGCGTGGGTAACGATCATCCTCGGCCTTGGGGCCATCATGGCCTGGTATGTCTACGCGGAGCAATACAATACACTCCACAACGGCCGCTACACCTTCAACAACATCTGGCCCATTTGGGAGATGGCGCCCGATGAGGTGGATCGCGCATGGACCTGGGCCAGGCAGATCCTGGTCTTCCAGATCTTCGACACCACCGTGTGGGCGGTGCTGGGTGTAGCATTCGTTGCCGTGGTCATGAACGTAAGGCGCATCCCATGGCCGGTGACCCTGCTGAACGGGCTGCTACTCATCGGCGTCACCGCCTACACCATCCTGTGGTTCCATTCCCTGGATAGCCATGACTACTACTTCATCAACCCCATGATCGCCCTGCTTGTGCTGTGGGCAACATTCCTCTGGTGGCTGCGTCGCGATCATCCGCACCTGTTCCAGGCCCGCTGGTTGAAGGTCGTGTTCACCGCACTGCTGCTCTTCAATGTGGCCTACGCGGCGAACAACATGCTGATGCGCTATACGGTGCATGCGCCCATCGATCGCAGCGGATTGCTGCCCATTTACCACGAACACGAATTCACCCTTTGGAATGCTACCGACTACTATGGCATTCGCAGCACACTTGATATGGAACCCGCCCTCGATGCATTGGGTATCGGAAAGAATGAGCTGGTGATCTACCTGGACGACATCTCCATCAACGGCTCACTATACCTCATGGGCCGCAAGGGCTTTACCGATTACGGCCATGACTGGAGCGATCCGGCCACCTTTGAACGGCTGATCGAGCTGGGTGCCACCTTCCTCATGTTCGCCGATGAGCGTTGGTTGGACGACCCGGTGCTGGAACCCTACCTTGAACGGCCCTTTGCCAGGCACCGCTGGGCCTACATCTATGACCTGCGAAAGCTTCCGGAACGCATTGAGCAGGAACTGGTCCTCGCAGGGGCGGTTCCGGACCATCCGGCCATTTCTGTGCGGATGGATACCGTTGATCGCCCAAGGCCAGACAGCCAGCTCTGGTACTTCGCCGATGGTGAATATCCCATGGAGATCGATGATCTACCGATCCATGGAAAAGGGGTGACCCGGGCCGAGGTTACCGTAAGGGCGGTTTTCCACATGGAGGGGCTCACCGAAGAGGATGAAGTATACCTGATCATGACCGAGAACAACGCCACTGGCCAGGTCTCCAGTGCTGCCAGACGCTTGGTGAATGGCCCCTTGGACCTGCACTGGTCGATGCTTCGCCACCCGTATACCGTGCGGAACAAGCTATTCCTCTGGAATCGAAGCGGCAAGCCCTTCCAACTGGAGGGTCTGGAGGTGGAAGTGAAGCGGGTATTGGCCCAGTGATCCGATCGCCTTCCTTTACCGGACCTATCTTCGCGGGCCTTTCACGCCATGGCCATCCGCACCCTTTCCATCATCATCCCCGCCTACAACGAGGAGCGCACCATCCACCTGATCCTGGACAAGGTGCGCGCCGTTGAACTGGTGGATGGGATCCAGAAGGAGGTGGTGATCGTGAACGATGGTTCCAAGGACGGCACCGTGCAGGCCGTGGAGCGCTACATGGCCGCCCATCCCGAAATGGGGATCCGCTTCTACCAGCAACCGAAGAACATGGGCAAGGGTGCTGCCATTCATCGCGGCATCGCGGAGGCCACTGGCGATTACCTGCTGGTGCAGGATGCCGACCTGGAGTACGATCCGCGCGAGTACAACGACCTGCTTCGCCCTGTGGTGGAAGGCTTCGCCGATGTGGTCTACGGATCACGCTTCATGGGCCACTATCCGCACCGCATCCTCTTCTTCTGGCACAGCATCGGCAACTCCTTCCTCACCTTCCTGTCCAATGCGTTCAACAATTTGAACCTCACGGACATGGAGACCTGCTACAAGCTCATCCGCAGCGACATCGCCAAGGGCTTGAAGCTGCAGGAGCGCCGTTTCGGCTTCGAGCCTGAGGTGACCGCCAGGCTGGCGCGCGTGAAGGACATCCGCATCTACGAGGTGGGCATCAGCTACTACGGCCGCACCTATGCCGAGGGCAAGAAGATCGGCTGGAAGGACGGCTTCCGCGCCATCTGGTGCATCGTGAAGTACGGCCTATAGGTATGGGCACACACCTGGTGATCCCCTGCTACAACGAGGCCTTGCGCCTGCCGGTGGCAAGTCTGCGCGATAGCTTGGGAACCGACCAAGGCCTGCACCTGATGCTGGTGGACGATGGCAGCAGCGATGCTACGCCAGCCCTGTTGCAGGAACTCGCGAAGGCCTTTCCGGAACGTGTTCGTGTGCACCGCTTGAACACCAACCATGGCAAGGCCGAAGCCGTACGCCAAGGCATGTTGCATGCCCTTACCGCCTGGCCTCAGGCAGGCTACATCGGTTATTTCGATGCCGATCTGGCTACGCCCTTGGAGGAAGCAACGCATCTCAGGAATGCCGTGGCACCCTTTACGCCGGGCATCATCATCGGCAGCCGCGTGAACCTCTTCGGTACCACCGACATCCAGCGCAACAACATGCGGCATTACGTGGGCCGCCTCTCGGCCACGCTTGTGAGCACCAGCCTGGGCCTTGGTGTGTACGATACCCAGTGCGGGGCCAAGCTGGTGCGCGCGGACCTGGTACCCACACTCTTCGAAGATGCCTTCCTGAGCCGCTGGCTCTTCGATGTGGAACTGATCTGGCGCCTCATGATCGCCGTAGGCAGCGATCGCATGCGTGCCGAACTGGCCGAGGTACCTGTGTCGAGGTGGCACGAGATGGGCGGTTCCAAAGTGCGTTTCAGCGATGGGCTGCGCGTGCCCTACGAGCTATGGCGCATCAAGCGCGCCTACTCCGGCCGGGTCAAGTAGTGCCCGTTGTAATGCACCCGCTGGATGCGGCCATCGCGCTCCTCCAGCACCCGGAACACCTCGCTTTCCGCAGGGCGGATCAACACCTCGTCGATCGTTATCGTGTCGGTGTAGTAGTCCGCGCCCTTGAGCTTTATTCCATAGTGGTCCTGCGGACGATCCACGTTGAATCGGATCTCGAACAGCGACCAGTCGCCATTCACGATGCGTGAGTGACGGGTATCGCCGCAACTGATCCACGCATCCTGCGGCGCTCCATCCTCCAACTGCGTGATGCACACCAAGGTGTGGACTTTCAAAGGCCCCTTGTTGTACACCCAGAACGAGGCGATGTGTTCACCCTCTGTCAATGTGTTCGGGGGCACCGCTGCCACTTCGTTGAATATACCGTGGACTCCCGCGAACGCACCCCTACCGTGATAGGTCAAAGGAGAAGTAGCCGTATCGAAGCTCTCGTGGTAGAGGCCCGATCCAACAGGAAGACCGTACCAACGATCGTTCGTCGTGAGCGTATCGCGCAGGCTGTCCAAGCGTTGGAATTGTTCCTCCGTACGGTCGAGGAATAGATCCGCAGCGTTGATGGAACGCAATTCCACATCACCGTTCTTCGCCACGGGGATCCCCCGGGAGAAATGATCCGCCTCGTGCACATTGGCCGGCGTGTTCGCCAACACCATCAGGAACTCATCATCCGGTGCAAAGCGTTCCGCGATCGGGCGCGGATACCACGGCGCGTTGAACACGCCGAGCAGTTCCACCGTCTCGATTATGCTGCTGCGGGCCATGGAGTACGACAGCAAGGGCACGCCGCTGTGGTAGGCCATCAGCATGCCCAGTTCCATTGCCCGATCATCGGGGTGTAGCAGAAGCTCGTCCGAACCGTTCAGGAAATGCGGGATCACAGCCAACGCGCGGTACCGACCCGGTTCTATGGCGGCGAGCAGCTCCTGCTCATCCACCGATAGCTGAGCAGGGTCGAGCACATTGCGGTCGTGGTAGATCGCTGCGGCTGTCCGTTCGTGGTAGTATACTGCTTCGTAGAGATACAGCGCAGGCACGGCACCGGCGAAGATCAACGCCGCCACACGCCGGGTTCCACGCGCGTGTTGCACCAGCCACCAGCACGCGTAGATGGCAGCCACACCGAACATGTAATAGCCCGCCCAGCCGAAGCGCCCCGGCGAACGGAACTGGCCCACAAAGGGTACCGACCAGGGCAACCAGCCTTTTGCGGCGGAGAACGGAGCGCCCACCGCGAATGCGAGAAGCACCAGACCTCCGATGATGAGCACGGATAGCTGGCGTGGCCAGGAAGGAGCATGCAGGTCAAGCACTTTCGGACGGAGCCGTGCGCTCGCAAGGACCACAAAAAGTACGATCGCCACCAGCAGCACGCCCAGACCCAGGTAAGTGGTGCCTTCGAATTCTTGCGCATCATCCAAGGGAACAAGGGCTTGGCTCAAGGGGCTGCGGTAGCCGGGAAAGGGGGTAAGGATGCTGTGCCGATCTGCGCGGTAGTCGAAGAAGCCTAGGGGTTTATCAGTGCGGCCCTCGTGGTGGTCGGTAAGGCCTTGCACTGCGAGGAAGATCAACGCTGGCGCCAACAAAAGAACCGCTGTTGCCAGCACCCGCTGCCGATCGCCCACCAACAAACGCAGCGGACGGTCCAGCAACACCACCACAGCCAGCAAACAAAGCGCGATCATGCCGGTGTATGGATGCAGGTATAATCCCAACAACATCAGCAAAGCTCCCACCACCGCGGGCCGCCACGGATCGTCGTTGTTGCGCACCCGCAGGTAGAAGAGCACCGGCAATACGATGGTCCAGCCGTACGTGAGGCCATGGTGCGCAGCTTCCATGCGCAGCACCTGTGGCGATAGGGCTATCAGCGCAATTCCACCAAGCCCGGCGTAGGCCCAGTGTACCCCGAAATGGCAAAGCAGGAGATAGAGTGCCACGGCTGTGAGTAGCAGCCCGAGCAGCACGGCCAGGTGGATGATCGCAACCGCTTCATCCTGTAAGGCTGGGAAGACCGTGGAGGCCGCCTTCACGGCATTCACCAGCGCTGGCTGGGCATCCACGTAACCGATCTGCTCGCCGAAGGGATGGTTCATCCCCTGGAACTGCATGTAGCTGCTGTCGTGCTTCAGGTGGTAGCCGAAGGCGAAGTAGTTCTTCAGCCCATCGCCGCTGCCGCGAAAGAGCGTTGCGCCGGGATCGCGCAACAACGGCGTGTGGAAGAGCGCCAGGAAGAGCAGCGCGCCCACGGCCACTGCCAAGGCCCTTAGCCCGTGAAGACCCGCTCCCATATCGCGAAGAGTTTTTCCCAGTTCCAGTCCGGCCCTTCCCACGGCCAGTGGTACAGGAACGATAGGCGCATGCTGAAGAACACGAACACGGCCAGCACAGCCAGCGTCAGGTCGCGCGCAAGTACGCCACGCCGTGCCACGCGCTCAAGCCCCCAGGCCAAGGGAATGGACAGGAAGGCGTAGTGTTCGATGAACCCCCGGTGGCCGAAGGAGCCGCCCAGCCACCAGCTCCACCAGCTGGAGTAGACGTACCAGGTCACCACCCAGATGAAGAGCACCAGGCGCATGTCCCGGGTGTTGCGGAAGGCCTGCACCAGCAGCACGGCCATCACCAGCAGCATCAAGGGTGTGTAGATGAACCATCCGTTCTGGTGGCTGAAGAGCACCTCCCACAGGTGGGGTTCCGCCCAGGTGAAGCCTTCACCCTTCTTGCCATAGGTGAAGACCAGCATTTCTCCGGTGACATAGCGCCAATAGATGAGCTGCGGAGCCAAGAGGGCAAGGGCCGCGACCAGTCCGGTGACAGCCGCGATCGGGAAGCGCTTCAACCAGCCCAAGCGGGTCCGCAGGGCTTCCACGAAGGGCCCTCCGTAAAGCACTGGAAAGAGCAAGGCCACCGCGTTCAACTGCCGCACGAGCACGATGAGCGCGGCGCATACGAAGAGTCCGATAAGCCGGTCGGCACGTGGCGCCTCCAGCATGCGTACCGTGAGGTAGAAGAGCCAGGCGAAAAGGAAGAAGGCGTACACGTGCGACATGCCCGGCTCGTGCGTGCTGTAGAAGAAGAGGTTGGTGGCGCCGTATACAGCAACGGCACTGACCAGTGCCGCCCAAGCGGAAAAACGCCGGCGCAGGGCGTGGTACACGAGCTTGCAGCCCAAGGCAGCGTACGCGGCCGCTGCCGCGAATTGCGCGAACACGAAAGGCAGGGAATAACCGTCCACAGGAAGCCCCAACAGCTTTGCCGCCACGGCACCGAGCATGAAGAAGGGCAGCATCAACATGGCCACACCCATGCTGAATAGGCTGATGGAATTGCCGTTCTCCAGGATGTGCGCCCAAGGCAGGTGCGCCCATTCGTGGGTGCCGAGCAGGGCGGGTAGGAACTGGTGGTAGCCCCAAGGGTCGCTGCCGTGGGTAAGGATATCGCCAAGCCTGTACTTGTTGGCATGCCACGCCACCAGGAAGGTGAGCACGAACAGGCCGATGGCCAGCACATGTCCTCGGCGGCGGTGGAGCTGCAGGTCTGCGGTGGTGGTGGACATGGGGCGGTGCGTACGCTGTGCGAAGAACGCCATCTTTGGGCAGCCATGGAACGCCAACGCGCCACTTCAATTGCCTTCTGGTGGGTGATCTGGGCCGCGGCCGCTGTCATCATGCGTCTGCTTTCGCCCGGCGTGCTGGAAATGGGTGATGGCGTTCTACACTTCCAGATTGCCCGCCACGCTTGGGAACACCCCGAATTGCTACTGGACCACTGGGGTAAGCCGCTCTTCACCCTGCTCGCTTCTCCTTTCGCGCAGTTGGGCCACTGGGGCATGACGCTCTTCAACGCCATGTGCTTCGTAGCCACCTGCTGGGCCGCCGACCGCATGCTGCGCGAGGCATCCGCCTGGACACGCTGGCTCTTCCCTCCTGCATTGTTGCTGGTGCCCGTCTACGGTACGATGGTGCTGGAAGGCATGACCGAAGTACTATTCGGACTGCTCGCCCTGCTGGTGGTGCTCGCCTTGTACACCAAACACTTCCGCACAGCGGCGGTCGTGGCTTCATTCCTTCCCTTCGCGCGGCCGGAGTACATCGCCTTCCTGCCCTTCGTGGCACTGTTCATCGGCTTGCAACGCCGCTGGTCCGCGCTTCCCTTCCTGCTGGTGGGGCACGTGCTGTATGCCATCATCGGTGGCATCGTGCTGGGCGATGTGTTCTGGGCCTTCACCCGCGATCCCTACACCGGAGCTGAAGCCATCTACGGTAGCGGCAGTCCTTGGCACTTCGTCCAGCAACTGGACCTGATCTATGCCTGGCCACTTCTGATACTGCTCATCCTGGCCTTGCCAGCAGCCTTCCTGTTGCGGCCCATGGACCCGGATCTAGAGCATCCGCGCCGAACGCTGCTGCTTACCGCACTGCTCCCAGCCCTGGGTATCGTGCTGGTGCATTCGTTGTTGTGGTGGCAGGGTGCGAAAGGCTCCTTGGGCCTGACACGAGTGCTGGCCACCACGGCACCCTTGCTAGTGCTTTTCTCCCTTTGGATGGTGGGGCGGGTGTGGCGCTTGCTGAATGGTGGACGTGTGGGCGGGGTGGCCATCGG
>CAYQMC010000048.1:0-18672 GCA_964418285.1 uncultured Chryseobacterium sp.
CCTCGCCAATTGTCCCGACCGCGACGTGCGCCGGCAGTGGCTGCAGCGCATCCTGACCTACGTCACCAACACCACCGGCATCGTGTCCACTGTGGTCGGTCAATTCTCCGCCACGGCTGCGGATGTGGGCTTCCACACGGTCACCTTCCAAGCCACGGACAATGGATCGCCCAACCTGACCACCACGGTCGATATCATCGTGGAGGTGATCGATCTCCCCACGGACCCTTTGGTGATCACTGGTAACGCAGCTATCTGTGAGGGGCAAAGCACCGTGCTCACGGCCACCCCTGGTTATGGCGTTTATACGTGGAGCGATGGCCAGAGCGGCGGTTCCATCTCGATCGATCAGCCGGGCACCTACACGGTGAACAGCGCTGCAGGGCTGTGCCAGTTCACCTCGCCGCCCTTCACCATAACACAGGTGCAGGTTCCGCCACTGGTCATTTCCGGGCCACAGGAGTACTGCGGCACGCCCTTGCCGACCTTGACGGCCACCGCAGGCTACGACACCTACACATGGAGTAGTGGGGAGACCGGGACCGAACTGCAGGCCGAAGGTGGGGTGTACACGGTAACGGGCGAGTTCCAAGGCTGCGTGGCCACCTCGGCGCCCTTCACGCTTACGGAGAATGATCCCGGGCCACCCGTCATCACCGGCGAAAGCCAGTATTGCGAAGGGGGGAATGTCACCCTGAGTACCAGCGGCACGCCTTACACCAGCCTTGCTTGGAGCAGCGGCCAGACCGCCACCTCGATCATTGCCACCGCCGGCACCTACACGGTGAGCGCATCGTTCTTGAACTGCGACTATGTTTCGGAACCTTTCGTGGTCGAGGAAGTGATCCTCCCCGAAGTGTCTATCACCGGTGATGCGAACTACTGCGCTGGGTCGTTGGCCGTGTTGGATGCCACACCGGGTTTCGACACCTATACGTGGAACAATGGATCCACGGGGGGGACGGTCAGCGTGCCCGGAGGAACCTACTTCGTTACCGCAAGCATCGGCCCATGCGTAACTTCCTCGCTTACGTTCACGGTGACCGAATCACCGAACCCGGTGCCGGTGATCACCGGGCCTTCGGCAGGTTGTGATGGGGTCCCGCTGACCCTTGGCACTTCGGAGCCCTACAGCACCTACGCTTGGAGCAATGACGAAAGCACGGCGACGATCGATGTATTTACCGGCTCGTACTCCGTGACCGTCACCAATCAGTTCGGGTGCACCGGAACCTCCAACGCATACACGGTCGTGGTGGATGAGAACCCGACGGCCAACTTCACTACCGATCCTGTTTCACCGCAGCTGCCCAACACCACGGTGTTGTTCTCCGACGCCTCCAATGGGAACGGTGGCACCATCACCAACTGGAGCTGGGATCTGGGCGTACCGGGTTCGGAAAGCAATGGTCAGGATACCGAGTGGACGTATACATTGCCCGGTCAATACCCGATCACCTTGGTGGTCACCACGGCCAACGGTTGCGTGGATACCGTGACAGCCGTGTATACGATCCGTCCTGCCGAGATCATCATCCCCAACGTCTTCTCCCCCAATGGTGATGGCATCAACGACACCTTCTCCATCGAGAACATCGAGTTCTTCAGCAATGATGTCTCCGTGCTGAACCGTTGGGGCCAGCCTTTGCTGGAGGCCAATAACTACCGCAACACCTGGCGGGCCCAGGATGTACCGGACGGCACCTATTTCTACATCGTACGTCTGGAGGACGGCCGTGAATTCACCGGTCACCTGACCGTCTTGCGCTGACCCCAGGACCCTTACTTGTGGAACAGCCCGCCCCAGCCCGGTGGGCTGTTCTATTTTTGGCTCCCCATGAAGGTCATTGAACACCTGCGCAACGCCGATCGCACGCTGCTTTCGTTCGAAATACTGCCCCCCTTGAAGGGCAAGGACATCCGTTCGATCTACGCGGGCATCGATCCGCTGCTGGAGTTCAAGCCCAGCTTCATCAATGTCACCTACCACCGTGAGGAGGTGATCTACAAGGAGCGGGGGCACGGACTGTTGCAGAAGGTGCGCCTCCGCAAGCGGCCTGGCACCATCGGTATCTGCGCTACCATCAAGGTGAAGTACGACATCGATACCGTGCCACACCTGATCTGCGGTGGCTTCAGTCGCGAGGAGACCGAGGATGCCTTGATCGAGATGAACTTCCTGGGTATCGACAACGTGCTGGCCTTGCGTGGCGATGCCATCAAGAACGAAGCACACTTCATACCCGAGCGCGATGGGCACCCGCATGCCGTGGACATGGTGCGCCAGATCGCAGCGCTGAACAAGGGCAAGTACCTGCATGATGAGGAGCTCGAAGCCGCACCTACCGATCTGTGCATCGGCGCGGCCTGTTATCCGGAAAAGCACCCCGAGGCACTGAACCTCAATGTGGACATCGCCTACTTGAAAGAAAAGGTGGATGCCGGTGCGGAATACCTGGTGACCCAGATGTTCTTCGACAATGCCAAGTACTTCCACTTCGTGGACCTGTGTCGCGAGGCGGGCATCACCGTGCCCATCATTCCGGGCCTGAAGCCCATCACCAACCTGCGTCACATCGCCTTTTTGCCCAAGACCTTCCGGGTGGACCTGCCGGACGACTTCGCCCGGGAACTGGTGGCCTGCCGAACCGATGAAGCCGTGGAAAAGGTGGGCATCGCCTGGACCCTCGAACAAAGCAAGGAGCTTCTGGCCAAGGGCGCTCCCTGCCTGCACTACTACACCATGGGCCGCAGCAAGGCCGTGCGTGAAGTGGCCGGGCAGCTCTTTTGAGCGGACCAGCCTGGCAATGGCAGGCAACGCTTTGCCCACCTCATGCGTTACTTCGTTGTCATGCGCATACTTCTCTGGACGATAGTCGCGATAACGGCCCTTCCGGCGGTCGGGCAATCGCTGTTCGATCCGCACCAGCTGCACACCATCGCAAAGTCCGAGGGGCACGGACGCCAAGGCGTACCCAAGAACAATGAGGACCCGGCGCGGGGCTACGACATGGGCTACCACCGACTGGAATTGGACCTTGATCCGGCAGTACGCGCCATAAGCGGAACGGTGACACACCGCCTTACCGCACTGGAGTCCCTGTCCGCCGTGGTGCTGGATATGAGCAATGATCTTGTCGTAAGCAGTGTGACAAGGGATGGCCAGGCAACCGTATTCTTCCATGCCGATGATGAGCTCACCGTGCCACTCTCACCCAGCCTCACACCTGGGGGTGACGTGGAGTTGCGCATCACATACTCCGGCGTACCACCGGAAACAGGGTTCGGGTCCTTTGTACTGTCCGAACATGCCGGGGCACCGATCCTATGGACCCTATCGGAGCCATACGGAGCGCGCGACTGGTGGCCCAGCAAGCAGGACCTGAACGACAAGGCCGACTCGCTGGATATGCTCGTGACGGTGCCGGCCGGCCAGCGTGTTGCAAGCAATGGGCTGTTGGTCTCCGAAACGGTACAGCCCGATGGGCGGGTGCTCTTCCACTGGCGCCACAGGCACCCGATCAACTACTACCTGGTGGCCCTGGCCATCACCAACTATGCGTTATACAGCGACTTTGCGCCACTGCCGAACAGTACGGTGGAGATACTCAACTACGTATTCCCGGAAGACCTTGCCAGCGCGCAGAACGACACGCCGCGACTGATCTCGCAGATGCAATTGTTCAGCGACCTGTTCGGCGAATACCCCTTTGCGGACGAGAAGTACGGCCATGCGCAGTTCGCCTGGGGCGGTGGCATGGAGCACCAGACCATGAGCTTCATGGGCAACTTCAGTTACGAGCTCATGGCCCATGAGCTCGCCCACCAGTGGTTCGGCAACCTGGTCACCTGTGGCAGTTGGGAGGACATTTGGCTGAACGAAGGCTTCGCGACCTACCTGAGCGGGCTGTGCTACGAATACCTGGCTCCGGTGTACTGGATGCCCTTCAAGCGCATGCGTCGTGATTTCATCATAAGCCAGCCCGGCGGCAGCGTGCGTTGTATGGATACCACCTCGGTAAGCACCATCTTCGACAGTCGCCTGAGCTACGCAAAGGGAGCCATGGTACTGCACATGCTGCGCTGGGTGTGCGGAGATAGCGCCTTCTACGCCGGGGTGAACAACTACCTGTACGACCCGGACATCTTCAACGGCAGTGCGGTCACCCCGCAGCTGGTGGCCCATCTGGAGGCGACCAGCGGTAAGGACCTCACCGAGTTCATGGACGACTGGTACTCCGGCGAAGGCTATCCTACCTACACCCTGAGCTGGGGGCAGGAGCCCGATGGAACCATGCAACTGGTGCTGGACCAAAGCACCTCACACCCCAGCGTTGACTTCTTCGCCATGCCGGTGCCTGTGCGCTTCTGGAGCGGCGGACAGGATACCACCGTGGTGCTGGAACACAGCTTCAGCGGCGAAGCTTTCGTTGTTGAACTGAGCGCACCGGTGGACAGTGCCCAACTGGACCCCGACATCTGGATCGTGAGCGGGCCTGGGTTGATCACCCATGTCCCTGATCTTGCTACCCGTACCGATCACCTGAGCATCTTCCCCAACCCGGCCAGCGAGCAGCTGTCCTTGGAGCTCGATGCCCCGGCAATACCGTTGCCATGGACGATCTTCAACGCCTTGGGACAAGAAGTGGGGCAGGGTGCTTGGAACGGGCAGCCTATTCCGTTGGATCGCCTGGCTCCCGGTCTGCACGTGCTGGAACTTCGGGGGGACCAGGGGTCGCTCCGCGCACGCTTCATGAAGGAGTGATCCGGGGTTTCCGGAAGACCAACCTCCGGGTGCTCCTTGTGGTGCCCTGTGTCGGGCCTTCAGCCCTGACCGGACCCCAGGATCGAGAACGATGGGAACAGGCCCTAACGCCCCGCCATCATGCGCTGCACATACTTGCCCAGCACGTCGTACTCCACGTTCACCCGATCGCCGGGCTTGAGGTGCTTGAAGGTGGTGTGCTCGTGGGTGTAGGGAATGATCGCCACCCTGAAGGTCTGCGCGTCCAGCGCCGCGATGGTGAGGCTTACCCCATTGAGGCAGATGCTGCCCTTGGCCACCAGCAGGTCCTGTCCTTCCGGCAGGCCGAACACGTAGGTCCAGCTGCCGTCCTTGTCATACACACCGATGCACTGCACCATGGTGTCCACGTGGCCTTGCACCATGTGGCCATCCAGACGATCGCCCAAGCGCAGGCTACGCTCGAGGTTGACGCCGTGGCCGGGTCTCAAGGCACCCAGGTTGCTGCGCTGCAGGGTCTCTTCCACGGCGGTCACCGTGTAGTGACCGCCTTCAAGGGACACTACCGTAAGGCACACACCGTTGTGCGCCACACTTTGATCCACCTTCAACTCCGGGGTCATGCGGGCCTTCACCACCAGGTCCACGTTGGTGCCGTGCTTGCGCACTTCCAGCACCTCGGCCACCTCCTCCACAATGCCCGTGAACATCAGTTGACGCGGGGTTGAACACCACTGCCCAACACTTGGACATGGCCCTTGAGGATCATCTGCTCTTCGCCCGCAAGGCGCGTGAAGATCACCTTGCAGATGTAGAAGTAGACCCCATCGGGCACCGGCTCGCCACTGTCCTTGTGCGTACCGTCCCAATCGATGTCAGGTTCGTTGGTGGTGAACACCTGTTGCCCCCAGCGGTTGAAGATCTCCAGTTCGATGCGGTCCACACCCCGATAGGGCAGGAAGGGTCCGAATAGATCGTTGTTCCCGTCACTGTTCGGAGTGAACACGTTGGGGAGGCGGTACTCGGGGCAGTTGTCGCCGCAGACGATGTTGCTCAATGCGCTTTCGTTGCCCAGGCTATCGATCGCGGAAACCGCGTAGCAACCCGCCACCGAACTGCCGTCCACATGTTCGAAGAAGGTGAGCTCCGCGCCGGAAAGCGTAGCGAGCAGGGTGAACCCGGCATCCAGCGAATCAGCGAACCAAAGGTTGTACCCGTCGGTATCCCGGTCATCGCACACAATGGCGGGATTCGTCCAGGTGAGGGTGTTCAGCGGCAGCTCACAATCGTTGTCCAACGCCAATGTGGGGATGCAGGGCGGGGTTATGTCGCGAGGCCGGTCGCAGACCTCCTGGCTGTAATTGATCAGCGGAGCTACGATGCCTGGGTCGCTATACGCACCTGTGGAACGCACGTAGTAGCAGTACTCCACATCATTCACCAAGCCGGTATCCACATAGCTTTCCGTGGTGCTGGTGCCCACCAACACCCAGTCCGTTCCATCGAAGCGGAAGATCTCGTAGGAGGTATTGTTCCACGGCGTGTTGAAGTCCCACACGATGGTAAGCTGCTCATCGGCCGGTTGGATGCTGATGAACACCGAGGAAGCAACATTGGAGGATCCGATCACATCCTCGCCGCCATTTCCGATGAACTCCACGCGGTACACATGGGCCTGTTCCAAGGTGTTCAGACCTTCATCCAGGAAGGTGGTGTCCGGATGGGCCAGGAAAGGGTGAAGGGGACTGGTCCAGATCAGCTCATCGGCGGTATCGAACCCAATGCCGCGATACAGGCGGAACTGGTAAGGCCCTGGGCGGGCCAAGGTATCCAGGTCGTAGGCATTGCTCCAGCGGATGGTGTCGCGGCCGGTACTCAGGTCGGTGCTGCCCACGCTCACGTGCGTGATCACCGGAACCTGTCGGTCCAGGATGGCACAGAATTCCTCGGAGGCGATGCTCTGCGAGCCATCCGCGAACACAGCGACCACCATGTAACAGTACTGGTTGCCGAAGACCAAAGGCCCTTCGTCCAGATAGCTCGAGTTGCCCACCCCCTGTGTGCTGCCGACCAAGGTGTAGCCCGTATACCCCGGAACACCTGTCTCGCAGGAGCCCGGCACATAGCCGAACAAGCCACTCCGCCGATAGATCTCGTAGCCGGACGCATTGCTGCATACACTGGGGGTCCACTCCAGCTGGATGGCGCTGCCGGAAGGTGATGCACCTGGGTCCTGTGGTGGTGGCGCGATGACCCGGATGCTCATGGTGGCGACACCCTGCAGCTGCACAGGTTGTCCTGTATCCGTAGCATTGAACACCACCTGGTAGGGCTGTGCGCGCACATGGCTGCAATTGGTGGCCCACGTGAAGTTGCCGCTGACCGACTGTGCTGGTGAAGGAGATGTGAAGATGGCAGGCGAACTGGGCACTACAAAGGGCTGACCTTGTCCGACCAAGATCACCTGCTGCCCGGCATCGGGATCGCTGGCCTGCACGCTGAAGGTCAGGATCGTACCCGCTACCACACAGGTGTCCTCCAAAGGCGCTACGATCGGTGGCCTGTTCGCACAGGGCACCACGGTGATCTGCATGTCCCGCGTTACCCAGCCCACGTTCACGTACACGCCGTTCACCTTGCGCCACTCGCGCACGATGAACGCAATGTTGTACTCACCGGCCACCGAAGGAGCATTCCACGTGATCGTACCGGTAAAAGGGTCTATGGAGTAGTTCGGGGTGGGGAACGAATAACCCAGGATCGGTTCGCAGCCAAGCCCCAAGCATACGGCCTGCTCATAGCTCAGGCTGTCCCCATCCGCATCGAAGGCCGCAGGGTTGTGGATCCAAGGCTGGTTGACGCAGGCGTCCTGGATGGGGGAATTGAGGAAGCGCACCGAACAATTCCGGCCCGTGGCCGCACCCACCACGAATTGCGTCTTCACGCAGAAGGATTGCGAAATGGAATTGGGCACATTGATCACGCCAGCGTTCCGGTTCTGGTCGTCGACCGAAAGGGTATAAACACCCAGATTGGGATAGCTGTGGAAGGTGAGGTATTCGCTGCGTCGCAGATCCCGCGAAGGATCGTCCGTGATGCTTGTGCGCGGGATCGTATCGATGAAGCCATCCCCGAAGTCCAGCACCAGTTCTGGCCTGTCCGCTGGGGCGGAGAGTTTGGTGTGCGTAATGATCGTGACCCGGTACGTGGACCCCCCTTCATGGCACACGATGATCTCCCCCGCACGGTTGTGCGTGGCCCAAGCCAGATCGGCCCAGGCAAGGCCGACAAGCAGGAAGAGGAGGTGAAGGGCACGCATGCGCAGTGTACAAAGGTCGTAGATCGAACGCGGCCTTCACCTTGATCCGTGCAAGAACCGCGCAAAAAACAACACCTCTGAGGGACGGTCGTTCGGTCCACCCCGTTGTCCGGGACCCGCGTCCACTGCGCGGCTATCTTTGACCTCACGATGATCAGCCTTACCAAGACCTCCCGACCCGCAAGCACCAAGGACACCTTGGTGGTGCTGGACCACATGGACCAGCTGCGTAACCTGGACCTGGAGCGCAACGACCGACAGTATCTGACCGAGCAGCTCAAGAATAACGGCCAACTGGCCAGTTGTGACGTAAGCGGAAGGCTGGTGTTGGTGCACCTGACCGCCAGCGGCGACCGCAACGCCCAGTTGGAGAAGGCACGCCGTGCAGGCGACGAAATGGCCACGCGACTCAACGGGGCCAAGCGCAAGGAGGCTCAACTCATCGCCTTACAAAGCGATCCGGAGATCACGCTGGCCGTGGCCGAAGGGGTATCCCTGGGCAGCTACGCCTTCCGAAAGTACAAGAGCGAAAGCAAGGGCGCACCCACCCTGGAGAAACTGGCTCTGGTGACCAAGGACGTAAGCAGTGCGGCCTTGGCGGAACTGGTGGACCTATGCGAAGCGACAGGCTCGGCCCGCGACCTGGTGAACGAGCCGCTCTCCTTCCTGAATGCCAAACAACTGGTCTCCGAGATCAAGAATCTGAGCCGCAATGCGGGTTTCAAGGTGCAGGTCTTCAACAAGCAGCAGATCGAGGCCCAGGGCATGGGCGGCCTCATGGCCGTTAACAAGGGTAGCCGCGATGAACCCACCTTCAGCATCCTTGAATGGAAGCCCAAGAACGCAGTGAACAAGAAGCCCGTTTTGTTGGTGGGTAAAGGTGTGGTGTACGACACCGGTGGCCTTAGCCTGAAGCCCACGCCGAACAGCATGGACCAGATGAAGTGCGACATGGCCGGTGCCGCGGCAGTGGCTTGCACCATGTACATGGTGGCAAAACAGCAACTGCCACTGCACGTTGTGGCCCTGGTCCCCGCCACGGACAATCGCCCTGGAGGAAATGCCTACGTGCCCGGCGATGTGCTGCGCATGCACAGCGGTCTGACCGTGGAGGTATTGAACACCGATGCTGAAGGTAGGCTGATCCTGGCCGATGCACTGAGCTATGGTGAGCGCTACACCCCCGAAGTGGCGATCACCGTAGCCACCCTCACCGGATCCGCGGCCAACGCCATCGGCAGCCAGGGCTCGGTGGTCATGGGCACCGCGCCGGACCAGGAGTTCGAGCATCTGACAGCGGCTGGCGAAAAGGTCTTCGAGCGGGTGGTACGCTTCCCCTTCTGGGAGGAATACGATGCCGAGATCGAGTCGGATGTGGCCGATATCAAGAACCTGGGCGGCCCCACCGGCGGAGCCATCACCGCGGGCAAGTTCCTGGCGCGCTTCACCACACGGCCCTTCATCCACATGGATATCGCGGGAACCGCTTTCTCCACCAAGCGTGACGCATACCGCAGCAAGGGTGGTACGGGCGTCGGTGTGCGCTTGCTCTACGAATTCCTGAAAGGCCGATCGAAGGCTTGACGCCATCTTCGACCTTTCTCCTTCAGCCTTCCTCCTTTTTCCCTTTCCCGCTCTCAACCCTTCCCACACTTTGGAACCTCGTCAACCCATCCGCGTCGGCATCTCTTGCGGCGACCTCAACGGCGTCGGCTTGGAGGTGGTCCTGAAATGCTTCGAGGACAGCCGAATGCTGGCAGAAATGACCCCGGTTCTGTACTGCTCGGCCAAGGCGGCAAGCTTCCACCGCAAGGCCCTGGGGCTGGACGAGGTGCAGTTCAACCGCGTGAACGATGCACGTGAAGCAGTACCCCGAAAGTTCAACCTGGTGAACCTGTGGGAGGAGGATGTGGAGATCGAGCTGGGCAAACCGTCGGGTGCCCTTGCGAGCTACGCCATCAAGAGCCTTGAGGCTGCAGCACAGGACTTGGCGAGCGGCAAGGTGGATGTACTGGTAACGGCACCCATCGACAAGAACAGCATGCAGCAGGCCGGCTTCGAATACCCGGGGCATACCGAGTTCCTGCAACAGATGGCCGGAAGCGACAGCGAAGTGCTGATGCTCCTGGTGGGCGAAGGCCTCCGCGTCGGCACCGTGACCGGGCATATTCCCTTGAAGGATGTGGCCAATGCGATCACCATGGAACGCATCCTGGCGAAAGCCCGCCTACTTCACCAAAGCCTTCAGCGCGACTTTGGCGTGGCAACACCGCGCATCGCTGTGCTGGGCCTGAATCCGCACGCAGGAGATGGAGGAACCTTGGGCAGCGAGGACAAGGAGCGCATTGCGCCGGCGGTACGCAGGCTTATGGAGGAAGGTATCCTGGCCATGGGCCCCTACCCCGCCGATGGCTTCTTCGGCAACGGCAGTTACAAACACTTCGATGGTGTGCTGGCCATGTACCACGACCAAGGTCTGGCTCCCTTCAAGGCTTTGAGCTTCGGCCATGGGGTCAACTTCACAGCGGGCCTACCCATTGTACGCACAAGCCCCGACCATGGCACAGGGCTCGACATCGCTGGCCAGGGAGTTGCCGATGCGGGCAGTTTCCGGGCTGCGGTATGGATGGCGGGCGACATCCGGGCCAACCGGGAGCATTGGAAGACCATCAGCGCCAACCCATTGCAACCCCAGAAGCGCGAAAAAGAGCGCAGGGAGGGCTAGGAAGGGCCGGCAAAGGGTCGAATAGGGCTCCGATAGGGGCACTGCCGACCCGATGGGTCAACGGCTATGCTTCCGGGATCGACCGAAGCTGTACATTTGCCGTCCCCTTTGCGAAAGGGGGGCAGAACGTGGACGCCCTAAAGGAGCATACCATCCCATTCAGCGGCCTGAAGGACGGCGAGCACGAATTCCGATTCGAGCTTGGCTCGGACTTCTTTTCCTCCGCCGGCGACGAGGACCTTGAAGGAGGTTCCCTTGTGGCCGATGTGAAGCTGGTGAAAAGCAGCACACTGCTGGTGACCACCATGCACGTGCAGGGGACCGTGCGGGTGGAATGTGCGCGCTGTGCAGGCCCATTGGACCTGCCCATCGACGGGCACCAACGGCAGATCTTCCAGTTGAACGCCGAAGAGGACCTGGACGACGATGAACTGGTTGGCCTTGAGCCCGGTGCGCACAGCATCAACCTCAGCCACTACCTCTACGAATGCATCCGCCTGGCCTTGCCCATCCGTTACGTACACCCCGAAGGGGAGTGCGACCCCGAGGTGGAGGCCAAATTGAAGCAACTTGCGGTGGAGCACGAACCCATACCCGACCCGCGTTGGGAAGCCCTCAAGAACCTGAAGAACACCCGGCCCTGAGCCGCAGTACCCCCAGACCATGCCAAATCCAAAACGCCGCCACTCCAAGACCCGTACCGCCAAGCGCCGTACGAACCAAAATGCTGGTGTTCCCGCCATCACGCTGGACACCATCACGGGCGAAACACACCTGCGCCACAGGGCCTATAAAGTGGGGGACGACCTCTACTACAATGGCAAGCTGGTGGTATCTTCCACCGACGGCGCTGAATAAGGGCATTCGCCAGCCCAGGAGTCCCCGCCCCAGATGAGGATCGGAGTGGACATCATGGGCAGCGACCACGGTCCGGGTGTACCTACCCGGGGCGCGTTGATCGCTGCCCGCGAACTACCGGACGAGGTCCGGTTGGTCCTTATTGGTGATGCCGAAAGCATAACGGCCGAGATCCTCGCCCAGGGTGCGGATCCGGCTGCTTTCGATATCGTGCCCAGCACGGACGATATCACCATGCGGGACAACCCCACCAAAGCCTTGGTGGCCAAGCCCGGCAGCAGCATCGCGGTGGGCTTCGGCATGCTGAAGGACGGCAGCTTGGATGCCTTCGCCAGCACCGGCAACACCGGGGCCATGCTCGTGGGATCCGTGCTCAGCGTCAAGCCCATCTCTGGGGTCATCCGCCCCTGCATACCCACCCTCATACCCAAGGATGGTGGCGGATTAGGCATCCTGCTCGACGTGGGCGCCAACGCCGATTGCAAGTCCGATGTGCTGGCCCAGTTCGGACTGTTGGGGGCATTGCTCGCCCAGCATGTCTATGGTATCGCGGACCCGCGGGTGGCCTTGCTCAACATCGGCGAGGAGGAGAAGAAGGGCGACCTGCTGCGCCAGTCCACGCACGAGCTGATGAAGGAACAGTCGCAATACAACTTCGTGGGCAATGTAGAGGGGCGCGACCTCTTCAACAACAAGGCCGATGTGATGGTGTGCGATGGCTTCACCGGCAATGTGGTACTGAAGGTTGTGGAAGGGTTCCACGACCTGCTCGAAGCCCGTGGCGTGGTAGACCCCTTCCTGCAGCGCTTCAACTACGAGAACTACGGCGGTCTGCCGGTCCTTGGCGTCAACAGCAATGTGATCATCGGCCATGGGATCAGCAACGAGAACGCCATCAAGAGCATGATCCTGGCCACCCATCAGGTGGTACTCAGCCGCTTGAACGAACGCATCCGCGAAGCCTTGAAATGAGCCGCACTACAGCAGCGATAACGGCCGTACATGGCCATGTGCCTGAATTCACCCTTTCCAACACGGTGTTGGAGACCATGGTGGAGACCAGCGACGCGTGGATCCAGGAGCGCACCGGGATCCAGGAGCGGCGCATCCTTACCGGCAAGGACCAGGGCCTCAGCGTGATGGCGATAGAGGCGGTGAACGGCCTGCTGAAGAAGCGCGGCATCACCCCCGAGGAGATCGACTTGATGATCGTGGCCACGGTGACGCCCGACCGCGTTTTCCCGGCCACGGCGAACATCGTCTGCAATGCCATCGGCGCAAAGAACGCCTGGGGCTTCGACCTCGGCGCGGCCTGCAGCGGATTCCTCTACGCGCTGACCACCGGAGCACAGTTCATCGAAAGTGGCAAGCACAAGAAGGTGGTGGTCGTTGGTGGAGACAAGATGAGCAGCATCATCGACTACAACGACCGCAGTACCTGCATCATCTTCGGCGATGGTTGCGGTGCCGTGTTGTTGGAACCCACCGAGGACGGTGTTGGCGTGATGGATTCCATTCTGCGCAGCGACGGTAGCGGATGCCAGTACCTGCACCAGAAGGCGGGTGGCAGCATGCGCCCTGCCACCGAACGCACCGTGGAGCACAAGGACCACTACGTATACCAGGAAGGCAAGGCCGTGTTCAAGTTCGCTGTGACCAATATGGCCGACGTGAGCGCGGAGATCATGGAACGCAATGGCCTGACCGCCGACGATGTGGCCTGGCTGGTACCCCACCAAGCCAACAAGCGCATCATCGATGCCACGGCCAACCGCATGGGTCTGGACGACGGAAAGGTGATGGTGAACATCCAGAAATACGGCAATACCACCAGCGGCACCATCCCCTTGTGCCTGTGGGAATGGGAATCACGTTTGAAGAAGGGTGACAACCTGATCCTGTCGGCCTTCGGCGGTGGTTTCACCTGGGGTGCCATTTGGATCAAATGGGCCTATGGCGGTTGAAGGTCGGACAAGCATCACGACCCACCCTTGAGCATGGAGAAGAACCACGGAAAGCGAACGAACCCTGGTGATCGGCGGAAACCCGCTGCACAAGACCAGCACCAACGACGCACCACGGGAACGCCCGCCAAGAAGACAGGCGGCACACCTGTCCGGCAGGTAACTACCTTTCACCCGGAAAGCCCCGGCAAACAGACAACCCGACCGATGAACCTAACCCAGATCCAAGACCTGATCAAGTTCGTCTCCAAGAGCGGCGTGAGCGAAGTGGAGATCGAGCAAAAGGACTTCAAGATCACCATCAAGACGGCCTCCTCGAAGAAGGAGGTACAGGTGATCGCGCAGGCCGCTCCCGCACCGGTGGCTGCACCGGCCCCAGCGGCGGCACCCGTGGCCGCTGCCGCTCCGGCGCCTGCGGCACCGGCCCCTGCTCCCGATGCCGAGAGCAAATACATCACCATCAAGGCGCCCATGATCGGCACCTTCTACCGCGCTTCCGGGCCCGGCAAGCCGATCTTCGTGAACGTGGGCGATGACGTGAAGCCCGGCAAGACCATCTGCATCATCGAAGCCATGAAGCTCTTCAACGAGATCGAGAGCGAGGTGAGCGGCAAGATCGTGAAGGTGCTGGTGGATGACGCCAAGCCGGTGGAGTACGACCAGCCGCTGTTCCTGGTGGATCCTTCCTGAGCGCAACGCAGAGGGCGGAGGCGCGGAGGCCGCAGAGCAATTTGACGACCCGATGCATCCACCCACCTGTGGCACCGCACAAGTCCATGAACGAATGCAGCAGATCAGGCAGAATGCCCACAGGATAACTGCCCTTTGCGTCCTCGGCTACCCTGCCCTCTGCGTTGAATCCCATCCTTCTCCATGTTCAAGAAGATCCTCATAGCCAACCGCGGCGAGATCGCCCTCCGGGTGATCCGTACCTGCCGCGAAATGGGCATCAAGACGGTGGCCGTGTATTCCACCGCGGACAAGGACAGCCTGCCCGTGCGCTTCGCCGATGAGGCCGTGTGCATCGGCCCACCGCCCAGCAAGGACAGCTACCTGAACATGTCGCGGATCATCGCCGCAGCAGAGATCACCAACGCCGATGCGATCCACCCTGGCTACGGGTTCCTGAGCGAGAACGCCAAGTTCAGCAAGCTCTGCCAGCAGCATGGCATCAAGTTCATCGGCGCCTTGCCCGAGCAGATCGAGGGCATGGGCGACAAGGCCACGGCCAAGGCCACGATGATCGCTGCCGGAGTGCCTGTTGTTCCTGGCTCGGAAGGACTGGTCACCGACCTCACTGTTGCGAAGAAGGAGGCCAAGCGCATCGGCTACCCCGTGATCCTGAAAGCAACGGCCGGAGGCGGTGGCAAGGGCATGCGCCTCGTGTGGAAGGAGGAGGAGTTCGAGGAGGCCTTCGAGAAGGCCAGCCAGGAAGCCGGTGCCGCCTTCGGCAACCCCGGCATGTACATGGAGAAGTACATCCTGGAACCGCGCCACATCGAGATCCAGATCGCAGGCGACCAATACGGCACCTACTGCCACATGAGCGAGCGCGACTGCTCGATCCAGCGCCGCCACCAGAAACTGGTCGAGGAGACACCCAGTCCCTTCATGACCAAGGCCCTACGCAAGAAGATGGGCGAGGCCGCCATCAAGGCCGCAGCGGCAGTGGACTATGAAGGCGTGGGCACCGTGGAATTCCTCGTGGACAAGGACCGCAACTTCTACTTCATGGAGATGAATACGCGGATCCAGGTGGAGCATACCATCACCGAGGAGGTCATCGACTACGACCTGATCCGCGAGCAGATCAAGATCGCCGCCGGCATCCCCATCAGCGGCCTCAACTACGAGCCATCACGGCACAGCATCCAGTGCCGCATCAATGCGGAGGACCCCTTCAATGGCTTCCGCCCCAACCCCGGCAAGATCACCAGCTACCACAGCCCTGGCGGCCATGGCGTGCGCGTGGATACCCATGCCTACGCCGGCTACACCATACCGCCCAACTACGACAGCATGATCGGCAAGCTGATCGTGAGTGCGCAGACCCGGGAAGAAGCACTTGCCAAGATGGAGCGCGCCTTGAGCGAATATGTGATCGAAGGCATCCACACCACCATCCCTTTCCACCTGCAGCTACTGCAGAACGAGCAGTTCCGCGCGGGCAACTTCACCACGAAGTTCCTGGAGGATTTCGAGCTCAAGAAGGGCTGAGCACCATCCGCGCCATGGGCACGTTGAAACCGCTGTTCGCGGTCCTATGCCTGCTGTGCGCATTGCACGCACTGCCACAGAACGTAGTGAACGACAGCACCGCTGCCGTGATCGCCTACTGGGAGCCCGGCGACCAGCGGAGCTATCGCGTTGAGCGCGCGATGACCGGCCCACGTGCCGCCCGTTCGACCTATACCATGGCCCTGCGCGTGCTGGACGCCACCGATAGCACCTACCAGCTGGAGTGCATCTTCCGCGACCTGGTCGTGGATGCCGAACTTCCGGAGGATCCGCGCGACCGTGCCGTGTTCCAGAAGCTGTTGAACGCCTCCAACGGCCTGCGCATCGTGTGTACCACGGACGAGACGGGCATTCCCATCGCACTGGCGAACCAGGGCGAGGTGCAGGAGCATGCCCGCCAGGCTCTGTTGGGCATCCTGGACATGGCCCTATCGCCCACCGAACGCCTCCAGATGCGTGCTGCACTGGAACCCGTGCTGGATGCAGATGTACTGGCCCAGGACGCCTTGGAGGACCTCGGCAACCTGCTCTTCCCCTTCGGCGTGGCCTACATCACCGGTCGCAAGGAGGAAGTGCAGGCCGAAGTCCCCAATCCTCTGGGCGGCGACCCTTTCGGCACACAGCAGGTATTCACCATGACCGAGCTGGACACCACCGCGCACACCGCCACCATGCATATGGAGCAGCACATCGACCCCAAGGCCGTGGATGACAGCATCCAGGAACTCATCGACAGCAGCGGCGGAGCGGCCCTTGTTGGCGATGCGCGCGAACAGCTACGCCGCAGGATCGAAGCCATCAAGGTGAACGAGACCATGGACATCGACGTGGACCTGCGCGGTGCCTGGACCACTCGCCTGGTCTTTGTGCGCGAGACCACCGTGCGTGGTGTGGAGGAAGTGGATACGCGGATGTATACACTGCGTGAGGCGCGGCCGTGATGCGAACCTCCTGAGGGCCGGACCAAGCATGATGATCACGTTTTACCTTCGTACACATGAAGCGAGAAACCGTCTTGAAAACCGTGAAAGAGTTCCCGGCCGACGTGGACCTGGACGCCCTTTTTGAACGGCTGTTGTTCATCCGCAAAGTGGAGCTAGGCCTGGCTGCTGCGGATAAGGGCCTGAAAGTGGGCCAGTCCAAGGTGGAGGAACACTTCAAGCGCAAATGGCGCAAGTAGACTGGGCCTTACCGGCTTTGGAAGACCTTGATGCGATACACGACTTTATCGCCAAGGACCCACCATTCCACGCCCGACGCACTGTAGAACGCATTCTTTCCCGCACTCTGCGCCTGGAGCGCTTCCCAGCAATGGGCAAAGTCGTTGCCGAGTTCAACGACCCAGACATCCGTGAATTGAAGGAAGGAAACTACCGCATCGTATACCGCTTGAAGGGTGACATGGTCGAGGTGGTCTGTGTATGGCACTCCGCTCGCCGCTTGCTACCCCGGAAACGCTTCGACTGATGTCAGGAGCCGAGCTTGCCTTCCCTTCGGCGCTGCAACTCGTACACATCCAGCAGATCTTTTGGCCGCGCGGACTTGATCTTGCTGTTGATCAGGTCGTCGAAGCTGAGGACCCATATCCGTGTTACTGATCCTCCTGCGAACGAAGCTTCCTCCGCACGGGCAAAGGCTTCCTCGAAGCTGCACCCCGGGTTGAAGCAAGTGATCAACTCAAGGTCCTGTTCGGGAGAGATCTTCATGGAAACGTTCTGTTCGGCTTGCAACACCGAATGGGGCAGCTCGCTGTCATACCCCATTCCCTCCAGCACCCGCTTTAGGCGGTCGAAGTTCTCCGGCGAAGGGTCGATCCACAAGTCAACATCAGCAGAATTGCGTTGGTATCCGTGGAAGTTGACCGCTCCGCCACCAACCATGAGATAACGCAGGCCGTGCTCTCGCGCCAGCCGCAGAAAGCCCAACACATCAGCTTCGAAGCGCATCGGTGCGGCGGCGGATGATGAAATTTCCTTTGTCCTCCGTTGTCGTACTCACGATGACATACGGCATATCGAAGCTGCGCAGGAACGATAGCAAGCGTTCCGATGGACTCAACGCCAGGAACTCCCGCACTCTGCGGGCGTTGCTTTCCTCCTTGGTCTCGAAGCGGATCTCGGACTTATCGCGGGGCTTGTGCATTGACCCGAAGGTAATTGAACACTGAGGAAGTACCGCCTCCAGGCGAGCACGGGCGCACATGCGAGGCTACGGATGCGGTGTATCTCGCACCCTCGCACCCTCGCACTCTCTCACTCTCGCACCTTCGCACCTTCGCACCTTCGCACTCTCTCACTCTCTCTCACCCTCGCCCAGCCTAAGCGCTTGCTTGGAACAGCACCGTCATGGAGTAGAATAGAGGCGCTAAAGATTTATTACACACTCACGGATCCAACCCCACGATCTTGCCGTCCTTCACCACCCAGATCTTGGTGCCGTGCATCTTGGCCACGCGGCGGGCTTCCTTGGCGGCGGCTAACATAGCTTCGTGTACCGCAGCAAAAAAGGCCTCAGCCTCTTCACGCTCCGCTTTACTCTTACCCGACTTTCGTGTAACATGGGTCGAACGAGAACCCTTGGCAGCTGAGGTGGACGGCTGAGGCTTGGTGCGCTTGGCCATACGCCAAAACTACGCGCTCACGCGCACCCCCTTCTTCATCCCCTTCTCCCCCAGCATCTCCTTCACCGCCGCCACCACCGCCACATCATCGATCCCGCACTCCCGGTACAATTCCGGCTGCGTACCGTGTTCGATCCACTGGTCAGGGATGCCGAGGCGCTTCACCTGCGCGGTATAGCCGTGGTCGCCCATGAACTCCAGCAC
>CAYQMC010000049.1:0-11365 GCA_964418285.1 uncultured Chryseobacterium sp.
GGGAAGGGTGAAGGGTGAAGGTTGAAGGGGGGAGGTTGAAGGGGGAAGGGTGAAGGGGGAAGGGTGAAGGGGGGCACGGACAAGACTTGCACCGTACCCAGGCTGCTGCGCCTGTTCCCTTCACAGAACGGAGGGACTGCCTTAGTCCTTCTTCTTGAAGTCGCCGTTCTGCCAGGCCTGGACGAACTGGGCCCAGGCGATGGGGTTGAAGAGGTTGACGGGAGGGGTTCCGCCCGCGTAGTAGAGGCGGGTCTGGTCCAGTGCCATCTGGTACTGGAAGCTCTGGTAGGCATCGGGTGGCATGCTCTCCATGCGTTGCACCATTTCGGCCGGGCTCATGTTGCGCATGGCCAGTTGCAGGTCGTCGTCCGGAAGCCGAAGATTCAGGAAGGCTTCGGTGAACTGCTCGCGCGAGGGCCAGGGATAAACCGACAACTCCTTCAGGCGGACCGTATCGCGCTTCATCACATGGATCATGCTGTACTTGTTCTCCGGCAGTTCGGTAGGGACGATGTACTGGTCGCGCATGAAGCCTACCGCGCTGAAGAGGATGGTATCGCCCTCTTGTGCCACGAAGCTGAAGTAGCCGAACACATCGCTCATGGTGCCGCGGTAGGTGTTCTTGATCATGATGTTGGTGAAGGGCACCGGCGAGAGGCTGTCGGTGACCACCACGCCGCTGAATTGGATCAAGGCGGGCTGCTTGTCGTCCTGGCCGTGCACGGCCATTACCGCGAGCAAGGCAAGGGAAAGGAGGAGGGTGCGCATTGTCGCAAAGGTAGGTGTGGGCCGTGCAAGCGGCGGTGCGTGCCGTGCTTGTGCCCCCGGGTGTAACGGCCCCCCTGCCATATTCTTGCCAAGTTCGTTGTGGGTCTGGGCATCCGGATACATTTGTGGAAACTCCACCACGGAGCATTCCCCGAAGATGCGCGAAACGATCACAGCGGCAGCATTGCTCCTGCTCCTCCAGGCCCAGGGCCAGATCACCATCGGTCCTGACGACATGCCTTCGGCCGGTGATACCATGCGGTACCGGAGCACCCCCGCCGGCGACATCGACCTTGTGCTTACCGGGGACAACGTCGTATGGGACTTCAGCGACATCGCGCTGGGGGCGGTGGGAGCCGATACTGCGGTGGGCGTTACTTCCACACCGGCGGCCTACCAGTTCTTCTTCAACAACAACTTCATCTTTCCCGACCACCGTGCGGACTTCGCGCTGAAGGGCACGGGCTTCGGTTTCCAGGGCTTCTCCTTCGCCGATGTGTTCAACTACTACAAGAAGGGTGGTACCGGCTACCGCGATGTGGGCTTCGGTGCCAACCTGAACGGCATACCCACCTCCATACGCCGGGTTCCGGTGGACTTCATCCATGCCTTTCCCTTGGAGTACGGCGATGTGGACACGAGCTTCAGCTCCTTCAATGTGACCATACCCACCTTGGGCTACTACAAGCAGGACCAGTGGCGTTACAGCACGGTGGACGGTTGGGGGCAACTCGTTCTTCCCGGCTACACCTTCGATGTGCTGCGCGTGCGGGCCGTGCTGGAACAGCGTGATTCCATCTACGTGGACCAGTTCGGTTTCGGGTTCGCGACCGACCGGCCCGAAACTGTGGAGTACCGCTGGGTGGCCTTGGGGATGGACGCCCCCGTACTGATCGTGACCACCGTTGGAGGAGTGGCCACCACGGCCCGCTTCTTCGATGGCGCCCAGGTGGGGGTGGGCATGGCCGAGGGGCAGGTATACGATGGAGGCGCCCTGTGGCCCAACCCGGCGGATGCCACGATCAACGTGCAGTTGCCCGAGCGGGTCGGCGGGGTGGCTGTGGTGTACGATGCACAGGGGCGCGAGGTGTACCGGAGCGGAGCGCACAGGGCCGGTGTGCTGTTCACGATCCCTGTGGAAGGGCTGTCGCCCGGTGCCTACACGGTGCAGCTTGGCGAAGGTGGCCGGTCGTGGTCCAAGCGCTTCGTGGTGCGCCACTGAGCAGCGGCTGGTGGGAGCCCCATGCCGGCGGATGCCGATGGGACGGCCTGTGCCGGGAGGTAAAGGCCCTCGGCCGTGCACCGATCGCTGACGTACTGTCAGGTGGTGGGCCTTGGCACCCGAGTTGTTCCGAACGGCGGTCTTTGGGCGACATCCTACCTTCGCCCACCATCAAACCCAAACGCGACCCCGCATGAAGAACATCGGTCTCATCATCACCATTGCCGTCATCGCCCTGCTCGCCTTTTGGGGCATCGGTTTCTACAACGGCACCATCGGCCTCAACGAGGATGTGAAGAAGCAGTGGAGCAACGTGGAGAACGCCTACCAGCTGCGGGCCGACAAGACGCAGAACCTGGTGGCCATCGTGAAGGGTGCTGCCGATTTCGAGCAGGAGACCCTGACCGGCGTGATCGAGGCGCGGGCCAAGGCCACCAGTGTCAATGTGGATGTGAACGACCTGACGCCGGAGAACCTGCAGGCCTTCGAGCAGGCCCAGCAGCAGTTCACCGGAGCGCTTTCGCGGCTGATGGTGACCGTTGAGCGCTACCCCGAGTTGAAGGCCGTGAAGGGCTTCCAGGATTTCCAGGTGCAGTACGAAGGCATGGAGAACCGGATCGGTGTGGAGCGCCGCAAGTACAACGACGTGGCGCGTGAGTTCAACAACCGCATCCTGCGCTTCCCCGGCAACCTGTTGGCGGGCACGTTCGGGTTCACCGAGAAGGGCTACTTCGAGGCCAAGGAGGGCGCTGATGTGGCACCAGAGATCGCATTCTAAGCCGTGCCTGGCGCAGCCGATTTCTTGACGGACGATGAGCGGAGGGATGTGGCGGTAGCCATATCCAAGGCGGAGGGGGCTACCTCCGGCGAGATCCGGGTACACATCGAGGACCACATCGAAGAGGATGTGCTGGACCATGCGGCGTACATCTTCGATGAACTGGGCATGCAACACACGCGGGAGCGCAACGGCATCCTGATCTATGTGTGCGTGGCCGACCGTTTGGTGGCCGTGCTGGGCGACAAAGGCATCCATGAAAAGGTTCCGGCAGGCTTCTGGAATGGAACCGTGGATGTGTTGAAGACACACTTCGCCGCCGGGAGGCAGGCCGAAGGGCTGTGTGAAGCCGTGCGCATGGTGGGGGAGCGGCTTTCCGCATTCTTTCCACCCCGTAGCGATGATCGCAACGAACTTTCCAACGAGGTCACCTTCGGTCGCCGATGAAGCAGTTCCTTGCCCTGGTCCTGTTGTTGGTGGCCACCACGGTGCTGGGGGCGCAGTTCCCATGCGACATCAAGGCGCCACCGGAACGTGAGCAGGACCAGCTTGTATGGCAGTATGGTGAGCCCTGGCTTACCAAGCAGGAAGCGCAGCGGCTGAATGCCAAGTTGGTGGAATTCGCGCGGGAGACCAGCAACCAGATACTGGTATTGGTGGTGGATACGCTGTGTGGCTTACCGGAGTCCGACCTGGCCTTTCAAGTGGGTGAGGTGTGGGGCATCGGCCAGAAGCGCTTCGACAATGGTGTGGTGGTCCTGCTGAAGCCATACGGCCCTCCCGGTCAGCGGGTGGCGTACATCGCGGTAGGGTATGGCCTTGAGCCTGTGATCCCCGACCTGGCCGCCAAGCGCGTTGTGGACCGTGAGATGCTCCCTGAATTCCGGGAAGGGAATGCGTTCCGGGGGCTGGACAAAGCAACGGACGTACTGATGGCCTTGGCGAAAGGCGAGTTCGATGAGAAGAGCTATGGGAAGAAGCCACCAGCCTGGCCCGTGCTCCTGTTCTTCCTGGGATTCATTGCCGTCATGGTCTTCGCGTGGCGGAGCAGCGTGAAGCGCTATGCCCGCATCAACAACATCGATTTCTGGACGGCCATGTGGCTGATGAGCCAGACGCAACGCCGCCATGGCCCCGGCGGTGGTTTCGGCGGCGGCTTTGGCGGAGGTGGTGGCGGCTTTGGTGGTTTTGGTGGAGGAGGTTTCGGCGGCGGCGGCGCCGGTGGGCGGTGGTAGGTCGGGATCCAGGATCACTGTCCACCGTGCCAGGGCTGTCAACGCATCAACTGATCGATATTCGCACGTGAACTATAGCAAATGGATAGGGGGAGGCCTTGGATGGGCCTTCGGTGGTCCCATCGGGGGCTTGCTCGGTTTTGCCCTCGGCGCCGTGTTCGACAACATGCGGGGCACGCTGCCTGACATTCCTGTACAAGACATGCGTGGCCGCCAGACCACGGGCGGCGACCTGGCCATGAGCCTCGTTGTCCTGACGGCGGCGCTTATGAAGGCCGATGGCCGCGTCACCAAAGCCGAACTGGATCACGTGCGGCGCTTCCTGCTCCAGCAATTCGGAGCGGACCAAACGGGCCAGTTGCTGGTCTTGCTGCGCGATGTGCTGAAGCAGGATATCCCGGTGCACGAGGTATGCATGCAGGTGCGCCAGTACATGCCGCACCCGGCCCGGCTCCAGCTCATGCACTACCTCATCGGGCTGGCCCATGCGGATGGTTCGGTGGACCGTGCGGAATTCGACCTGTTGAAACGCATGGCCCGCGACCTGGGCATCAGTGACAAGGACCTCGGGTCGCTGAGCGCCATGTTCCGCATGGACGACCCCGGTGCCGCGTACGCGGTGTTGGAGATACCCGCCACGGCCACCAACGATGAAGTGAAGAAGGCCTACCGCCGCATGGCCATGAAATACCATCCCGATAAAGTGGCGCAGCTTGGCGAGGAGGTGCAGAAGGCCGCCGGCGAGAAGTTCAAGAAGGTGCAGCAGGCCTACGAGAGCATCGCCAAACAGCGCGGCATGGCCTGAACGATGTGGCCGTTCCGGTGTTGGAAAAACACAGGGCCATACGAAACCACCGGCGCACCACGCAGCCCGCACGAACAACCACCGAAGCCCCATGCTCATCCTACTTTCTCCCGCCAAGGACCTTAGCGAAGAACCCGTTTCCGGGCTGCGCGGTACCACCAAGCCCCGTATGCTGGACCACAGCGAAGCCTTGGTGAAGAAGTTGCGTGGGCTGAGCGCGAAGAAGCTGGGCGACCTGATGCACATAAGCCCCAAGCTGGCCGAACTGAACCATGCGCGCTATGCGGGATGGTCCACGCCGTTCACCGTGCGGAATGCCATGCCGGCCGCCTTCACCTTCAATGGCGAAGCCTACCGGGGGCTGGATGTACGCAGCCTGGATGCTGATGACCTGCGCTTTGCCCAGCACCACTTGCGCATCCTCTCCGGGCTGTATGGCGTGTTGCGCCCATTGGACCTGATGCAGCCGTACCGTTTGGAGATGGGAACCAAGTTCGGCGTGGGCCGGGCCAAGGACCTGTATACCTTCTGGGGCGAGCGCATCACCGAACAGCTCAACGCCGACCTGGATGCCAACGCAGGCGAAGTGGTGGTGAACCTGGCTTCCGCGGAGTACTTCAAGGCCGTGAAGCCCAAGCTGCTGAAGGCGAACGTGGTGACGCCGGTGTTCAAGGACCGCACGGCCAGGGGCTATGCCGTGGTGATGATGTATGCCAAGCACCAGCGCGGGGCCATGGCCCGGCACATCATCCAACACCGCATTTTGGAGCCCGTGCAGTTGAAGCGCTACACCGGCGATGGGTATCGGTATGCGCCCGAGGAAAGCACGGCCAGTGAATGGGTGTTCCTGCGTGATGCACACTGAAACCCTCTGCACCAAGGCCTTCATAGGCGGTAGATTCGCGTAGCAATGGCTCTGGTGATCGCTTTGTTGGTGCTGGTGATGGTGGCCTACGGAGTGCTTTGCCTGTTCTATTACATCCTGCAGGAGCGTTTCATCTTCGTGCGCTTCCGCACGGGCAGGGGGTATCGTTTCCGTTTCACCCATCCGTTCGAGGAACGCTTCATCAAGGCCGATGACGGGAGCGAACTGCATGGCTTGTACTTTCCTGCGGCAAACGCCAAGGGGGTGCTGCTCTACTTCCATGGGAACACCGGTAGCCTGCGTCGCTGGGGCAAGCTGGCTCCACGTTTCACCAAGCTGGGTTACGCGGTGCTCATGCCCGATCACCGGGGCTACGGAAAGAGCAGGGGGAAGCTGAGCGAAGCTGCACTGCATGCCGATGCCTTGCGCTGGTACGATCACCTGCGTGAGCAATGGCCGGAGCAGGATATCGTGCTCTATGGCCGGTCCTTGGGAAGTGGATTGGCCACACCCGTGGCAGCGGCCCGCTCACCCCGCTTGCTGGTCCTGGAAACGCCCTTCGCCGATCTGTACGATGTGGCGCGCTACTACCTCCCCATACTGCCCTATCGCTTGTTGCTGCGTTACACCATGCGCAATGATCTGGCCATCCGCCGTGTGAAATGTCCGGTATACATCTTCCACGGTAAGCGGGACACCTTGGTGCCTTATTCCAGTGCGCTGAGGCTGTATTCCCGGGTTCCTTCCACCCTGCAACGGGAACTGTTCACCTTTCCCAACGGTCATCACAGCGACCTCTACCGCTTTCCTCGATTCAAACGGACCATGGCCAAGGTGCTGCGTTTTCCGGACAGGGCCTGGGACGGTGGCACGATCGCATCCTCCTAGTGTTCGCATGCAAGGCCCTACCTTTGCAGCCCATTCAACACAACATGACCATCCGAATTACGACCGCCGCGCTTGCGATGACCCTTCTTAGCGCTTGTTCCCAAGGCCAAAAAGGGCGCGTGGCCCTGACCAATGAAATGGATTCGGTGAGCTACGCCATCGGCGCGGACATCGGAGCCAACTTCAAACGCTCCAAATTGGATAGCGTGAACCTCGATGCCATGAAGATGGGTCTGCGCGATGGACTCGACAGCACCTCGATCCTGGACCAGGAGACCTTGCAGTCGGTGGTACAGGGCTACATGATGAAACTCCAGGAGGAACGCATGGCCGAGGAAGCCAAGGAAGGGGAGGCGAATCGTGTGAAGGGTGAGGAATACCTTGCCGCGAACGGTGCACGGGAAGGTGTGGTGACCACGCCCAGCGGACTCCAGTACGAGGTGATCACCATGGGCACGGGTGCCAAGCCCACCGCTGAGAGCCAGGTGCGCGTGCATTATGCCGGCACCTTGATAGACGGCACCGAGTTCGATAGCAGCTACAAGCGTGGAGAGCCTGCTGTGTTCGGTGTTGGTCAGGTGATCCGTGGTTGGGTGGAAGGACTCCAGCTCATGCCCGAAGGGTCGAAGTGGAAACTGCATATCCCCAGCGACCTGGCCTACGGCCCAAGCGGTGGCCCGGGCGGCAGCATTCCTCCGAACAGTGTCCTTGTATTCGACGTGGAGCTGTTGGAGATCGTGAAATAGTCCGACGTTGGACGACCGCACCGAAAGGGTGCATGCGCCAGGTGCGCATGCACCCTTTCCTCGTTTCGGGAAGTGCCTGGTGCTAGGCGACCGGTACCAGGGGCAGGGGGCGCCAGTGCGTTACCTCCGCGAAAAAGCGGTTGCTGGTGCCTTCGCCGAGCCAGAAATGGGGTGTGCCGGAATACCCGGTCTTGCTCGCGTTCTTCAGGAAGAAGTCCTTGGCGAAACGCATCACCACCACTTCGCGCAGTTCCGTATCGCCGGTCTTGCCGGGCAGGTATACGCTGTTGCCGGGGATGTAGCACAGCACACGGGCTCCATCTTCGGGAAGCTCCTGTTCGGTGGGGATCCAGTTCGCAGTGTTCATGCAGCGGGCGGCCAAGATAGGCAGGCCCTCAATCCATGGGTTCCAGTGGCAGGTGTTCGCCGTTCACCAGTTCCAAGAGATGGTCGACGGCCTTGGCCGCGACGGCTTGCGTGCGCGCATCGGATCGGGCGAACATCTTGCCGCTTTCCTTGCGCACCAGGAAGCGCAGCAGATCGGCGTGTACCTCCAGACCACTGTCGGTGATGACCCCAAACGAGCTGTGCGACCAATGCCAGAGCAGGCGGAGTGCCAGCCGCAACGAGGAGCGGTCGTGCATGCGGCCGCCCTGGATCACCCAGCCGAGCCCTTCCCGGCGCTGGACCATGGTGCGCAGGGCGGTGCGCACACAGCCTACCAGACTTTCGACCGTAATGGGACCTTCCGGCCTTCGGACCAGGTCGGCCGCGGAGATCTCGTCGTTGCGCTCGTAGTAGAGTTGGTGGGCGCGCGGCATGCTCTTGTTGAACTCGCGCATGGCGGCGTTCACCGTATCCACGTGCACCACGATGGTCCCATCGTGTCCGTCCAGCGCCTCCCTTTCCTTGTCGGCGAGCATCTCCAGGTATTCCGCCTTTGCCTTGTCGGGGTCCACGGGCGGCAGCACGAAACTGGGCGCTCCGATGGCGTGGCAGCCCCTGCGGTGGCACAGCCCAATGGTCTGCAGGCTCAAGGCCCTTAGGAAGGGTGAGTTGAGGCCGATGGTTTCACGATCGGGCAGAACAGGGCGGTCAGCGGCATGGAACAAGGCGATGTGGTCGGCCGCATAGCCTTGGGGGTCGAAGGACATGCCGGCCGCATGATGGCTGAGTTCGAACAGGATCTCCTCGGCCTCCAGCGCACCTGCAATGGTATCCACCATAACGGTCGCACGGATACTGCCCGTGGCCAGGTCCAGTGCCGATTCCAGCGAAGCGAACACGGATGCCCACCAACGGGCTTCCAGATGCCCCTGGATATCCCGGAGATAGAGGTATAAGCCACCTTGCCTGGCGATCAAAGGAGCCGAGCACTTGTGCATCAGCAATGCGAGGTCGAAGAAGCTGGCCGGTACGGGTTCCCCATCGTGCAGGTAGGCGCGCTCCATCGCGTACATGGGGCGGGGTGTCACCATCAGCCGGGTGGTGGTCCCTGGATTGATCCTGATACGTCCACCATCGGTAGGCAGGTAGGCCAGGTCGAGGTGCGCAGCGCGCTCGAGGTTCCTGTGGGCCCGCATCATGTTCCAGGGGTCGCCCGGGGTGGAATTCCACAGGTCGGCGATGTAGGATTTGGCACCGGCGTTCAACCCGGTGATGATCTCCGAACGGCTGGCACCACCCATCAGCTCCACCCGGCGCTCCAGCAGTCCTTCGGGCAGGGTGTCCACGGTCCATGACTTCGCGCGGATGTGCTCGGTGGCGGCAAGGCGGGAAACGTCTCCGGCGGAAAGCTGCTGCCGGCGTGCATTCCTGGCATGCAAAAGCGCAACGCGGCGGGCGTCGAATGCCGCCAGCAGGCCCTGGATGGAATCCACCACCTCTGGGCTCAAGGTCCGGTCCTGTAGGATCTCTGTCACGTTGGATCTGCGAAATGACGCACGTGTACGTGCAGGGGTGGCATCAGGTTATCGATGGATGGTGAGCAGTTATCGATGAAGGCGCGAAAGTAATCGCTGGAGCTGCGTGGCTGGTGGTTCCCGAGGCCAACGTCCCACTGCTGATGGAGTACAGCCGGCAGGGGTCGAACAGCGCTGGCACCATTCCGCGCGACCGCAGGCCATCCTAATGGCGTTCCCCTTAGTTTTGGGGCCCGCGCATCACTGGCGACCTTGGCAACGACCGGTGACAACGCCCAGTGTAATGAAGAACCTACTGCCTCTATCAGCTGCTGTCATGCTCGCCTCACCCGTTGAGGCCCAGACCCGGGCCATCGCCTACACCGAGTTCGACCTCGCCAACGGCCTCCATGTCATCCTGCACCAGGACAACAGCACGCCCATCGTGGCGGTGAGTGTGATGTACCATGTGGGTAGCAAGAACGAGGACCCCAAGCGGCGTGGCTTTGCGCACTTCTTCGAGCATTTGCTCTTCGAGGGATCGAAGAACATCGGCCGGGGTGAGTTCAGCAAGTATGTGGAAGGTGCCGGAGGCATCCTGAATGCCAATACGAGTGGCGACCGCACGTATTACTACGAGGTGCTTCCCAGCAACCAGCTGGAGCTAGGCCTGTGGTTGGAAAGCGAACGCATGCTGCATGCCAAGGTGGACCAGAAAGGGGTGGATACCCAGCGCGAAGTGGTGAAGGAGGAGCGCCGGCAGCGCTACGAGAACCAACCCTATGGTAGCATCCTGCTGGAGGTACTGGAGCGTGCGTATTCCGAACACCCGTATAAATGGCCGACCATCGGGTACATGGAGGACCTGAACGCTGCCAGTGAAGAGGACTACAAGAACTTCTACAAGCGCTTCTACGTCCCCAACAATGCCGTGTTGGTCATCACCGGTGATATCGACATCGAGGAGACCCGCGACCTTGCCGCCAAGTACTTCGGCGGTATACCGCGTGGGGCCGAAGTGAAGCGCCCGACCATCGTTGAGCCGCCGCTGAAAGGAGAGGTGCGCGACGTCGTGTACGATAAGATCCAATTGCCTGCGGTGGTCACGGCCTACCGCATTCCGGCGAACGGCACGGCGGATTTCTATGCAGTGGATATGGTGAACCGCTTGCTGTCCAACGGCAATTCGGCCCGCTTGAACAAGTCGGTGAAGGACGAGCAGCAGAAGGCCATCTTCGTTGGTGCCTTCAGCCTGCCCTTCGAGGATCCCGGGTTGGCCATCCATTTCGCCGTGGCGAATGCCGGTGTGGATGTGGAAGCTTTGGAGAAGGCGATGGACGCCGAACTGGAGCGGGTGCAGCGTGAAGGGGTGCCTGCGGCCGAGCTTGCCAAGTTGAAGGCCCAGTTGGAAGCCGAAGCCATCGCCGCGAACAGCAGGGTGGCGGGTGTGGCGGGGAACCTGGCCACGGCCTACATGCTCTTGGGCAGCACCGAACTGGTGAATACCGAGTTGGAACGCTACCTCTCCCTAACCTCCGACGATCTGCAGCGTGCAGCGAGCACCTATTTCGATATCAAGCGCCGCGTGGTGCTCCACTACCTTCCTGAAAGTCTCAAACAGCAATGATCGGCATGCCATCCTTCCGCAGAACGCCCCTGAGCGGTTCAGGGCTCCTCGTTGGCCTGCTCCTTCCGGCCCTCATGAACGCACAGATCGACCGTAGCAAAGCGCCAGCACCGGGTCCGGCACCCGCCGTGAACCTGGCCGCCAGTACCTCATTCACCTTGGGCAACGGCATGCGGGTGATCGTCGTGGAGAACCGCAAGCTGCCGCTGGTGAGCGTTCAGGTGCGCATCGATATCCCGCCCATTGGCCAGGGCAAACTTGCGGGTGTGGTGGATATGGCCGGTGAGCTTCTGGGTGCCGGCACCACCAAGCGCACCAAGGTCGAACTGGATGAGGCCGTGGACCAGCTCGGCGCCAACTTCAGCACGTCGAACGACGGGGTCTTCATCGGTGGACTGCGGAAGCATTTGGAGAGCATGTTGGACATCGCAGCCGATGTCACCACGGGCGCGACCTTCCCCGACGCCGAGTTCGAAAAGGTGCGAACGCGATACATGTCCTCCGTCCAACAACGCAGGACCGATCCGGAT
>CAYQMC010000049.1:11375-18273 GCA_964418285.1 uncultured Chryseobacterium sp.
GTTGGACGGTCCGCGACCTTTGGCCGGGTGCACCCGTACGGCGAGGTTACGACGGAGGTCACCTTGAAGGCGATCGAGCCAGGGAATGTCCGCGCTTATTACGACTATTTCTTCCGTCCCGACCAGGCCTACCTCGTCTTTGTGGGCGACATCACCGTGAAGGAGGCCAAGAAGCTGTCCAAGAAATACTTCGGCAAATGGAAGACCGAAGGGGCAGGCATCGGTGATCCCACAACGGGAGAACTGGTCATCGAAGGTCTCGGCACCATGCGCACCTTGAAGGGCCCAAGAACACCGAACGGGAACCGCAGGGTGGTGCTAGTGGACCGTCCTGGAGCAACCCAATCCGTGATCCGTGTCTCCTTCCCCCTGAACCTCGAACCGCGTGATGTACGAGCCTTGAATGGACAGGTGATGAATACCATCCTTGGTGGTGGGGTGTTCAATGCACGCTTGATGCAGAACCTGCGCGAGGACAAGGCCTATACCTACGGAGCCTATTCCAGCCTTGAAGCCGACCGCTTCAACGGGAGCTTTACGGCCAGTGTCAGTGTACGCACGGAAGTGACGGACAGTGCCATCACCGAGATCATCAAGGAGATCGAGGGGCTGCGTGAGGCGCCTGTGACACAAGAGGAGTTGGACCTTGCCAAGAAGTACATGGCCGGCAGTTTCGCGCGGGGCTTGGAGGACCCGCGCACGGTGGCCCGCTTCGCGCTGAACACTTTCCTGAACAAGCTGGAGGACGACCATTACGCCACCTACCTGCAACGTTTGGATGCGGTCACCTTGGAGGATGTGCAGGCCGCAGCGATGGCCTTCCTGCATCCTGATAACGCCGTGATCTTCGTGGTGGGCGATAAGGAGAAGGTGCAGCGCGGTCTGGTGCCCTTGAGCAGGCAGTCCAACATGCCCATCATGCAAGTGGACGAGGACGGCGAACGTTGGAAGGAACCTCCCTTGGATCCTGTGACCGACCGTACGGCCGAGGACATCGTGGAAGCATACCTGAAGGCTCTGGGCGGTCGTGAGGCGATCGCCAAGATCCGTGATATGCGGATCGACATGAGCGCCCAGGTGGGCGGAAACCCCGTCACCATGACCACTTGGTATGGCGGAGGAGGGAAGTTCCGGTCGGAGACCAAGATGGGGGACATGGTCGTGCAGGAGGTCATCCTGGACGGAAGCCGCGCCGTGAGCAAAAGCCCACAAGGGGACCAGGAGCTGGAGGATATCGATCTGGAAGAGGTGCAGCGCGGGGCAGCCCCTGTGCCCGAAATGGATATGCGCCTCGTGGCGGAGCGCATGGACATCGTCGGGCGTACAGCCATCGAAGGGGTTCCTGTTTTCAAGGTGCATGTGACGACCGTCTCGGGCACCAGCATGAACGACTACTTCGACGTGGACACAGGCCTGCGTCTGCGCCGCGAAGAGCAGCGTAACATCGGCGGCCGCTCCCTGATCATCACCACGGACTACCTGGACCACCAGCCCGAGGCTGGGGTCCTGTTCCCGCGCACCATGGTGCAAACCGGTGGTCCGATGGGTGGTCTTACGCTTACGGTGAAGGAGATCGCGGTGAACAAAGGCGTGATCCCCGGTTTCTTCGAGACCGGCTTGGGGCCTCAGGAGTAGTCGGTCGTACCGCGTGCAAGCACGGTTGGCCCTTTGCCTTGGGCCGTCATGTGTGCGGGGACCGCTCTGCGGATGCTTACCGCCAGCTCCTCCAGCAACCGTCTACGCACGAACGGCTTGCGCACCACCAGGCTGACCTGACGCACGGGTACTGGGGCGGCAAAGGGCCGCACATGCGGGTCATCGGGCTCCACACTGAGCTCGGGCACCAGGGTCATGCCACTTCCATTGCGCACCAGCTGTTTCAGGGTTTCGATACTTCCACTTTCGTAGAGCACGTTCTCGTGTCCACCGGAGCTGGGTCTATCGCACAGGCTTAGTGCTTGCTCCCTGAAGCAATGGCCTTCGCCCAACACCCACAAAGCCTGCCCGTTCAGGTCTCCGCGATCCATCTGCCTGCGGCGTCGCAATGCATGGCCCTTGGGCAGATAGGCCAGGAAGGGCTCTTGGAAAAGGGGGGTCTCCTCCATGTCCGGTGCATCCACGGGTGTTACAAGGATCCCCAGGTCGAGATCCCCTTTGCGCAACGCCTTCAGGATGCGGCTGGTCTTGCGTTCGTCGATGACCAGCCGAACATCGGGGTGGGCTTCCGCGAAGCGTGGGAGGAAGAGGGGGAGGAGATAGGGAGCCAAGGTGTGTATCACACCGATGCGGTACGTTCCGCTGAACCCGGCGTGGAGTTCATCGACCAGCGATCGGAACTGTTCGGCTTCGCGCAGGATGATGCGGGCCTGCGCGATCATGCGCCTCCCCGTTTCGGTCGGCTTAACGGGATGCGCGCTGCGGTCGAAGAGCACAACCTCCAATTCCTCCTCCAATTTCCGCAATTGCATGGTGAGCGTGGGTTGCGACACGAAACAGGCCGAGGCGGCACGTACGAAATGCCTGTGGTCGTCCAACGCCACGATGTAATGCAATTGCTGTAGGGTCATGGAACCGCTCTGGATCAAAGCACCGAAGCTATCAAATGCCTTCCGGGTCCGGAGTAGGGGGCGATGAACTCCCTACCGATCCGGGATGGGCTATCCGGAACCGTGGATCCGGTCACCACAGCGATCGATCACTCCTCCCAGTAGTCCATGTCGCTGTCGAACGTCTCGTGGATCCGGCTGGTGGCCCAGAACGCGGCCCCGATGCAGAGCAGGCCGACGACCAAGGCGCCGGTCACATTGCCCAAGGGCATGGCGAGGTACTTGAACGCACTCGTGATGGGCCAAACGCTGCCCCGTACGAAGTTGGGGGTCGTGGTGGCGGCCGTGGCGCGGATGTTGGTGCCGAACTGCTCGCTGCTTACCGTAACGAAAAGCACCCAGTATCCGGTCGCAAGGCCGAGAGCAAGACAGGTCCAGTTGTAGAGTTCGATGCTCGCGCCCTGCAATCCGAAGAGGAAGAACAGGGTGAGCGCGAGGTTGAGGCCGAGGTACAGGTAGATCACCTTCTTGCGGCTTCGCCACAACTGGCTCAGGAGCGCGCTCAACAGGTCGCCGATGCTAAGTCCGATATAGGTGTATTTGATCGCCGTGCCGTTGATGGTGCGAAGACCGTTCGCATCCAAGCTGCTTGTATCGATCCCGAATTCGGGCACGAACACATCCTGCGAGAGGTTCACCAGTGCTCCGATCACAAACCAGATGGGCACGCCGATGAGAATGCAACCCAGGTAGCGCAAAGCACGCTTCCTATTGGTGAAAAGCAAGCGCACGTCGCCCTGTTTCAGGGCCTTGTCCTTCATCTTGGAGAAGAGTCCGCTTTCGAAGGTTCCCAAACGCATGACCAGCAACAACAGCCCCATGCCTCCCCCCACGATGTAGGCCACCTGCCAGTTCATGAATCCATGTCCGGTCGCATCGGTCAACAGGGTGCCGATCCGCTGTCCCTGTGCATTCACCTCGGCCGCGAACACAGCCCCCAGAGCTCCGAAAACGACAATGATCATGGTGCCGTAGCCGCGCTTGTTGCGTGGCATGGTCTCGGTGATCAGTGTGATACCGGCGCCCAACTCGCCGGCCAGTCCGACACCGGCTATGAATCGTACGATACCATAGGAGGTGAGGTCATAGGTGAAGGCATTGGCGATGTTGGCCACCGAATAGAGCAGGATACTACCGAAGAGCACGGTGATCCGGCCTTGTTTGTCGCCCCAGACGCCCCAGAGGATGCCACCCAGCAGCATACCCAGCATCTGGATGTTGAACAGGTCGATGCCGATGTTCTTGATCCGTGGGTCCCCGGCGCCAAGGATGAACTCCAAGCTCTCGCGTTTCACCACGTTGAACAGCACCAGGTCGTAGATGTCCACGAAGTAGCCGAGCGCTGCAACGGTGATCAGCAGCGCCGTGCGGGTGGGTGTGGATAGTGTGGCCATGACCGGACCGGGCTGTAGCGCAGCGTTCCCTTAACCGAGTATCTCTTCCACGTTCCCCTTTATCATGCCGGCCAAGCGCCGCATGGGCAGGTCGTTGGTATCGGTGCCGAAGGGGTCCTCGATCTCTTCGGCGATCAATTCCAGGCTCGCCATGACGTAGAAGATGAACATCGTGACCGGTATGGCGATGTAACCCAGGGAGAACACGAAACCGAAGGGCAGGGTAAGCACGTAGATGACGATGAACTTCTTGATGAAGCTGCTGTAGGAGTAGGGGATGGGCGTATTCTTGATGCGTTCGCATGCACCGCAGATCTCCAGGAATTGCACCAGCTCCTTGTCCAGTACGAGCAGTTGCTCGCCGGTGATCGCCCCGGCCCGGTACAGGCTGTTGATGCGCTGATGCATCACTTTGGCCACTTGCGCGGGCACATGTTTGCTCCGGTCGAAGTCGGGGATCTCCGGATGCGGAGTGCCATCCAGAGCAAGGCGTGTCTTCTCCAGTTGGAGATGCTGCCTGAGCTCATGCGCGAACAGCGCGATGGACCGTGCGAAGATCGACCGGGTGCTGCGGTCGTCGGGGGCGATGTGGGCATCGATCTTCAAGGCCAGGTTTCGGCTCGTGTTCACCAACTGGCCCCATAGCTTTCGACCTTCCCACCAGCGGTCGTAGGCCGTGTTGGTGCGGAATACGAGCAGCATGCTGATGGCGAACCCCAGGATGCTGTGCATGACGGGCAGGTTGCTCACCAGACTGCTGGATGACATCTTCAGGTACTTCACCTCCAACCAGCCAACGCCCAAGGTGAACAGCCCGACAAGGACGAGCAAGGGAAGCAGTTTTCGGAACGTATCGCTGCGGTGCAACGCCAGCGCCTTGAACCAATTCCGGGAGTCGTAGGTGATCATGGCCTACTCGTAGTGCTTGCGTACCATGCGCATGAACATGCGCCCGGGGAGCACTTTGCGCAGTTGCACGCTCAGTTTCTGCATCCCCTGGGCGACGATGTATGTGACCTTCGGTTCGGGTGTGCGTATGATCCGCGCCACCACCTGCGCCAATTCATCCGGATCGCGGCTGTAGTGCATGCTGCCCCCCAGGATCTCCATGGCCCGCTCGTAGCCTGGGCGATGCGCCTCGGAGATGTGTGCCGGTGTGATCCTCGCGTTCTTGATGTTGGTGTTGAATTCGCCCGGCTGCACGGTCACCACGCTGATCCCGAAGCGTTCCACCTCGGTGCGTAGCGCTTCGGCATAGCGGTCCAGAGCGGCTTTGCTGGCGCTGTAGAAACTGCGGTAGGGTAATCCGAAGTTGGCCGCAACGCTGCTGATGTTGATGATCAGCCCGCTCTTCTGCTGGCGCATGTGCGGCAAGGCGGCACGGCAAAGGCGGTGTGGCCCGAACACGTTGGTGTCGAAAAGCCGCTGCGCATCCTCCACGGTGATATCCTCTGCCGGGCCTTGGATACCGAGGCCTGCGTTGTTGATGAGCACGTCGATGCGGCCTTCGCGTTGCACAAGGTCCGCAACAGCAGCATTCACGCTGGCCTCGTCGGTCACGTCCATGGCCACCAAGCGATACCCATTGGGCTGGTCGCTGTCGCTGGCCTTACGGCTGGTGCCGTAAACGGTATGCCCCAGGGCGGCAAGTCTTGAACAAATGGCTTTTCCCAATCCGCTCGACCCTCCGGTGACAAGCACCACTTTGGTGTAGTTGGACATGGGCGCCAAGGTAGCCAGCGCATACCTTGTGAACGTGGGCCCTACCGGCCGGGGAAGGTCGAAAACCTTCGGTCAGGGTAAAAAAAAAGTGGGGCAAGCGATCCGCATCGCACCGCTACGACCGCCTGCCCTTGCTTCCTTCCGGACCTGGGGGATTCAGCGGGAGCTGGTCGTACGGGACTTGCCCCGGCACAAAGGTAGGAGAATGGAGGGATGCGACCACGGTAAACACACATCGCGTTGTGATTTTCGCCCCGCGGGCCTTTTCGTCCGTCTGCTTCCACCCCGTATCCTTGCACCATGGACCTGTCCATCGTCATCCCCCTGCTCAACGAGCGCGAATCCCTGCCCATCCTTGTCGAGCGCTTGCATGGGGTCATCGGTGCCATGGGCAACAGTTACGAGATCCTGCTGGTGGACGATGGCAGCAATGATGGTTCCTGGGCCGAGATCCAACGCTTGGCCGGGTCGGATGCGCGGGTGAAGGGCATCCGTTTCGGTCGCAACTACGGAAAGAGTCCGGCCTTGAACGAGGGCTTTCGGGCCGCACAAGGGGCGGTCGTGATGACCATGGATGCCGACCTCCAGGACGATCCGGACGAGATCCCTGAGCTGTATCGCATGATCCAGGAGGACGGCTTCGACCTGGTGAGCGGCTGGAAGAAGAAGCGCTACGACCCGATCACCAAGACCCTGCCGACCAAACTTTTCAACTGGACCACGCGCAGGGTCAGCGGCGTAAAGCTCCACGACTTCAACTGCGGCCTGAAGGCCTACCGCAGCGAAGTGGTGAAGAACATCGAAGTCTTCGGTGAGATGCACCGCTACATCCCCTTCATCGCCAAGAAGGAGGGTTTCGGCAAGATCGGCGAGAAGGTGGTGAAGCACCACGCCCGCAAGTACGGCAGCACCAAGTTCGGTTTCGACCGCTTCATCAACGGCTTCCTGGACCTGCTCACGATCAGCTACATCTTCCGCTTCGGGAAGAAGCCGATGCACTTCTTCGGTGGCTTGGGCACATTGATGTTCGTGTTCGGTTTCGGCGCGGCGGCCTGGCTGATCGCCAGCAAACTTTGGTTCCTGTATGTGGTGCACGAGGCCGCTCCGCTCGTTGCCAGTCAGGCCTTGTTCTATGTGGCATTGGCTGCCATGATCATCGGGGTACAGCTCTTCACG
>CAYQMC010000049.1:18283-18605 GCA_964418285.1 uncultured Chryseobacterium sp.
CTCTTCACGGCCGGTTTTGTCGCCGAGCTCGTAAGCCGGAGCAGCGCGGACCGGAACCGCTATCGCGTGAAGGAGCGCGTTGGGCTATAGTCGCCGAGGAACAGCACCGGGCCATGATGCGCCGCTCGCTCGATCTGCTTGTACTGGTGGTCCTGCTCATGCTGCTGGCACGCCATGCATGGGTCGCGTCCTACATCCACCCCTACGCCGACGACCTTACGTACGCCGTGAAGGGTCGGGAGAGTCCGTTGTTGGCACGGCTCGGTGTGGAGTTCCGCACATGGAACGGCCGTTACTTCTCCAATATCCTGGTACTGCGCGG
>CAYQMC010000050.1:0-1580 GCA_964418285.1 uncultured Chryseobacterium sp.
TGGGGCGGGTGTGGCGCTTGCTGAATGGTGGACGTGTGGGCGGGGTGGCCATCGGACTGGTGTTTTCGGCCGTGTACGTGGTGTTCGCAGCGAAGGCCTTGGTGGCAGTGCAACCCCTGCCGGTGGAAGCGGGAGCCTACCAACGCTTCGTGGATCGTGTTGGCCAACGCGTTGGCGATCTCCTCAGCGGCGACCGGCGTGTGCTCTACTTCCACCCATACATCGGGTACCGCGCCGGGCTGGATCCCTTCGACAAGGAACGCAGCTGGAACTCCTGGCCCGGCGATGCACTACGTGAGAACGACTTGATCGTGTGGGATGCGCACTTCGGCCCGAACGAAGGCGGCGTTCCCTTGGAGCGTTTGCTGAACGATAGTACGCTTAGCCTGCTTGAAGTGATGGTGCCCGGGGAGCGCATGGAAGTGCTCGGAGGACACGCCTTCGAAGTCTTTCTCTTTGAGCGGAGCAATGCGCAGCGGGTCGTGGAAGAGGATACGCTTTTCTCACTGGGCACCGACAGTGTGCTGGGCTTCGACCACCGAGTGGACACCATACCCTGTGCGGAGTTTGGCGAGGCGTGGTGCTTCGGCGCGAACGAATTCCCTTTCGAGATCGATGCGTTGCCGGTGGACGTACCGGGTATGCTGTACGCCGAACTGCTCATCGCTGGCGACATCGCATGGGACGCAGAGCGCAGGGATGCCACCAACCTGATCTTCACCGAGGATGCCCCCGGCGGAAACCTCAGCTACTGGTCCACTGCTCTGGATGAAGGCCCGTTCAACATCCGCCTGCGCATACCGCCGCGCAATGGCGCAGTACGGAACAAGCTCTACCTCTGGAACCTATCGGGGTCCGGGTTTCGTGTGCGGGACTTCGAGCTCAGGCTGATCGTACATCGGCCAGCCCTCTGATCATCGCCCGGGTATCGCCTCGATCAACGTCCGCGTGTAGGCCGCTTTTGGGTCATCGTACACCGCATCCGACGGCCCCAACTCCGCCTGTCGGCCCTTCTCCAACACCAGGATCCGGTCGCAGAAATACTTCACCACGTTCAGGTCGTGGCTGATGAAGAGGTAGGTGAGGCCATGCTCCTCCTTCAACTCGTTCAATAGATTGAGCACCTGGGCCTGCACGCTCACATCCAGGGCAGCAACGCTTTCGTCACAGACAACCAAACGCGGCTCAAGGGCGATGGCACGCGCGATCACGATCCGTTGCCGTTGCCCGCCGCTGAACTGGTGCGGGAAACGGTCGTAGTGCGCGGCTTCCAGGCCAACGCGTTCAAGTAGTGCGGTGATCCGAAGGCGTCGCTGACGATCATCGCCACCAAGGCCATGCACCTGCATCGCTTCGGCAATGGCGCCACCCACAGTGATCCGCGGGTTCAGTGAGGAATAAGGGTCTTGGAAGATGATCTGCAACTCCCGGCGCAAGCGACGCATCTCCTCCATGCTCAAGGTGGTGAGGTCGCGGCCCTTGTAGAACACGTTGCCGGAAGTAGGCTCGATCAGGCGCAGGATACTGCGCCCCAGTGTGGTCTTGCCGCTTCCGCTTCCGCCTACAAGCCCCAGTGTTTC
>CAYQMC010000050.1:1680-18436 GCA_964418285.1 uncultured Chryseobacterium sp.
GCGATCAAGCCTTGGGTATACGGGTGCTTCGGTGACTTGAAGAGTTCCTCCACGGTGGCATCCTCCACCACACGCCCCTTGTGCATCACCAGGGCGCGGTCCGCCACTTCGCGTACCACGCCCAGATCATGGGTTATGAAGAGCATGCCCATGTTGAATTTCTTCCGAAGGGCTTTCAGCAGGTCGAGCACCTCGCGTTGCACCAGCACATCCAGCGCGGTCGTGGGTTCATCGCAGATCAACAGTTTCGGTGAACAGCTCAGTGCCAATGCGATCACCACGCGCTGTTTCTGGCCGCCGCTCAGTTGGTGCGGGTAGCGGTCGTAGAGCGCAGCGGGATCGGGCAGTTGCACTTCCTCGAACAGTTCCACCACCCGTTGGCGCGCCTTGGCCTTGTCCAGCTTCAGGTGCAGGCGGATCGCTTCGGCCACCTGCTCGCCCACGGTGTACACGGGGTCCAGCGCCGTCATGGGTTCCTGGAACACCATGGCCAGGTCGTTGCCACGGTGACGGCGCATGCTGTCCTCATCAAGGGCCAGCAGATCCACCGTTCCGGCATCGCTGCTCAGCAAGGCCTGGCCAATGGTGCGCGCATGGCGCATGTCCAGCAAGCCCATCAGCGCAAGGGAGGTCACACTTTTCCCACTTCCGCTTGCGCCCACGAGCCCAAGGCATTCGCCGCTGCGCAATGCGAAGGAGATGGCGTCGACGACAACGCTGTCGCCGAAGCACACCGTTAGGTCGCGGACGTCAAGAATGGGCTGGTCCGCGTTGCTCAAACCAGCGTGATGTGTTCGTCGGACACCAAGCCTTTGCCCGTAAGGCGCAGGTAGAGTTGGGCGGTGGCCACCACGTCCTTCTTGCAATAGGTTGCGATGCGTTCCAAGTCCTTGTCCTCGTAGTACACCCGCGCCACATCAGCGCCGCTGATGTCGTCCTTGGGTGTGGGTATGCCGAGGATGTGGGTGAGCAATGCCAGTGAGGTGTAGGCCTTGCGGTCACCGAAGCTCCATAGGTTCATGGTATCGAGGTGCCCCACCTCCCAGGGCTTCAGCCCTGCGATGTTCAAGAGCTTTGGGAGTTTGATCCCGTGTACCACACAACGCCGCGCGATGTAGGGGAAGTCGAACTCCTTGCCGTTGTGCCCGCAGAGCCAATGCTCGTCGCTGTTGAAGTGCTTGTCCAGCAGGTCCACGAAGCGTTGCAATACATCGTGCTCATCATCGCCGTGGAAGGAGGTTGCGCGCAGGCCATGTCCATCGCCTTCGCTACGCAAACTGCCCACCCCGATGCAGATGATCTTCCCGAACTCCGCCAATATCCCACCCTTCTCTCCGTAGATCTCCTCGGCGCTTTTGCTATTGCGTTCCTGCTCGAACCGGGTCTTGTCGCTGAAGAGCTTGGCGCTACGCTCATCGAGCTCTTCCCAGCGGTAATGCTGCGGCACGGTCTCGATGTCCAGGAACAGGATCTTGGTAAGGTCGCGGGCGTTGTCGGGGCGCATGGCGGGTCGAGGATTCGTTGTACACGCGGGGCTCAAGTCTCAAATATCCGCACCAACGTACGGAGCTCCAACTTGAACGAGATCTCCACAGCTGGCATCTTCAGCCTTCAGCCTTTCTCCTTTTTCCTTCAGCCTTGCTTGTTTCTGCCAGGTCTTGCTGCAACCGACAAGTAAGATGCTTGTTGGACTATCCGATCATCACTCCTTTTTTCTGCATCAACGGGATCTCTGTGAAGTTCTCCTCCTGGATGCTATCGGGAAGGAAGATGTACTTCTTGTCGTGCAGCGTGGAGCCGATGTAGAAGCTGAGCCAGTATTGGTTGTTCAGGCCGAAGACATCCTCCACGATGCGCTCGATCCTGGCCCAGCTGCGCGGCTCCAGGGTGTCCAGGAAATGCCGCATTTCGCTGGTCTTTCGGGTTTCGCCTTCGAGCTCGCCATACCCCCGCGAACTTACCAGCACGTTCTCCAGGGCCACCTCCTGTTGGTTCAGCACATAGACGTACCAGGCTTCTTCGCCCTCTTCGTCCGCTTCGCGCACCACCGCCATGGCCACGCCCTCCACCTTGGGCGTATGGATGTCCTTTCGCATGGTACAAAGGTCGTAACACGGCGCAGTGGGTACTGCGCAAGTTTGGCTGGTTCAGCTGAAGCTGATGAGCAATTGGCCCTTTTCCACCGCCTTGCCTTGCACGGCAGGTACGGCGCTTACAACCGCATCGCCCGGGGCCCGGATCACGTTCTCCATTTTCATGGCCTCCAAAACCAGCACCGGGTCATCCTTTTTCACCGCGTCGCCGGGCTTCACCAGGATGTTCAATACCAGTCCCGGCATGGGAGCCTTGATCTCGCGCACTTTCACCGCCGTCTTCTCCAGACCAAGGGTCTTCATCAAGCGGCTCTGCTCATCCTGCAGCTTCACCGTGTAGGTGCTGCCACCGATGCGCATGCGCACTGTGTTGTTCTCACGGTCCTCCTTCAGGACCAGGATGCGGTGGCTCTTGCCATTGCGCACCAAGCTGAATTGTGAAGGCCCCGTGCGCACCAGGTCGGCGGTGCCCTCTCCGGCGATGCTCCATGGAGCATGCGGTGTAGCGCGTTCCAGGACGATCTCCCCATCGGCGCCATTCACGGTGGCGAACAGTTGCTTGGCCATGGGGGCGAAGTTCGGTATCCGGACCGGAAGTGGGGCGTGCTTTGGGAAAGGCGCAACGCAGAGGATGGAGACGCAGAGAGCGCAGAGGACATAAAAGACCAGCCCTATGGTCACATGCGTAGTGAATGTCATGTGGTGCGGGATGCGAAACTCCTTCAACTCTGCGTCCTCTGCGCCCTTCTGCACCTCTGCGTTGATCTTGCTACTATTCGAAGATCCCACCCGCCGCCTGCGCTTCGTAGCCTTCGTCCACCTCGAGCTCTTTTTGCTGGCTGGCGGCCACCGCCAGACGATCGCACAGCTCGTTCAAAGGATGGCCATTGTGCCCACGTACCCACTGGAACTTCACCTTGTGCTTGCGGTACACCTGCAGGAAACGCCTCCAGAGGTCGGGGTTCGCCTTTTTCGCGTAGCCCTTCTTCTCCCAGCCGAAGACCCAGCGTTTCTCCACGGCATCCACCACATACTTACTGTCGCTGACCACCGTAACCTCCATGCCGGGGTTCTTCAAGGCCTCCAAAGCCACGATCACCGCCAGCAATTCCATGCGGTTGTTGGTGGTGCGCCGGAATCCGCCCCAGAGTTCCTTGCGGTGTTTGCCCGCCTCCAGTACAGCGCCATAGCCACCGGGACCCGGATTGCCGCTGGCAGCGCCGTCGGTGTGGATGGTTACGTGCATGCGGCGCGAAAGTAGTTCGCACGCAGATCAGGTCTTGTGGTCATGCGCAGAGGTTGCGGTAGGCACCTGTAGCGTCGACCCATTGGGTCGACCTACGGACCGCCGCAAAAGGATCGGGAAACCCGATCTAATGTGGGAACAAATACGTGATGTTCCCTGCGAACAGCTTCACCGCGATGGCCAGCAGGATGATCCCGAACGCCTTGCGCAGCACGATCAAGCCCACGCGACCCAACATCCTTTCGATGCGGTTGGTGAGCAACAGTACCACCACCACAACCAACATGTTCAGCACGATGGCCGCCAGGATGTTCGGCCGTTCGATCTCGGCGCGCAACGAGAGGATGGTCGTAATGGTCCCAGCCCCGGCGATGACCGGAAAAGCGAGAGGCACGATGCTGTAGACCTTGTTGTCCTCCTCGGCCGGGGTCAGGCCGGGTGCGCTGGTGTCCTCCTTGAAGAGCTTCACGCCCAGGATCATCTCCAAGGCGATGAAGAACAAGACCAACGCACCGGCCACGGCAAAGGAATTCACGTCCAAGCCCAGGAATCCGAGTATGGTCTCACCCACATAGAGGAAGGTGACCATGATCGCCAGGCTCACCAACGTGGCACGGGCCGGGTAGATCTTGCCCGCCTTGCGCCGCACCTCCAGGATGATGGGGATGCCACCTACGATGTCGATCACCGCGAAAAGCACGATGAAGGCTTTACCGATCTGGACGAGGTCGAACATGGGAGAAACGAATGTGGAGATGCTAGAATATCGAGATGCGAAGAGTGGTCGAACCTCGCATTGAGCGTTGAGAAGGGTGCTATATCGGGTGCAAAGGTGCGATGCTGGAGGGTAGATGCCGACGGGCGAACTACATTGCTTCCGTGTTGCATCTGGCCCTTTCCCTCGTCGTTTTCTATGCGGTCCACAGCCTGTTGGCGGATACGCGTGCAAAACGTTGGGCCGATCAGCGCTTCGGGCTGGTGCGATGGTACAGGCTCTTTTACACCGCCCAATCACTGGTGCTATTCGCGTGGGTCTGCGTGGCCTACCTGCGCAGCGGTCCCAACACCATCCAGGTCTTCCCTAGGGCAGTGCAGGTATTGGGCTGGGCCTTGCTGCTGCTGGGTGGTCTGCTGGCCACTGTTGCAGTGCTTCGTTTTGGTGGTGCGGGTTTCGTTGGCCTTGTGCCGGAGCGTTCCACGGGTCTGGTGCGCTCATGCCTGCACGGCCGAATGCGCCACCCCATCTATTCCGGGATCATCCTCGCCGCGTTCGGCTGGCTACTGCTTTCCTTTTCACTCAGCACGATGCTGGTGGTGGGCATCACACTCCTGTATCTGCCCGTTGGCATCCATTTGGAAGAGCGCAAGCTCATCGCGGTATTCGGTGAGGAATACCGCCGCTATCGGAAGGAAGTGCCAGCGCTCATCCCTAAGCTTGGCAGATCATAGGATCGGTCGATGCGTTACGGCATGGTCCTGCTTGCATTCCCTATCCTATGCGCATCCTTCACCTTGTCGTCCTGTTCCTCCTCGGGTCTATTCACGCAGAAGCCCAACCTCGCATTATCCATGTGCTTGTTGCGCTGTGCGACAACGAACACCAGGGCATCGTGAAAGTGCCGCCGGGCATCGGCAATGGACAGAAGGCCAGCACCAACCTCTACTGGGGTGCGGGCTACGGGGTGAAGACGCATTTCGACCGCTCGGCGGAATGGATCCGGGTGGCAAGTACTCCAGCGACCGAAACCCACATCCTTGACCGTGCTGTGTGGAAACACAAGGACAGCGCCGTGTACCTGGTGGCCGATCCCTACGATGGCCGCAACATCCGCGAGGCCACCGAAGACCTCCTGCGTTTTGCAAGTGGTGCAGGGGCCATAACGATCGAAGCCGATGCACGAACGATAAAGGCCGGTGGTGCTGCGCATCTCGTGGCTTACATCGGACACGATGGACTGATGGACTTCACCCTCGACAAGGAATTCCCCGCAACGGACCGTGGCACCAGGGAAACGATCATCCTGGCCTGCATCAGCAAGCGCTACTTTGCGGAACCCTTGCGCAGCACAGGCGCCCAACCCTTGCTATGGACCACCGGACTAATGGCCCCCGAAGCCTACACCCTGAAAGCCGCCCTGAATGGCTGGGTGGCCCGCGAGTCCAACGAAAGCATCCGCGAGCGTGCCGCGAAAGCCTACGACCAATACCAGAAGTGCGGCATCAACGGGGCGCGGAGGTTGTTGGTGAGTGGGTGGTAAGGGCGCACAGGCAGCTTGTCCGCTTTCGCATAAGCACGATCGGAACGCCTGTGCGACCTTATGTTACCACCCCCTCCACAACCCGCGCATAGTGCGCATGCTCCAAGCCACGGATGCGCTCCGCCAAGCTTTCCGGCGTGTCGTCCGTTAGCACCGGGCAGCTGGCTTGGAAAAGGTGTTCGCCCTCGTCGTAGCGCTCGTTCACATAATGGATGGTGATCCCGCTTTCGGATTCCCTGGCGGCGATAACCGCTTCATGCACGTGCATGCCGTACATGCCTTTGCCCCCGTACTTCGGCAATAGCGCAGGATGGATGTTCAGGATGCGCTGTGGGAAGGCTTGCACCAGTTCCGCAGGGATCAGGCGCATGAAACCCGCCAGCACCAGCAGGTCGATGCGTTGGCCTTGTAGCTCGCGGAGCAGGGTGCCGTCCTTCAGTTGTGCGCCGTTGAAGAGGTAGCTGGGCACGCCCATGTCCCAAGCGCGCTGCAACACACCGGCCGTGGGCTGGTCGCTGCCGACCAGGACCACTTCGGCAATAGTGCTTCCGGCGAAGTGCTCCATCAGCCGCTGGGCGTTGGTTCCCGACCCGCTGGCGAGGATGGCGATGCGCTTCATGCTGCGAAGGTGCGATCTTCAGCCCATATTCTTGGGAACCATGCAAGCACAACACGCACACATCGCCCTGGACTTCTTGCGCTATCCGGAAGATGAGATGCTCGATCGCGCCAAGTCCTTCCATGCCTTGCTGGACCGGCGGCGAAGCGTGCGTCACTTCAGTGCCGATCCTGTTCCCTATGAGGTGATCGCCGAGGTGGTGCGCGCGGCCAGCACGGCCCCCAGCGGGGCACACAAACAGCCGTGGACCTTCTGCGTGGTGGGCAATGCCGAGCTGAAACGCCGCATTCGCGAAGCGGCCGAAGAAGAGGAGCGCATCAACTACAGCGGGCGCATGAGCGAAGCGTGGCTGGAGGACCTGAAACCCTTCGCCACCAACTGGGAAAAGCCCTTTCTGGAGACCGCGCCCTGGTTGGTCGTGGTCTTCAAGCGGGCCTACGAGGTGGGGGACGACGGCAGCAAGCACCCCAATTATTACGTACAGGAGAGCGTTGGATTGGCTACGGGTATGCTGCTGGCAGCGGCGCACAACGCAGGTTTGGCCACCCTGACCCACACCCCGAGCCCCATGAACTTCTTGGCCGAACTGTTGGGGCGCCCAGCGAACGAGCGTCCTTTCCTGCTCATCCCCATGGGTTTCCCAGCACAGGACTGCGTGGTTCCCAGCTTGTTGCGCAAGCCCTTGGAGCGGGTCTTGGTGCCGTTCCTGTAGGGGTGGGTTGTGCATATCGAAAATGTCTTTCCTTTGCAGCCTGTTCAACCAACAACGAACTGCTATGTCGGACATCAAGTCAAGGGTCATCGCCATCATCGTGGACAAGCTCGGAGTGGACCAAGCCGAGGTAACGCCCGAGGCGAGCTTCACGAACGACCTTGGCGCTGACAGCCTCGATACCGTCGAACTCATCATGGAGTTCGAGAAGGAATTCAACATCGCCATTCCCGACGACCAGGCCGAGAAGATCCAGACCGTGGGTCAAGCGGTGGACTACGTCGAGAAGAACGCGAAGTAAACCCGGTCCGCAAGGACCTTCCGGATGCAGCTAAGGCGTGTTGTAGTAACCGGCTTGGGCGCGCTTACCCCCCTTGGCAATACGCTTCAGGCGTATTGGGAAGGTCTGGTAAGCGGCACCAGCGGTGCTGCGCCCATCACCCGCTTCGACGCATCCAAGTTCAAGACCCGCTTTGCTTGTGAGGTCAAGGGTTTCGACCCCGAGGAGTTCATGGAGCGCAAGGAAGCGCGTAAGATGGACCCCTACACCCAGTTCGCTGTGGTGTGCGCGGACGAGGCCATGAAGGATTCAGGGCTCGACCTGGAGAAGGTGGACCGCGAACGCTTTGGTGTGATCTGGGGCAGTGGCATCGGCGGGTTGAAGACCTTCCAGGACGAGTGCATCAACTTCGGCAGGGGTGACGGGACTCCCCGGTTCAACCCCTTTTTCATCCCGAAGATGATCGCCGACAGCGCCGCTGGTCTTATCAGCATGCGACACGTGCTGCATGGCCCCAGTTACGTTACGGCCAGCGCCTGTGCATCGAGCAACAACGCCATGATCGATGCCTTCAACTACATCCGTCTGGGCACCTGTGTGGCCGTGGTAACGGGTGGTAGCGAAGCCGCGATCTACGAGGCCGGAGTGGGTGGGTTCAATGCGCTGCATGCCATGAGCACGCGCAACAACGACCCGGCCACTGCATCACGTCCATATGACAAGGACCGGGATGGTTTTGTGCTGGGTGAAGGAGGTGCAGCGCTCATCCTCGAGGACTTGGAGCACGCCCTTGCCCGTGGTGCCAAGATCTACGCCGAGGTCATCGGCGGTGGTATGAGCAGCGATGCTTTCCACATCACGGCGCCACATCCAGAAGGGCTGGGTGCCGAGTTGTGCATGAAGTTCGCGTTGCGGGATGCCGACATCGCACCCACTGACATCGACTACATCAATACGCACGGTACCAGCACGCCCATCGGCGACCCGCAGGAGGTGAAGGCTATCCAGCGACTCTTCGGTGAACACGCCTACGAGCTGAACATCAGCGCGACCAAGAGCATGACCGGGCACTTGCTCGGCGGTGCGGGCGCAGTGGAAGGGGTGGCCGCCATCATGGCCATCCACACGGGCATCGTGCCTCCCACCATCAATCACTTCACGGACGATCCGGAGATCGACCCGAAGCTGAATTTCACCTTCAACGCGGCGCAGAAGCGCACGGTGAACGCCGCCCTGAGCAACACCTTCGGGTTCGGTGGCCACAACACGTCGGTGATCTTCCGCAAGTACAGCTGAGCCCCTTGCTTCGCAGTCTCTTCAGCCGAGCACGGAACCCCGAGGAACGTCGGGTGCGGGCGTGGTGTCGCCAGACCTTACACCTGACACCTGGCGACCTTGCGCTCTACCGCCAAGCCTTGCGGCACAGCAGCGCAGTGGCCGAGGACCGACCCGATCTGCCCGACAACGAGCGTCTGGAGTTCCTGGGCGATGCCATCCTGGACTCCATCATCGGTGATATGCTTTTCACCAGATATCCGGACAAGGGCGAAGGTTTCCTGACCCGGATGCGCAGCAAACTTGTGAGCCGTTCACAATTGAACAGCCTGGCCAAGCTTATCGCCATAGAGCGCGTGATGGAGAGCAACGTGGCACGCACGCAAGAGTCCTCCGTACCCGGCAACGCGCTGGAAGCCTTGATCGGTGCGCTCTTCATCGACAAAGGCTTCGACCGCACCCGCAAGGTGGTGGTGAAACTGCTGCTTACCCACGTTGACCTTGAAGAGGTCGCCAGGGAGGACAAGGATGGCAAGAGCCGCCTGCTGGAGTGGGGGCAGAAGCGCCGCCGTAAGGTGGAGTTCGTGGTGCGTGAGGAAGGTGGCGGCGGGCGTGGAAAGACCTACGTGGCCGAAGTGCTCATTGATGGGGCCGTGCGCGGTACCGGCCGTGGAGCCAGCAAGAAGGTGGCCGAACAGGACGCCGCACAAAGTGCTTTCCGTGTGATGCGTTCACGCAAGCCCCGCTCTGCGTCGTCCGAACCACAAGTCCCGCGCGACGGCGCGAACGGGGTGCGGCGTAAGCCCCGGCGCCGGCGTCCGAGCAGCAGCACAGGTGAGGCGGGCAATTCGGTAGGTTAAGGCTGTGGTGAAGGGGGCTTTCGCTCTTGTGCGTGGCTACCTTTGGTGCGGCTGGAGCGGAAACGCCAACTGCCAACACGTACATGGCCAAGATCAAGCTCGACCTGGAACCTGACCCGGAGGTCACCGTGATCGGCATCAGTAGCCACGTGAACGACCACCGCCTTTGTTGGTCGCTGAACCGTTCCATGGGTCTTGCCCTGCGCCGCAGCGACATGGATATTGTGGATGATGCACCGGGACGAAGCACGGACTACGCGGTCTTCGTCCATACCGAGCGCGACCCTGAAGGCCGCTATCTGCTGGTGAGCAACCACGGCACCGGCGGGGTCCTGATCAAGGAGCAGCGCCAGGCAGACTTCTTCCTTGTTGTGGACAATGTCCTTGTAGAACACGATCCCGAATTGCTGTACCGCGTCCGCAGTGCGGAATTCGTCCTTACCGCATTCGACCTGCCATTTGCGAACATCCGCAAGGGCCACAAACTGCTCCCCGAATTCTCATGACCGACCCCAAGACCAAGATCGTGGCCACCCTTGGCCCGGCATCGTCCTCCAAGGAAGTGCTCCGCGAATTGATGCTGAATGGCATGGACGTGTGTCGTTTGAACTTCAGCCACGGCAGCTATGAGTTCTACATCGCACTGATCCGCACCATTCGCGAGTTGAACGAGGAACTTGGTCTTACCACCGCCATCCTGGCCGATCTGCAAGGCCCCAAACTGCGCGTGGGCGAAATGGAGGACGGCCCCATCGAGCTGCCGGACGGCAGCGAACTGGTGATCACCACCGACCCCATCAAGGGGCGCCCTGGGCTGGTAAGCACCACGTATAAGCAGTTCCCCAAGGATGTGAAGAAGGGCGAACTGGTGTTGATGGACGATGGCAAACTGCGCATGGAAGTGACCGCCACCGATGGTAAGAACACCGTTACCACGCGCGTGCTCAACGGCGGCATCTTGAGTTCGAACAAAGGCATCAACCTGCCCAATACCCGCGTAAGCCTGCCCTGCCTTACCGATAAGGACAAGGCCGACCTTGATTTTGCCCTGGACCACGATGTGGACTGGGTGGGCCTGAGTTTCGTGCGCAGTGCCCGTGACATCATCGAACTCAAGCACATCATCTACGAGCGCGAGAAGCACGCCCGTGTGGTGGCCAAGATCGAGAAGCCGGAAGCCATGCTGGAGATCGACGAGATCATCCGTGAAAGCGATGCGCTCATGGTGGCGCGAGGAGATCTTGGCGTGGAGATCCCCATGGAGCAGGTGCCCCTGGTGCAGAAGGACATCATTCGACGTTGCCTTGCCCAGCACCGCCCCGTCATCGTGGCCACCCAAATGATGGAGAGCATGATCACCAACATCACACCCACACGGGCCGAGGTGAACGATGTGGCCAACGCCGTGCTGGACCATGCCGATGCGGTGATGCTGAGCGCAGAGACCAGCGTGGGCAAGCATCCGGTGGAGGTGGTGAAGGCCATGAACAAGATCCTTCTGGAAATGGAGAAGAGCGACTTGATGTACAACGTGGCAGAACCCGAGTTGCAGGAGACCGATCGCATGGTCACGGACACCATCTGCACAGCCAGTGTGCGCATGAGTGCTGCCATCGATATCAAGGCCATCGTGACCATGACCCACAGCGGTTACACAGCCTTCAAGATCAGTAGCATGCGCCCCAAGGCGCACATCTTCGCCTTCACCAGCAACAAGCGTATCCTCAACATGCTCAACCTGGTGTGGGGTGTGCGCGCCGAATTCTACGACCGGACCGTAAGCACGGACCATACCATTGCGGACATCAAGCACATCCTGCGCAAGAAGAAGTACGTGGCCGAAGGGGATCTGGTGGTGAACATCGCCAGCATGCCCATTGCCGAGCAGGGCATGGCCAACATGTTGAAACTGAGCGAGGCGTGAACGAAAGCGACTGGGACGATACCGCTGCGACCTTCGAAGAGGACGTGTTCAATGTGCCGGCAAACGACCGGCTGGGTCTTATCGCCGCCTTTGTGCAGGAGCATGGTGGCCCGCACCGTGTGGCGGCCGACATCGGTTGTGGGGTCGGGAGAACGGTGCCCCTGCTGTCCCGCCATTTCGGCGAAGTGGAAGCGGCCGACTTCTCCAGTGGATGCCTGGCCGTGGCGGAACGCCAGAATGCCGGGCTGCACAACGTGCGCTACCACCACGTGGACCTGGCTGCCGTACCCCCACCTTTCGAGCCCGTGGACCTCGTGCTCTGTATCAATGCGTGGTTGATGCATGAACCGGATCGCCGGACGAACATGGTGAAGCACACCCTTGGAGCGGTGAAGCCCGGTGGACATCTGCTGTTGGTGACTCCGGCACTCGAAAGTGCGCTCTTCGCCACGCATCGCTTGGTACGTTGGCAGCGCGAACAAGGCCATTCGCCCAAGGTCGCTCAACAGAAGGCCAGGCGCGAGATGAGCGATCTGGACATGGGCATCGTATTGATCGACGGGGTGTACACCAAGCACTACTTGAAGGAGGAGTTGGAGGATATGCTTGCCATGTACGGCATGGAGGTGTTGGGTACCGAGAAGTTGGAGTATCCTTGGAGCCGGGTGTTCGCCGAACCGCCCGAATGGATGGGACCTCCGTTGCCTTGGAACTGGATGGTGACCGCACGCAAGGCATGAGCGCCCGTGGGTGCATAGGCGTTGGGATCCTGTTGGTCGGCATGTTCGGGGACCTGGCCCCGGGAGCCCAAGCGCAGGTGTGCGGCGAGCAGCAGCAGGGTCTCGATGTGCTGAGTTGGAACATCTATATGCGCCCGGCAGCCTTCTTCTGGAATGGACAGTCGAAGCGGGCCAGGCACATCGGGGAGCTCCTGAAGGATTCGGACCACGATGTATTGTTCTTCCAGGAAGCATTCGGGCGAAAGAGCCGGAAGGTCTTGCGCGAGGCCCTGGATGGCGCCTATCCCCATGAGGTGTTGCCGGTCAGCGCAGGCCGGTTCTTCAACAGCGGACTTTGGGTCTTGAGCCGCATCCCGATCGATACGGTGGACGCGCTGACATTCGATGCCCGTATGGGCGTGGACAGAGGTGCGGCCAAGGGTGCGGTACTGGTGCAGGTGACCCAGGGCGGGCAAAGAACGCAACTGGTGAACACGCATTTGCAGTCCAGCAAGGGCCAGCGGCAGCAGGCTGTGCGCGAAGAGCAATACCGGCAGATCGTACACTTGCTGGAGCGCAACACCCGGCCCGGAGTGCGGCAGGTGGTGGCCGGTGACCTGAACACCGACCAGCGGGATGTGGAGGCCTACGAGGCCATGTTGGATGTGCTGAAGGCCCGCAATGGCGCTTTGCGTCGCTCGGAGCGCGCGGCGCGGGCCGACATGCCCATTTCCACCTGGGGCGGCCCCTTCAACACCCTGGTGCGTAAACGGAGCAGGGGCGATATCAAACTGCTGGACCATGCCTTGGTGCGCGATACGGGGTACCGTGAACACTCCCTTAGGTCGACCGTGGAGCGGGTACTCCATCTGTTGACCTCTCCTTGGTCACGCAAGCACGAGCACCTTTCGGACCACCACCCGATCTCCATCCGCTTTGTGGGGGATGTGCCTGAGGGCTTGTGAGGCAGCGGTCGGTGTGTTCCGTACGTCCTATATGGAAAGATGGACCCATGCCACAACGCTACGCCTTGGCCTCGCTTCTGTTTGGAATGTCCTTCCAGCTCATGGCACAGCCAGCGCTGCCTGGCTTCATGGCGATCGACACGCTCACACGACCCTGTTCCAGTGACCCCCAACAGGAACTGCTCTCCTATGCGAATTGGGAGGCCTACCAGACCTTGGACGATCGTTGGGATGGCCCACGGGACCCCTCCATCTGCATCCAGCTTCCTACTGTAGCAGCCAGCGGCTGGGTATACCCGTCCATTGCACGGGATGAGGTGGATCCGCAACGTCCGGTGTTCCTCCGCGTTCTGTTCGATGAGGGGGTCGTAATACCACTGGTGTCCGACAACCTGTATACGTTCGGTTTCGATATGTATACCAACGGTCTTTGGGACATCGGTAACTGCCCCGGCGGACCGTGCACCGGGGCCATCGCCGCAGTGCGCATACCCGATCCCGAGGGAACGGGTTCCGACCTTCGGTGGTACGAGACGCCTTTCCAACCTCAGCCTTCAAGCCTATTTCCACTCAACCTTTGCGTACCCACGGAAAAGTTCGCGACCAACGAGCTGCGGGAGTTCGTCGTGAGCATGAAGGCCCAGGACCCGCAACCGGGGCAGACGTTCCAAGGATTCTATTCGGAAACGCTCGACGCCCTTGCGTGGGGCACCCTGGTGCGCTTGAGGTCGGAGAATGCTGGCCAATACCGTTCAGGGGTCGCTGATTTCTTCTTCGATGGGTGGGACCAGGGTTTCTTGGTGATGCATGCGGACACCCTTTACCCCAATGCCGACAACATCTTCCATCTTGATCTGGCTCCGGATCCCGATCCAGGCACGCCCACAACGGTCACGGCGTACTTGATGCCTTTTAACACCTTCCAATTCCAGCCCTTTACCCAGCTGCGAGGCGGCTTGGTGGAAGGCACCGACAGCCTCCGACACCCGCTCACGGTCGTGAACGAAGGAGGAGACCTGTGCTTGGGCTTCACGTTCGTGGAGCTGGTCTGGGGGCCAGGCGACCGCTACGTACATCGCGAAGGTCATGTGGAGTTCGCCGGGGGCAACAGCTGCTTCATGTTCCTGCCTGGCAGCGCGCTTGAAGTGGCAGCTGGCAGTACCTTCCACTACGGCCGCGAAGGACGTGGGATGCTGGCCCTGATCAATGGGTCGGAGCTGCGTATCGGCCAGGGTGGCGAATTGGTGATGCAAGGCACGTTGGTGATCAAGGAGGCGCCTGAAGTGACCGAACCAGAGGACTGGCACCTGACCCTGGGACCTGGTGAGCGGCTGAGCTTCGCTCCCGGCTCGCGCATCCACAATGCATACAGTATCGATGGCCGCATGAAACTGGTGGTCACCCTGGATGGAGGCAATATCGATATCACCGGCCTAAGCCCGGAGGATCGCGCCAAGGTGCAGGTGGTCCAACTGCCCAAGGAGGATTGGACCGATCTACGCGTGTTGGGCAACCCGGCGCGCGATGAACTTGTGCTCTCCTTCGCCGTTCGTGAGGAAGGAGCGGTCGTATTGCGCGCGATCGATGGCTTGGGCCGTCGGGTGGTGGGTCGCACGGTGAACGTAGTGCCCGGAGACAACCGCTTGACCCTGCCATTGCATGGGTTGCGACAAGGTACTTACATCCTGGAAGTGACCCTTGGTACGGAACGCAGGGTGATGCGCTTCGTCAAGGAGTGAGCCCACGCCCCAACAAGAGGTCCATGTAGAAGCCCGGCTTCTTCAGGCGTGCCCGCAGGTCCAGGTCGGTGAACATGCTGCTGATGGTGTCCGCCAGCGCGGGGTTGTTCGTGGCGCGGTCCACCACGAAGTCGAACAGCCAGGGCTTGTCGGCCAGCTGCTGCAGTCGCGTGCTGATGGTGAGTTCCTGACCAAGGCGCCGCCAGACGCGGGTGTCGTAGTCGCGGAGGAGGGCATGGGAAACCCAGCCATGTTGCTCAACCCTTTTCAGCGCTTCGTTCACAACGTCGGCGGCATGTACGCCACTGATCATGGCGTGGCTGATCCCTTCGCCGGTGAAGGGGTCGATCAGGTGCCCGGCATCACCGATCAGCAGGTAGCCATCGCCGCTCAATTTCCGGCGTTTGCTGGCCAGGGGTAGCCCCATCCCTTGCACAGGGCCATCCAGAGCGGCATGGGCAAAGCGATCCTTCAGGGAGGGGTGTTCGGCGAGCAGCTTCAGCAACATGGCCTTCAGGTCCACCCGGCGCTTCTTCACCACATCGCTCCGCAATCCGAGGCCTACGTTGGCACGCCCATCGGGCAGCGGGAATACCCAGAGGTAGCCTGGCAACAGCTCCTTCAGAAAGATCAGCTCGATGAAGCCCTGCTGGTCCAGGTCCTTCACGCCCGTATAGTAGGCCCGCACACCCGCCGCATGGTGACGCGGTTCCATCCCCAGGCCTGCCACGTGGCGCGCGAAGTGCGAGTTTGCCCCGCTGGCGTCGAGGACGAGCGGAGTGGTGAGCGTTGTTCGTTGCGCGCTGCTCGACGATCGCTCAAGTGGTTGCGCACCTTCCAGGGTCACCTGCCAACCGTCCGAGGTGTGCTCAAAGGCCTTGGCCGCGGTGCCTTCCAGCACGGTGATGCCAGGTGTGGACTTCACCTTTTGGAACAGGATGTTGTCGAAGTCCAGGCGTGGAAGGATGGCACCGGGTGCCTCACCGATGCCGGTTTCGCGACTGAATGGCACACGCAGTGCCTTTCCACCGGGTGCCACGAACACCACACCCCAGCTGGGCATGCGCCGTGCATCGGTATTCACGAGGGCCGCCAACGCGGGATCCAGCCGCTCCAGGGTGCGCATCACTTTGCCGCTGAGGGCATCGCCACACACTTTATCACGCGGGAAGACCGCCTTCTCGACCAGCACCGCAGGCACTCCAAGCTTTGCCAATTGCAGTGCAGCCGCGCATCCGCCCGGACCTCCACCGAGGATGAGGACGGGACCTTGCTGGGAGCTCATCCCCGGAACGTACCTGCCGTGAACTGGTCCAGGAATCGAACATCGTTCTCCCAATAGAGCCGCAGGTCGGGGACACGATAGAGGAGCTGTGCGATGCGCTCCACGCCCATGCCGAGGGCGAAGCCGGAGTAGACCTCGGAGTCGATGCCACAGTTGGTAAGCACAGCGGGGTCCACCATACCGCAGCCCATGATCTCGACCCAGCCGCTGTGCTTGCAGACGCTGCAACCGGGGCCACCGCAGATGGTGCAGCTCATGTCCACCTCGGCACTGGGCTCGGTGAACGGGAAGTAACTGGGCCGCAAGCGGATGGATACCTCGGGGCCGAACAGGCTCTTGGTGAAGTAGTCCAAAGTGCCCTTGAGTTCGGCGAAGCTCACGTTCTTGTCCACATACAGCGCTTCCACCTGGTGGAACATGCAGTGTGCCCGTGCGCTGATGGCTTCGTTGCGGTACACGCGTCCCGGACTGATGGTGCGGAAGGGTGGCTTACCGCTTTCCATCACGCGTACTTGCACGCTACTGGTGTGGGTGCGGAGTGCGAGCACCTGGTCCTCGGCTGCGCTCGGACTTACAGGTGCTTGCACGAAGAACGTATCCTGCATGTCGCGCGCAGGGTGGTCCGGTGGGAAGTTCAGGGCGCTGAAGTTGTGGTGGTCGTCCTCTACTTCTGGACCTTGGCTTACGGTGTAGCCGATGCGGGCGAAGATCTCCACGATGCGTTGGCGTACGATGGTGATGGGGTGCAGGCTGCCAGTGTGCGCGGTGATGCCGGGCATAC
>CAYQMC010000051.1:0-17769 GCA_964418285.1 uncultured Chryseobacterium sp.
GGGGCAATTGCTTCCGACCGATGTCCACAATGGTTGCGCGGGCATTCACCTCCGGGCTTGGGCGTTATGCGGTGGCACCGATCCGGAGTGCCGAAGGCATGGTACGGCGTATCCGTCGTCCGATCGTTCTTGAAAACGGTGTTGCCTGGGCGGATTGTCCACGCTCCCAAAGGGAAGATGCACCCGTGGCTTACAGGTGCATGAACTCCTTCTTGGCCAGGAGCTCCTCCTTGGTCTCGCGGTGCTCGGGGTCGTCCACGCAGCAATCCACCGGGCATACAGCAGCACATTGTGGCTCGTCGTGGAAGCCCGTGCATTCGGTGCACTTATCGCTTACGATGTAGTACACGTCCATGGCCACCGGGGGCAGTGCCGCGTCGGCATCGTAGGTGTTGCCAGTGGGTGTGGTCTGCTGCCCGTGCAGCGAAGTACCGTCGGAAAGGCGCCATTCAACGCCCCCTTCGTAGATGGCATTGTTCGGACATTCGGGTTCGCATGCACCGCAATTGATGCATTCGTCGGTGATCGTGATGGCCATGGCGGGGTGCTCTACTTTTGTGCGCTGCCACGCGGGAAACGGCTTGAACTGCCAAGCCCTCCGTGAAAGCGCGGCAAAGATATGCCGATGAACACACCGGGGAGGGATATGGTTCAAGCCGACACGCACACACTGGCGCAACGCAAGGCCGCCTTGGAGCAGTTGGGCCGGGTGATGGAAGCTCTTGGCGCTGCCCAGCCTTGGCCGGGGCACACCAGTGGCTTGGCTGAATTGGAGTACAACGAGCTGGACCGTGCCGTACGCGAAGCCCGCATCGCTAACGGCTGGGCCACCGAAGAGAACGTCCGGCATGCTTTCTCCACCTGGGCCAAGGCTCTGCAAGCGGAGTCCATCGCCACTTGGCTGGCCGCATATCCCGACCTGGAACAGCCACGAGCTGCGGTGAAGACCGTGGGGCTGATCCTCGCCGGCAACGTTCCGCTGGTGGGCCTGCACGATGTGCTCTGCGTATGGCTCAGCGGTCATCAAGCGCGTGTGAAATGCTCCTCGCAGGAACCGGAGCTTATCCCCGCACTTATGAACGTGCTGGACACCTTCCTGCCCGGCACCTTGCAGCAGATCGTGTTCACGGGCGAGAAGCTGGGTGCCGTGGATGCCGTGATCGCCACCGGAAGCAACAACACCGCACGCTACTTCCACCATTACTATGGGGAGCTGCCGCGCATCGTGCGCAAGAGCCGTGTCAGTGTGGCCGTGTTGGATGGCAGCGAAACCCAGGACGAACTCGCCGCCCTGGCCGAGGACGTGTTCCGCTACTACGGCCTCGGCTGCCGCAACGTGGCCAAGATCTACGTGCCGCAGGACTTCGACCTGGACCGCATCTTCGGTGCCTTCTTTCCGTGGAAGGACATCGTGAACCACAACAAGTACGGCAACAACTACGACTACACCCGCGCGCTGTGGATGCTGGACGGTGTGCCCTTCCTGGAGAATGGTTTCATTCTTTTCCGCGAGGACAAGGCCCTGCCCAGCCCGGCCGCCACCCTTCACTACGAACGCTACACCGACCGCGCTACCGTGGATGCCGAACTCGCCGCACACGCCGAGGACATCCAATGCATCGTTGGCCACGGCGCAGTGCCCTTGGGCCAAGCCCAGCAGCCCGGGCTATCGGATTATGCCGACGGGGTGGATACCTTGGGGTTCCTGTTGAAGGAGATCTGAGCTCGCCTCACCGCGTCGCCCGCTCCAACACTTCCGCGATCATGGCATCGATGGCCGCGTGGTGGTCCTTGCTGTATTCCTTGCGCAGACGGTTCGCTATCACCGTGCACACGGTGCATACACGGTGCCCCAGCATGCCTCCCAGTCCGTACAGGGCACTGGTCTCCATCTCGTAGTTGCTGGCGCGCAAGCCTTCGTGGGCAAAGGCGCTCAGGCCTTCGTTCAAGCCATCCACGGAAGGAAGCAGCCGCAGTTGGCGCCCCTGCGGGCCGTAGAAACCACCGGCAGTGAGGGTGATGCCGACGGTATTGTCGGTGCCCAGCAGGTCGATGAGTTGTTTGTCGCCTTGGGCCACGTAAGGCACGGGCAGGTTCTCCGGCCATTCGGTCTGTGCCAGCAGGGCCAATAGCAGGCGCTCCTCGGGGCCGGTGTTCTCGTAGGCGTAGTAGTGCAGCACGTTGTCCATGCCCACGCCGAATGCGCTTACGATGCGGGTGTCCACCGGAATGTCCTCCTGCAAGGCACCGCAGGTTCCCAGGCGGATGATGCGCAGGGCGCGGTGCTGCTTCTTCGGGGTACGTTGTACCAAGTCGATGTTGGCCAGGGCATCCAGCTCGTTCAGCACGATGTCGATGTTGTCCGTGCCGATACCGGTGCTGAGCGCGGTGATGTGGGTGCCGTTGTACACCCCGGTATGCGCCACGAACTCCCGGTTCTGGGTGCGGTGCTCCACCTTCTCGAAGTGTTTGCTGATACGCTCCACGCGGCCTTGGTCGCCCACTACAAGGACCAGATCGCCCAACTGCTCTGGACGCATGGCAAGGTGGTACACGGAGCCATCGGGGTTCAGGACCAGTTCGCTATCGGGCAGGATGGTGCCGGGTTCCGTTAGAGTGATGGGGTTCATCGCGTGGAAATATGGAGATATGAAGATGTAAAGATGTGTCCTGCGCTTCGCTCGGAATGACCGAGGATGTAAAGATGTGCGAATGCAAGCTCTCAGGGTGCCGCTGAGCCAGCCACAGAGCGCGGGTCGAACAACGAGTATCGAACCACGACCAACGAACTGCGCTCACTGCGCCGCGAACACCTTCTGCAACAGCGCCGTCGCACGTGCAGCGGGATCCTGGCGGATCTTCTTTTCCTCTTGGGTCAACAGGGTGAAAAGGCCGTCCATGGCGCGGTCTGTGACGTAGGCGTTAAGGTCCGGTTGTACGGCTTTACCGCCGGTAAGCAGGGTGGCGGTGTTGTATGCGCTGGCCATCGGCTGCCAGTAGCTGGTGAGCGCCACCTGGCTCGTGGCCTTCTCCACCACCGGGGTGAACTTGGCGCGCAGCGTGGCGCTGGTCTTTTCGCGCAGGTAGTTGGTGGCTGCGTTCTCACCGCCGCGCAGCAACGTGAAGCCGTCCTGGATGCTCATGCTGGTGATGGCGTCCACGAAGACCGGCACGACTTCCTTGGAAGCTTGTTCCGCGGCCAGGTTCAAGGTGCGTTCGAAGTCCTCCACAGGCTTCTTGATGCCGAGGTCGGTAAGGGTGTTCTTCACCTTGATCGCTTCTTCCGGGAAGGGGATGCGGATCAGGCTGTTGTTCCAGAATCCATTGGTCGCGCCAGCCTGCTCCACACTGCGCTCCGTGCTAACGCGTAGGGCTTCCTTAAGGCCCGAGACCACTTCCTCATTGCTCAGCGCTGACGGTGTAGCAGCGTTGAGGATGGACTGTAACTCCTGTGGCGAACAGGCCACAAGGAGAAGGGTAGGGAGGAGGAGCAAGGGGCGGATACGCATGTTGGAGGAGGATGTGGGACGTGCTTTTGGGGGGGCGTGCGAGTGCCGAAAGGTTGATCAGCGAAAATACCGTAGCTGGTCGCTCAGCTCTGGAGCATGATCCAGCCCACCTGTTCGGAGTCGCAATTCATCCGTGTTCATCCGTGGTTCCATGGATTCCGATCGCAGCGCCGCCAGGCGGTGATCTCCGTGTACATCATCCGATCGAGCTTTCCAATTGATTGCGCCATGCTTCGGGAACGGCAATGGTCTTCTGTTCAGTGTAGTCGAAACACACCATCACACTGCGCCCTTCGGCGCAGACCCCGGGCTGTTCGCCATCCATGCGACGGATGCTATAACTGAGGTCGAAGCTCTTCGCGCCTACAGCGCTACACCACACCTCGGCCACGAGGGTATCGCGCAAACGCACCGGCATGCGGTAGTCCACTTCGTTGCGCGCCAGGATCAAACCCTGTGCCTTCCAGTTGTGGTCCTTCGGGATGATGCGCTCAAGAAAACCCATCCGCCCCAGCTCGAACCATTGCAGGTACACCGCATTGTGCACATGCTGCGCCAGGTCCACGTCGCTGAAACGGATCTGGATGGGGGTGGTGATCTTCATGGGGAGCTGTGCCTGTGTAACTGTACCGTCGACCCACTGTAAAAGTAGAGCCGACCCAGTGGGTCGACGGTACGGTACCATAAGTGATGATCTTCTACGTAATGGGATTCAATATCACGCTGAACACCGTGATGCTGTTCGGGTCACGGTCGTAGAAGAGTTTGTCGAGTGCCTCGAGGATGTTCTTCGCGCGGAAATAGGAGGTCTGTAGGCCGTTGTCTCCACGTGCGCTCCACTGGATGGTGTAGCTGCTGCTGCGCTCCTTGTAGTTGCGCACGTAGTCCAGCATGTTGCGCAGGGCATCCAGCTTGTCGCTTCCTACGGTGCTCTCGAAGAGGAAGCTCTGGTTGTGGCGCGCGTTCAGGGTGATCAGGTAGAGCTTGGTGGTCTTGCCTTCGTTCTCTTCTTCGAAGTTGAACACCAGGCTGTCCTGGCCCATGCCGATGTAGTCGCCGATCTCCTTTTGCAGGCGGGCGATCTCGAGGTTCTTGTCGCGTGTCATTCCGGGGGAGGCGTGCTGGTTCGCAGTGCTGTACTGCTCCGTTCGCTATGCGTTGTCAAAGCTACTGAACGCCGAATTGTGGCTTCTGTATTCGGGCACCAAACGCTTCATCTGCTTCACCTGTTCATCGGTGGCCGAAGTGCCCAGCAGTTCGATCAGTTGCTGCACTCCGGCACGCACGGTCTCGGCGTCCGTACTGCGCACCTGCCCGATCAGGATACGCGGGTGGTGTGTGGGCAGGGTGTTCTCCGCAGTGGCCAGCAATTCCTCGTAGAGTTTCTCACCGGGGCGAAGGCCGCTGTAGACAATACGGATGTGGCCTGCATCGGGCTCTTCATCGGCCATTGCGGGTTCCATCCCGCTCAAGCGGATCATCTTCTCCGCCAGGTCGGCGATGCGCACCGGCTCACCCATGTCGAACACGTAGATCTCGCCGCCATGGCCCATGGTCGCTGCTTCCAGCACCAGCCTGCATGCTTCGGGAATGGTCATGAAGAAGCGCGTGACCTCCGGATGTGTCACTGTTACCGGACCACCAGCCTCGATCTGTTTTCGGAAAAGTGGTATCACCGAGCCGCTGGAGCCGAGCACGTTCCCGAAGCGGGTTGTGATGAATTGTGTGGTGCACCCGGCAGGCATCGCGTTCACCAGCATCTCGGCCACACGTTTGGAAGCGCCCATCACGCTTGTGGGGTTCACGGCCTTGTCGGTGCTGATGAGCACGAACTTCTCTATGCCGAGCACGCAAGCCAGTTCCGCCGCGTTGCGTGTACCCATCACGTTGGTGGCGATGGCTTCGCCGGGCTGCGCTTCCATCAACGGGACATGCTTGTAGGCCGCAGCGTGGAACACCACCTGGGGCCGATGTTCCGTGAAGATGCGTTCCAGGCCGTTCCGGTCGCGCACATCGCCGATCACAGTGGAAACACCACGTCCAAGACCCTTGCCTTGCAGTTCCATGTCCAGGTCGTAGATGGCCGATTCCGCGAGGTCCACCAGCACCAGTTTCTCCACACCCAAGGTGGCCAGCTGGCGCACCAACTCACTTCCGATCGAACCCGCCGCACCCGTCACCAGCACACGCTTCCCTGCGAACAAGGCCTGCACACCAGCTTGGTCCAGTTGGATCACGGCGCGGCCCACCAGGTCCTCGATGCGCACTTCCTGGATCTGCCCTGCGCTCAATTGCCCGTTGATCCAGTCCTGCACCGGCGGAATGGTAAGTACACGCACGCCGGCCGCCATGCAGGAATCCACCACTTTGCGGCGGTGCTCGGGGTCGGGGTCGGCGATCGCGATGATCACCTGGTCCACCGCTCCACCTGCGAGCAATACAGGCAGTTTATCGGCATGGTATACCGGGGCGCCTTCCAGCGTGCGTCCCGTGCTGCGGGGGTCATCGTCCACGAAGCCCACCACGTCGTAGCGTAGGGTGCTGGCGCGTTCCAGGGTGCGCTTGGTGATCAGCCCTGCTTCGCCTGCCCCGTGGATGATCACGCGCACCACGTTCTTGCCGCTGCCTTGTTTCCTCAGGTAGCGCAGCTTGAAGGCGATGCGTACCCCGATCAGCAGCATGGCCGTGGCCAGGAAGTCGATGACGATGACGGCGCGGGGAAGGACGTAGAGCCCATCGATGAAGTAGTAGCGCAGCAGGCTGGCCACGGCCAAGGCGGCGGAACCACCGACCGTGGTGATGAAGAGCAGGCGCGCATCGTCGGTGTTGGTGTGGCGCACCATCAAGCGGTGGGTGCCAGCGACCAAGAAGGACGCCAGGCGTATTCCGAGGAACAGGGGCAGCACCGGCAGCAGCAGGTCCACCTCGTGCTGCGGCACGTTGAAGTTGAAGCGCAGCAGGTACCCCATCGCCAGGGCCATCAGGCACAGGATAAGGTCGATCAAGAGGACCCCCCAGCGGGGGAAGAGGCGGAACATGGGCATGGCGCGAGAACGCAAAGGTGTGAAGTTCAGGCTCTAGGTGGGTTGGTCATCGCGCCATCCGAAGTTCCGTACCGCCCAAGCCCGTCTTCTTTCGCATCTTCGTCGCCCATCCCTTTTCAACCATGCCTACATCATTGGTCACTGGCGGCGCCGGCTTCATGGGCGCACACTTGGTAAAGGAACTGCTCGCCATGGGCCATGCGGTGGTTTCGCTCGATGACCTGAGCGGCGGCTTTTCGGACCAGGTGGACCCGCGCGCCACGTTCGTGCAGGGCTCCATCAACGACCACGAGCTCGTGGACCGCTTGTTCGCTGAGCACAAGTTCACCTATGTGTACCATCTGGCCGCTTATGCCGCTGAAGGCCTCAGCCATTTCATCCGCCGTTTCAATTACCAGAACAACCTGATCGGCAGCATCAACCTCATCAATGCTTCGGTGCGCCACGGTGTGGAGTGTTTCGTGTTCACCAGTTCCATCGCTGTCTACGGTGCGCTCAAGCCACCCATGCGCGAGGATATGCGTCCGGTTCCCGAAGACCCCTATGGTGTGGCCAAGCTTGCCGTGGAAATGGACCTCTACGCCGCACGACACATGTTCGGGCTCGAGTATGTGGTGTTCAGGCCACACAACGTGTACGGCGAATACCAGAACCTGGGCGACCGCTACCGCAACGTGGTGGGTATCTTCATGAACCAGCTCATGCAAGGCCTGCCGCTCTCGGTCTTCGGCGATGGCGAGCAGAAGCGTGCATTCACGTACGTCGGGGATGTCGCTCCCATCATCGCACGTTCGGCAAGCACGCCCGAAGCCTACGGGGAGATCTTCAACGTGGGCGCCGACAAGCCATACACCGTGAACCAACTCGCTGTGGCCGTGCAGGATGCGATGGGCATACAAGGCACCCTCCAACACCTGGAAGCGCGCAACGAAGTGGTCTTCGCCTTCAGTGACCACAGCAAGGTGGAGCGGGTGTTCGGCAAGCAGCGCGAAACGACCTTGGAGGAGGGACTGGCACGTATGACACCTTGGGCCAAGGCCACAGGTGCGCGGAAGAGCGGTGTGTTCAGCAACATCGAGATCGAGCATAAGCTGCCGCCGAGTTGGAAGGTCCATGCGTGACACGCGAAAGGCAACGGGCGTGGAGAATGAGGGCTGTGGGCCCAGCGGGCAGGATTCCTTTCCCGAAAGCATAAATTCGCTGCCGCTCAGTATTTGGCGACAGGCCTTCATCCCCTCATGCCTCGTATACTCTTCATTGCCGGCCATCGCCCTGGGCGTTCGCCCGGTCAGCGATTCCGCTTCGAACAGTACTTCGGGTTCCTGAAGGAACATGGATACCAATGCGATCTGAGCTACCTGGTGGAAGAGAACGACGACAAGGTCCTCTACCAGCCGGGGCACTACCTGCGGAAGCTGAAGTTCGTGCAAGGCTGCGTGGCCAAGCGTGCCCGCGATGTGCGGCGGATGAACGATTATGATATCATCTTCATCTTCCGCGAAGCGCTGATGACCCGGTCCATCCGCTTCGAGAAGGCCTTCCGCCGCTCCAAGGCCAAGATCGTGTTCGATTTCGACGACGCCGTGTGGCTGCAGAACGTAAGTGATGCCAACCGTTCGTGGGCATGGGTGAAGGATCCCGGTAAGACCTCCAAGCTCATCGCATTGTCGGACCTGGTCTTCGCTGGCAACGCCTATCTGGCCGATTACGCCAAGCGCTTCAATAGCAACGTGGCCATCGTGCCCACCACCATCGATACCGAAGAATACAGCCCCGCTGCTCCCAGCGGTGATGGTCCTATCTGTATCGGTTGGAGCGGAAGCATCACCACCATCCAGCATTTCCAGTATGCCATACCGGCCCTCCGCATCCTCAAGGAGCGCTATGGGGATCACATCACCATCCGTGTTGTGGGCGATGGTAGCTACGCGGAGCATTCCCTTGGCGTGCAAGGCCTGCCGTGGCGCAAGGACACCGAACTCGCTGATCTTGGAGCCATGGACATCGGAATAATGCCCCTGCCGGACGATGAGTGGGCGAGGGGAAAGTGCGGCTTGAAAGGCCTGCAATACATGGGATTGGGCATACCCACCATCATGTCGCCGGTAGGGGTGAACAGTTCGATAATCACCGATGGGGTGAATGGGTTCCTGGCCGACGCCACGGACGAATGGGTGGCCAAACTGGGCCGCTTGGTGGAGGATGCCGAACTTCGCCGACGCATCGGCATCGAGGCCCGTCGAACTGTTGTAGAGCAGTGGAGCGTTCACGCCTGGCGCGATGCCTATCTCCAGCACTTCGACCAGCTGCTTAATACCGAAAGCCATCCATGACCGACCTCAAACGCACCGCGCTCACGCACATCCACGGGGCCCTTGGCGCCAAACTGGTGCCCTTCGCTGGTTACCTCATGCCCGTGCAGTATTCGGGCATCAACGACGAACACAACACCGTACGCAACAACGTCGGCGTGTTCGATGTGAGCCACATGGGCGAATTCATCGTGCGCGGCCCGGGGGCCTTGGACCTGATCCAGAAGGTCACCAGCAACGATGCCTCCAAGCTCACGCCTGGCAAGGTGCAATACAGCTGCCTGCCCAACGGCAAGGGAGGCATTGTGGACGATCTGCTCGTGTACCGCATGGAGCGTGGGGATGACCACCATTACGTGCTTGTGGTCAACGCCTCCAACATCGAGAAGGACTGGGCCTGGATCAACAGCCAGAACACCTTCGATTGCAAGCTGGAGAACATCAGCGACCACATGAGCCTGTTGGCCGTGCAAGGCCCCAAGGCCGTGGATACGCTGCAGGGTCTCTTCACCGAGGATATCGCCAGCATGCCCTATTACACCGCCAATTATGCCGAAATGAAAGGCGTGGGACTGGTGCTGATCTCCACCACCGGGTACACCGGCGCGGGCGGCTATGAGATCTACATGCCCAACCCTTTGGCCGAAGCCGCCTGGCACGTGGTCATGGAAGCCGGCAAGCCCTTCGGTATCAAACCGGCCGGCCTTGCTTCGCGCGATACGCTGCGCCTGGAAATGGGCTTCTGCCTGTACGGCAACGACATCGACGATACCACTTCGCCCATCGAAGCGGGGCTGGGCTGGATCACCAAGTTCTCCAAGGACTTCATCGATGCACCCGTGTTGAAGGCCCAGAAGGAGAACGGGACCACACGTAGGCTCGTGGGTTTCGAACTGCTTGAACGCGGAATTCCCCGGCACGACCACCCGGTGGTGGATGCCGATGGTGCTGTGGTGGGCAAGGTTACTTCGGGCACCATGAGCCCAACGCTGCAAAAGCCCATAGGTCTGGCCTACGTGCCTGTTGGAATGTCGGCCGAGGGAAGCGATCTTTGGGTGGATATACGCGGCAAGGCCACCAAGGGCCGCGTAGTGAAATTGCCTTTCCTGAAGAACTCCTGATGCAAGATCACTCGGATAACGGCGTAGGATACAAGCATCGGGTCGAGGTCTGTTTCGTCCCTGGACAGTATCCGCTCCTTTGCCACGACATGGGCATCGTGGTGGTGATCGATGTGCTGCGTGCAACCAGCGCCATGGTGGCCGCCTTCGAGAACGGTGTGGACCGTATCATCCCGGTAAGCACGGTGGATGAAGCCCGTGAGTTCATCGGAAGGCCGGGTTTCATAGCGGCTGCCGAGCGCAACGGCGAGGTTGTGGAAGGGTTCGCCTATGGCAACTCGCCCCTGGCCTATGTAGGAGAGGACCTACGTGGCAAGACCATTGTGATGACCACCACCAACGGCACCAAGGCCATCAATCTGGCCCGGGATGCCAAGCAGTTGGTCATCGGCTCCTTCCTCAACCTGAGCGCCTTGGCCGAGTGGCTGGAGCAGCAGGACGAGAACGTGCTGCTGCTTTGTTCAGGCTGGAAGGACAAGTTCAATCTGGAGGACAGCGTTTTCGCCGGTGCCTTGATGGACCGCATGTTGGCGAACGGAAAGTTCGGCATGGAGGAGGACAGCAGCATTGCGGCCCAATACATGTTCCACGCGGCTCGCGACAATTTCATGAGTATCCTGAAGGCCGCACCACGCCGCCGCCGGATCGAGCAGCTCAAGCTCCTTTCCGATGTGAAGTACTGCCTTACACCCGACCAGAGCAGCGTGATACCCATCCTGCGCAACGGCGAACTCGTGCGCTTGGAGACCTCCGTAACTGCCCAATGATCCGAAAGGTCCTCCTGCTGTTCGTTGTGTTGTCGGCATTGCTGTTAGCGTTGCCCGTGCAGGTCGTGCAGCCCGCTGATGCGTGGGGTTTCTATGGCCACAAGCGCATCAACCGGGTGGCATGCTATACGCTGCCGCCGGAGATGTTCCCCTTTTTCAAGCGCCATATCGACTTCATCAGCGATGAGGCCGTGGGGCCTGATCGCAGGCGCTACGCGGTTGAAGGCGAAGCACCCCGGCACTACATCGACATCGACCATTATGTCAAGCCCGGCGAGGACCCCTTCGCGATCATGCCCCGGAAATGGAACGATGCGGTCGCCAAGTTCAGTGAGGATACCCTGCAGGCATACGGCATCGTGCCCTGGCATATCGATGTGATGTTCATGCGCCTTGTGAAGGCCTTCCAGCGTGGTGATGTGGACCTTATCCTGAAGAACTGCACGGACCTGGGGCACTACGTGGGGGATGCACATGTGCCCTTGCACACCACCGAGAACTACAACGGCCAGCTCACCAACCAGCACGGTATCCACGCGTTCTGGGAATCGCGTATCCCCGAGCTTTCCGCCGAGAACTACGACCACTTGGTGGGCCGGGCTCGCTACATCGATTCGCCCTTGGACAATGCTTGGCAGGCCGTTCACGCCAGCCACATGCTGCTGGATAGTGTGCTGGGCCTGGAGCGCAAGCTCAGCCTGGAATACCCCGAGGACAAGAAGTATGTCTTCGAGCAACGGGGCAATCAGCGTACACCTTTCCGCACTTATTCACGGGAGTTCACGCGCGCTTATGAGGCCTCCATGGGCAACATGGTCGAGCGCCGCATGAACGCCTCGATCCTGAGCCTGGGCGACTATTGGTACTCGGCATGGGTCGTGGCCGGCCAGCCCAACCTCGATCGCTTTGAACAGAAGGAGGTGAGCGATAGCCTGAAGCGCATCATCAAGGCCGAACAGGAACTGATGGAGGAGAACAGGAAGGGCTACGGCAGGGTGCACGAGTAGGGCACCTGCGCAGTGGCTACGACGCGCGGCGCAGTGCCCTCTGTTCTTCCTCGGCCACGACCTCCATCAGGTAGCTGCCGTGGCCGGCCAAAGCAAGGCCGAATATGTCCTGGTCCAGCCAGGTGAACAATAGACTATCGGTGCTGATGACCACGCTGCGGCCGCGAACCACGCCCAGCACGAATTCCAGTTGGACCTCCTGCTGGTCGCCACCCGTGTTCGCCACGATGCTCAGTTCCACAAAGAGGTCCGCGCCCCCAAGGCGCACCTGCAGCCAGTCCACCACCTTCGCGGCCAGGCCATCCGTATCGTCCGGTGCTTCCTGTACCCCATGCAGGTCGGCACGCAGGTAAAGCAACCATTCGAAGAGTTCGTTGAGCTCATGTTCCAGCAAGGGAGCAGATGACCATACGCGCAGGTTCAGGGAGGTGTCCGCATCGCCCAGGATCGGATGGTCCTGTACCTCGAGGCCGTCGATGACGCTCTCCACCAAGCCTTCTATGCAGTCCTGGAAATAGGCTGCGGCCACATGGGACTGGCGTACACCGGGCTTGTATGTGATGCGCAGCGGCATGGTCCTTCCGGGCTTTCAGCGACCCGGTCCGACCATATAACGCAATAGTGTGCCATAAGGTGACATTCCGTTCCCGATCGGAAATGCATTCCAAGGACCGGGGGCCATGGCCCACGGAACGGCGGGGAACGGGTAGGCGTGGTGTTTGCCTTATGCAGGAACGCCCGCGCCCTCCTTGCGGGCTGCGGCCTTCTTCTTCCGCGGGTCCTCCGGCATGGTGCCGAAGACATGGTCCCAAAGAGGCGAACTGACACCGAAGGCCCCCGTATCACCCACGAAATGGTGCAGGTTGTGGTGTTTCCAGATGGTGCCCAGGAAGTTCTTCGGCGGAGCGTAGACGTGTATCGCGTAGTGGGCCATCAGGTACGTGGCGTAGCCGGTCATGAAGCCCCCTCCGAAAGCGAGGCCCGCTTCACCCAGTATGAGCCGGAATATGCCCACGAACATGCCGGCCACCAGAAGGCTCATCAAAGGGGGCAAAGCAAGGCGCTTCTTGTCGCGCGGGTGGTCGTGGTGGATGCCATGGAACATGTACTGCAAGCGCGCCTTGCGCGGCGTACTGGCCTCCATGTGGTAGAAATAGCGGTGCACCAGGTATTCCACCAGGGTAAAGAAGAACGCACCCACGATGAACAGGCTCAACGATGCCAGTGCGCCCTGGTTGTACCAGACCAGAGCCGCATACAATCCCAGTATACCGGTACCATAGAAGATGGTGAGCGGGAAAGCGATGTGCGTCCTGGTCATCGCTTCCAAGAAGGGGTTCTCGAACACGCGACCTCCGTCGCTTACATTCTTGGTTGCCATTGCGTATGGAACTTGTCCGCGTGCAAAAGTAGCTTCCGCGAACTGGGTCGACCTGATCATCGTCAAAGCATATGCCGAAAAAATGATGAGCGGCAAGTAGGGTGGGTGGGTGTGGTCGGATCCTGTTCCCTCTGTCCGCATCGCGTATTTCGCCGCTACCGGGGCATTTCCGTGCTGCTCGCTACTTCCGCATGGAAGAACTCGGCGTGCTATTGTCCTGCGCATTACTTTTGCCGTCCTTCCTTCGGGAGGACCAGGGCTATTAGCTCAGCTGGTTCAGAGCACTACCTCGACAAGGTAGGGGTCGCTGGTTCGAATCCGGCATAGCCCACAGAGCCCCCACAAAGGGGCTCTTCTGGTTTTCATGCGCATCGTTTCCCTGCTGGTGGCCGTCGCGGCCTTGGTCCTCGCATTCATAGCCCTGCAGCGCGTGGACCAGCCGGGAGCGGAACCCGCCCCCCCAGTGCAGCCCGATGGGGAGACCGGGGAGGAGCATTTCGAAGTGGCCGTGGTCATGGGGCGTATGCAGCGCTACCACCAGAAGTGGTGGGCCAGTGGCCAGGCTGGCAACGCGGAGCTGGCGGCCTTCTACCTGCATGAGCTGGAAGAGGCCATGGAAGAGGTGGCGGAAGCCGGGGTGATGGACGAAGGAGCCGATGTCAGCGCCGCAATGCGCACCTATGGACTGCCCGCCTTGGAGGAACTGGAGCGCCTGCTGACGGAGGAAGGTGTGCAGGCCATGCATGCCAAGGGCGCCATCATGACCAACGCGTGCAATGCCTGCCACCAGGCTACCCAGCACGCGTACATCCGTTTGCAGGACCCTGCCCAGCACTTCTTCCCGGACCAGGACTTCAAGCCTTGAAGCACTTCGCCGGGAAGTGGTACGGATGGGCTTCAGGAATTCCATCCATAAATGCGACATTTGCCGCCCATTATCGGAACCTTACCTCTGAAACACCATAGCATGAAAGCGATCCACCACCTTCTTGTACTCACATTCGCTCTTCCCCTGGGCGCATCCGCCCAAGGCGACATCGATGCCGAGGCCCGTGAAAAGGCGGCAGCGGCGCTTGCCGCGCGTGCCGAAGCAGACAGCCTTTCGGGCTGGAAGACCGAAGGCATCTTCCAACTCAACCTCACCCAGGTGAGCCTCACCAACTGGGCCGCTGGTGGTTTCAGTTCCGTCAGTGGCATCGTGCAGTTCAACGGTACGGCCAATTGGAGGAAGGACAAACGCGCCTGGGACAACAGCCTGGCCATGGCCTTTGGTGGCCAGCAGCAGCAGGATGGCCCTACGGTGAAGACGGACGACCGTATCGAGCTGAACTCCAAGTACGGCTACGAACTGAGCAAGGCGTGGTACGCGGCCGGCCTGGCCCAGTTCCGCACCCAGTTCACCGAGGGTTTCAATGAGGATGGCGTACGCATTTCCAACCTCATGGCGCCCGGTTATTTCTTGCTCGGTGTTGGTATGGACTACAAGCCCAACGACAAGCTCAGCATCTACATGTCGCCCGCCACGGCCCGTTTGGTGATCGTTACCGACGAACGCCTTTGGGGCGGCAGCGACGATCCCGATCTGCGCGTGTACGGAGTGCTCAACGGTGAGACCACCGCATTGGAAGCCGGTGGATACGTGCGTTTCCAGTACCAGACGCCGCTTGCCGAGAACATCACCTTCCTTACCCGCGGCGACTTCTTCAGCAATTACCTCCGCGAACCCGGCAACATCGATGTTACTTGGGAGACCCTCTGGACCTTCAAGGTGAACGAATGGTTCGCCGCCACGCTGAACACCTTGCTCATCTACGACCACGATACCAAGCTCCCCAAGGTGAACCCTGAAGGCATTCCCTATGCCGGCCCCGCCACCCAGTTCAAGCAGACGCTGGGCCTGGGTTTGACGGTGAAGCTGTAAGCGTTTTCCACCAACAAGGAAAAGGTCGCCATTGGGGCGGCCTTTTCTGTTTTTGGGAATTGGATCCGGTGCGACGCGGATGTCTTGGCATGCGTTCTCCGACATGGGTCGTATGCACGCATACCAAGCATCATGATCCCGGGATCTTGCCACCCTTCACTGCGGCCGGTGCACCCATACCCCCTCGATGGGCCCGGTGATGCCGTACACCACGGGGTTTGCGGGGCGTAGCAGCACGTCCATGCCGAGCAGGCATACGCCGTTCTTGTCGCGGTTGTGCAGGTAGCTCATCAACTCCAGGCTCTGGCCGCGCAGGTGGGCATCGCCGGGGCGGGTGGCAACAATGAGGGTGACGAGCTGGGGCATTGCGCTCCAACGCAGGTCGTCCAGCTCGGCGGTGCGGTAGAACAGGGTGCTGTCCGCATGTTTCAATTCCACCACCAGGGCCACGTTGCGGGCTTCGGCGGGCACGAACAAACGGGCGCGTATCTCCACCTGGTCCTGGCTGGCGGTGGCAAGGGTATCCAAACCCATGCGCACCGCCGTACCGAATTCGCGGCCCGTAAAGTCCCAGCATTGCTGTTCGTTCGCACCAACCACCCGCAGCGGCAGGTCCTGGTGGATGTCCCAGCCCGACTCGGGTGTGCAGGTGGGGCAGGCCCCTGCCAGGTAGATGCGGTCCTCGGCCGGGCTGTTTTCGCGGGCGCTGCTCAGCACCCACACCTGCCCTTCGGCCAGGTCCACGCGCTCCACCACTTGGGGGTAGCGCAGCTGTATGCGCGCCAACTGCTCCCTGGGGGCGCCGTTGCTTTCGCCGTACACCACCACGTCCTGCTGCATGTTGCCCAGCAGGCTGTCCAAGGCGCCTGGCGAAAAGCCGGGATCGCGCAGGCGGGTGTGCGGAAGACGCTCCGGCGCCAGGTTCCAGTGGGCGAAATAGAAGTCCAGCTGGTCCTTCGGCGCATCGAGCAGCACGGCCGCGCGCTGTGGACCGAAGGTGGCCAGAACATCCATGCCCGTGCGCAGCATGTGTTCGTACTTGCTGTTGTAGAGCAGGCTGTAGTGCTGGCGGGTGCCCACCAGGGTTGCCGTTGCCAGCACAGTGAGCGTGGCGCTCAGCACCACTGTGCGCGTTCGGCCCAGTTCGCCCAGGCCAAGCAACAGCGCCATCAGCAGGTAAGGAAAGGAGAAGAGCAGCACCGAATGTTGCACCACAGGCGCACGCCACACCGAATAGGCAAGTCCGATGACCATGGGCGCCACGCCCCAGAATAGCAGCAGCGGCAGGGCGGGTAGCAGGGTGCTCCGTTGGGCGTAGCTGCGTGCAGCGGCCATGCGCAGCAGTGCCCAAAGGACCAAGGCCAGCACCGGTGCCGCCAGCGACCAGCTGTAGTGCAGCACCCACCGGGCGTGGTCCAGCAGCCACCAGCGGTTCGGGGGGGCCAGCCAGGCATCCAGGCCGCCCTGTTCCAGTTGGGCCAGGAAGATGGGTACGTTGGGCAGGTAGCCCAGCAGTACCAGGGCCGCCATGATCAAGTAGGGGCGGCGTTGCGCGGGTGCGGCCAGCAGCAGCCCGCTCAGGCCCATAAGGCCCACCAAAAGCAGCGCGAAGTGGTGCGTGTAGGCGCTCAGCATGGCCGCCACGCCCATCCACAGCAGGTGCCTGCGCTGCGGCCGCGCCAGCCAGCGTGTAAGCTGGTCGGTGAAGAGGGCGGTGGTGAACAGCCCTGCCGCATAGGGCCGCGCGAGTTGGCCGTAGAGCACGCTATATTGTAGGGTGGCCAACAAGGCGGTTACCAACAGTGCCGTGGTGGCGCTGGTCCAGGCCATAGCGGTGCGGTACAGCAGCATCAGGGCACCCAGGCCCATGAGCACAAAGGGCAGCTTCACGGCGAATTCGCTGGTGCCCAAGAGGCGCATCCACAGCCACTCGAATACCTGCACGCCGGGCGGGTGCGTGTCCTGCTGGGCCACGCCGGTGCGTATGGTGTCCCACAAGGAGGGGTACAGCCGCACCAGGGCGCTCAGCTCATCGTGCATGTAGGGCATGTCCCACAGCCGCCAGAAGCGCAGCAAAGCCGCCAAGGCGAGCAGTGCCATGAACGTCCAGCGCATCCACGTTTCGCCGGGTAGGGGGGCAGCGCCCCAGCGGCCTATGCGTGTGCGCCACTCCATGCCGCTCAGCCCATGCGGTCCATATCGCGCTGCACGTCCTTGGCCTTCAGGCTCTCGCGCTTGTCGAAGGTCTTCTTGCCCTTGGCCAGGGCGATCTCCACCTTCGCGAAGCCATTGGTGGCGATGTACAGGCGGGTGGGTATGATGGTCATGCCCGCATCCTTCAGCTTGCGCTTCAGCTTCTCCAGCTCGCGCTTGTTCAGCAGCAGCTTGCGGTCGCGCTTGGGTTCGTGTACGAAGTGGATGTTGGTGCCGTAGGGGTTTATCTGCACGTTGCGCAGCATCAGCTCATTGCCCACAAAGGCGCAGTAGCCCTCGCTTATGCTGGCCCCACCGGCCCGTATGCTCTTGATCTCGCTGCCCATGAGCACCATGCCGCAGGTGTACGTGTCCAACAAGTGGTACTCGTAGCCCGCGCGGCGGTTCTTCACATCGATGGTGGGGGATGCCATGGGGCGCGAAGCTACGGGGATGCGGGGTAGGTGGCTTGTGCTTGTGTGGCACAGGATTGCACTGGTGTGTTGAAAGTAGG
>CAYQMC010000052.1:0-17622 GCA_964418285.1 uncultured Chryseobacterium sp.
CCACTCTGGTATGCGCAGGAGGTCGAAGGTATACGAACGGACATCCGGGTGGTGAACCTGAGCCTGCTGAACACCGACTGGTACATCGACCAGATGCGCCGCAAGGCCTATGAAAGCGACCCCGTGCCTTTCGCCATGGAACCCGAGAAGTACCGACAGGGCACACGGGATGTGGTGGCCTTGCTGCCCCAGAACGATCGTGAGACATACAGGGACCTGAAGGAGATGATGGCCTTCGCCTCGAACGACCGCAACATGCAACAGATCTTCCAACGCGGCGTGAAGGATGCCTGGTTCCCCACCGACCGCTTCAAGATCATGGCGGACAGTGCAACGGTCTTCGGCAATGGCACGCTCACATTGAAGGATACTGCCGACTGGAGTCCCGAATTGCGCTGGCAGATACGCCGCCAGGTGCTGTTGAAGAACCACCTGATGGTACTGGACCTGTTGGCGAACAACGACTGGAAGCGCCCCATCTACTTCGCCGTTACGACCGGCCCCGACAGCTACATCAACCTGCAGGACCACTTCCAGTTGGAAGGCCTCACCTACCGTTTGGTGCCGGTGTTCACGCCGAACCAGAACCCCAACCTGCAAGGGCGTGTCGCCACGGACCTGATGTACGACAATGTGACCAACAAATTCCTGTGGGGCAACATGGACAGTGAGCGTGGCGTGTATCTGGACGAGAACACCCTCCGCATGACGACAAACCTCCGGTTGCAGCTCAGCAGTCTTGCCGAAGCGCTGATCGAAGAAGGGCGTGAGGACATGGCACGCACCATCTTGGACATTTCGCTGGAGAAGATGCCGGAACGGAATGTTCCCTTCGACCGGATCCTACTACCCACGGTGGAAGCGTACTATGCCATCGGCGACATCGAAAAAGGCGACCATTTGGCCGATCGTCTCTTCACCATCATGGAAGAGAACCTGACCTACTACATCAGCTTGGAGCCCCGGTTCGCGGGCCAGGTGGAGAACGAGATGGCCATCAGCCATGCCGTCATGGGTCGTCTAGCGACCACTTCTGCACGGAACGAGACCGAACTTGGCGAGGCCTTGCGCGAACGGTTCGCACGCATGGAGGAAGCCTACCAGGGCAAGCTCCAGGAATTGGAAATGGAAAGCAGAAGGACGACCCGAATGCGATTCTAAAGGCTTCTTGGATGCTCCTCCGGAGCACAAAGTGATGTACCTGGCGCGCACACCTGCCCTTGTGAAGCCCTTGATGAAGGAGCTTCTTTGGAACATGCCGGCCAGCGATGCGACGGTGTACCTGACCTTCGATGACGGCCCAGTGCCCGAGGTGACACCATGGGTGCTGGACACCCTGGGCGAATACGGGGCCAAGGCCACGTTCTTCTGCATCGGTAAGAATGTGGAACAATATCCTGGCTCGTTGGACCGCATCCGCAGGGAGGGCCATTCTGTGGGCAACCATACCTACGATCATCCGAATGGTTGGAATACGGGGCGATTCAGCTACCTGCGCAATGCACTGCACTGCCAACGCCTGACCGGTAGCCGACTTTTCCGACCGCCGTACGGCCGCATCACCAGGCAGCAGGTGCGGGCGCTACGCAAACGATTCACCATCGTGATGTGGGACGTTTTGAGCGCGGATTTCGACACGCGGCTGGACGGCGCGACCTGCGTGCGAAATGTCGTTGAGCATAGCGTGCCCGGATCCATCGTCGTGTTCCACGACAGCCTCAAGGCGGCGGAGCGGCTTCGCCACACACTTCCTTTGGTTCTGGAACATTTCGCACAAAAGGGTTACCGCATGGCGGCCCTGCCCGAAGACCTCTTCACTCCGCCAAGCCGGTGACCGTGTACTCGGTACGGCGGTTCACGGCGTGCTCCTCCTCGGAGCAGACCACGCCCGGAACACAGTGGTTCAAGGGAGCTGTGGTGCCGTATCCCTGTGCTTTCAGGCGGTCCTTGGGAATACCCTTGTCCACCAAATAGGCGACAATAGCATCGGCCTGCTTCTGCGTGGTCCTCAAGGCTTCCGTTGGTTCGCTGCGGGCATCCGAATGGACCCCGACTTCGATGCGCACATCGGGATTCACCATAAGACGCTCGACCAAGCCATCCAGTTCAAGCTTGGCCATCTTGTCCAAGGCACTTGAAGTTCCGGCCCAGCGCACGTGGCGCAAGGGGATCGGGGTGCCGACCTGGACCGCTTCGAATTCCAGATCGCGAACAGCGTTCAGATCGATGATCCCTTGACGAACCCCGATGGTGGAAACCTGGATACTTTGGCTGAAGAACCCCGGTTTCTCGAAGAGGACTTCGAATTCCTCATTGTTCTGCAAGCGGAACAGGAAGCCGCCACCCTGGTCCGTGAGCTTGCTTTCCGAGAAAAAGCTACTGAGGTTCACCACGCTTACGGTCATCCCTTCGATGAACCCTAGTCTATCCTTGTAGCGCACGGCCCCTTGCATGAAAATGCCGGCATCAGCGACGAGGTGCACGTCCCTTGTGATGATCTGCTGCTGTTCGACCCGTTCGGTGCTGAAGAAGCTTTCGCCATCATATCGTCCTTTCAGGCGGGCCACCAGACGATAGGCCTTGTCCTGCTCCACAGGGAATGCGAACTCTCCACGGCTGTCCGTATAGGCCGTATCCAACAAAGTCCCATCAGCGGTGTAGAGATAAACCTCGGCGGCCATGACAGGAATGTCGTACTCGTCGTCGATCACGGCGCCGGAGACCAGGAACTCCTCTTCCAGCGGTTCGTGCATGACAAAGGAATAGATATCGTCATCGCCCGACCCTCCTGGTCGATTGCTGGTGAAATACCCGCGCGTGGATGTAGGATCGATGATAAAGGCGATATCATCACGAGAACTGTTGACCGGTGCACCTACATTGAGCGGTGTCGAAAATCCCTTCGATCCGGCCGGTTTGGCCGCAAAAATGTCCATTCCTCCCAAGCCAGGGTGGCCGTTGGACGACAAATACAGAACACCGTCGGCAGCGATGAAAGGGAAGATCTCGTTCAATGCCGTATTAATGGATGGACCCAGATTCTCCGGTTCTCCCCATTTTCCATCCTGCATGCGACACATGTAGATGTCGGTACCTCCAAACCCACCCGGCATGTCGCTGACGAAGTAGAGCTTTTGTCCATCCAAGGACAAGCTGGGGTGGGCAATGGAAACCTCGCTGTTGTTGTACAGGAATTGTTCCACGTCCCCAAAAGCCCCATCACCGTCGGCCGTGGCCCGGTAGATCGCCAACCGGCTGATACCTTGCCGACTACGATGGGAGCGCCCTTGGAAAAAACTGTTGCGCGTGAACCAGATCACATCACCATCGGCACTGGCTGTTGCAGGTCCTTCGTGGTACTTGGTGTTCACCTGGCCTTGCAAGGGGTGTGGATCGGCCAGATCGCCACTTGGGAGCACATCGGCCACGAAAAGATCAAGAAAGGGTTGGTCGTTCATGGCCGCCTTCCGTTCGATGGCGAAGCTGGGGTTCCGCGAAGACGCGAACAGCACCTTGTCGCGACCCAGCCACGCAGCTCCGAAGTCGGACACCGGGGAGTTGATAGCCACAGGCTTCACCGTGAACCGTTGCTTGTTCTGGGAGTACTTACGCGCAAAGCCGGTAATGTTGCTCTGGGACGCCCCCTCTTGGGACCCCAAGGTGGCGAGATAGCGGTCCATCCACTCCTCGGATTCCTCATAGCGCTCGTTGCTCTTCAGCGCTTCTGCGTAATTGTACAGATCACGTGGTTCGCGGTTCAGGAATTTCACCACCACGGCATACCATCGCTCAGCTTCCACGGTATTGCCCAAGCGCATGTGGCTTTCGGCCAGACGCTTGGTAACGTGCTCGTTCACAGCACCCATTTCGGCTGCTGCAGTGTATGAATCCACGGCCCGGGCATAGGCCATCTGCTGGAAATACCTATCCCCCTCCCGCACGTGGGCATTGGCACGCCCACTTTGTGCAAAACCGGTCTGGACCGTCAACATGAGGATCAGGACCAGGAGGATATGTGGCCGTATCGCCATCAGAAATAGCGCGGTGAAATGGTCTTGCCCTTCATGAAGCGCAGGTCGTAGTTCAACATGATCTCGTGCGTACCGGCGTTGTACGCCCCCAAACGAGTGGTGGTCAGATCGAACGCGTAGCCCACGCGGAACTGATCGTTCACTTGGTACTGGCCCAGTACTCCAAAGGAGTTGGCCACCCGATACATGGCTCCGAACCAGATGCGATCGCGGAGCAGGAAGGTGGCGTTCACGTCCACGGACACCGGGGCACCTTCCACCCTACGCACCAGGAACGACGGCTTGAACTTGATGTCGCGGTCCAGGTCGAAGACGTACCCGCCCATGAGGTACCAGTGCCGCGCTTCCGTGGCAGCCACAAGGTCCGATGCGTTGCCTGCTTCGATCTCGTTCTGCAGCAATTTGGGTATGGAGAACCCGGCGTAGTATCGCTCGCTATGCCAGAACAACCCGAAACCGAAATTGGGCAGCAACTGGCCTTGGATGTTCACATTGGCCGGGTCGCTCTCCTGTACTGTCGACAAGGATGCGATATCCGCTTGTAGGATGTTGAACCCACCTTTCAAGCCAAAGGCCAACCGGGAATCCTCCGAAACGCGAATGCGGTAGGCGTAATCCAGTTGCGCCCCGGTCTGGCGGAGGGGTCCCGCCTTGTCGGTGATGGCGGTCAAACCCAGTGCCATGCTCTCTCCTTTCAGCGGGGAATGGGCCAGGAACGTCTGTGTGCTGGGGGCGCCATCGAACCCCACCCACTGATGCCTGCTGAGGGCCATGACGGTGAATACATCGGCACTGCCGGCATAGGCCGGGTTGAAGGCCAGCGTGTTGAACATGTACTGGCTGTACAGGGGGTCCTGCTGAGCCTGCGAGCCGCAGGCTCCCGCCAGTGCTACCGCGAATAGCACGCTCCGGAAGGTCTTATTGCGTAGCATGTTCACCGGTTGAGGTAGATGTAGCCGGTGAGCGGAGTACTGCCGGTGCCAAGGTCAAGCACATAGTAGTACGTGCCGGCGGGTGCGATGCCGGAGTATGACCCATCGCTGGATGAACCATCCCAAACCATACTCTGGTTGTCGTAGCCGTTGGCTTCGAACATGGTCGCTCCCCAACGGTTGAAGATGACGATACTGTTCCCGGGGAAGCCCTCTACACCGGGAATGACGAATGCATCGTTGATGCCATCATCATTGGGAGAGAAGGACTCCGGAACGAAGACCTCGGAATCGAAGGCGCATGGACTTTGCTCGATCACCCGCACAAGTGTGCATGCGAATCCATCACTGACGAAGACTTCGAAACCCTCGCTCGTGAACAACGGAGAACTGGTGTATACGTATGGTGCAACGGAGGTGATGGCCCCCTCCACCCCGGAAACGGAATAAGAACCGGGATCACCATCCTCGATCAAGAACGAGACGGTGTAGGTACGGTCCTCTTCGTTGCAGAGGCTCTGCACATCGAGCACATCGATGCTTCCGACAAGTTCTACATCAAGTTGTGCAGAGGCCGAACCGCACCCTGCATTGCTGACCGTGTACACGAAGGAATAGGTTCCTGCGGGAATTTGGGAGGTGCTGATCGCTCCATCGTTGGAAATGGCATTGGGCCACGTCGTACTGGACCAGGTTCCCCCGTCCTGCGGGGATCCTCCGAGGGCTCCTCGTAGGTCGAAAGCCGCAAGCGTGTCGCAAAGTAGTGTCGCACCATCTGCCCCGGCATCAGGAGGTAGATCGACCACCACGAGCACGACCGCACTGGAGTCCGGACAGACCCCATCGCCTTGGACCGTGTATCGGTATGCCCCTGGAGCATCGGTTCCAGGCATGAAGCTGCTTCCGTGGGACGCTCCTTGTGGCCCGGTCCAGTTGCCCGAAATAGCCGGTGTACCCTGCAATTGTTCAAAGAGATCCGCTGGAGGGTCCGTAACACACAACACCAGTTCGGAGTCGACTCCGGGGTCCGGGAAGGCGCTGACATCCACCGTAACGATCGCGCTGACGGTACCGCAGGATGCATCGACCACCGTATAGCCGAATTGGGCGGAAGAGCCCGGCTCGAGCTGGTTGACATTCAGGAGGCCTTCCGGCGACAAGGCTCCTGTCCCCAGCAGATCGTTCCACGATCCGCCGGGTGTGGGATCGCCAGCCAGCGCATCGAACAAGACGTAGGCCTCATCGGCACCGCAAACTGCCACGCTGGTATCCCTTCCCGCGCTGGAGCCGAGCCCCACGTTCACGGTCACCAGGCTGGATGCTCCTGCACAGGGTCCATTGGATGGGATATTGTACCGGAAGATCCATTGCCCCAATCCGGCTTCAGAAGGGTCGAACACATCACCCGTGATGGCATTGGACGATGATACGTCGGTCCAAGTCCCCCCTGGCTGTGCCAAGGGGCCCAAGGCTTCGAACAGGTCCAGTTCGGTCTGGGCGACACAGGCTGCCACGGTATTGTTCTGGCCGGCATTCACTTCTTCGAACACCGCGATCGCCAGGGTGGCCGAAGCATCCACACAGGGAGCCACTCCAAGCACTGTGTAGACGTAGTTCCCTGGAGGGTCCACTTCCGGGTCGAATATCGGGCCATGAGGGCCTTGTGGGCCGACCCAGGTGCCACCATCCTGTGCGACACCACCACCACCCAAGCTTAGACGCATGTTGAAGGGTGGCTCGGAGGTGCAAACCTCGATGACCGCATTGGAACCGGCCACAGGCGCTTGCGGCTCGGAGACGAGCACTGTTGCAGTACCATTCGTACAAGGCGATGAAGCCTGCACAGTATAGATGTAAGCACCCGGAGCATCCACCGCAGGGTTGTAGATGTCCGAATGGGGTACGTTATTGTAGGTCCATTGACCACCCGTCTGAGCATTCGGACCCAACAAAGGGAAGAGGCTCGAAGCCGGATCCGTGGAACAAATGGACACGGAGGTCGAGGTACCGGCGTTCACGGCCTGGGTCACCTGTACAGAGACCTGTGCGGTATCTGCCGGGCAAGCGCCCACACCAGCCACAACGTAACGGTATACCCCGGGCACATCCAAATCGGGATCGAAGAGCGCGCCATGTGCCATACCCGTGGGATCGATCCAAGACCCTGTGTTGTCAGGCCCACAATCCAGCACGGTGGCCATGGATACCGGGGGCGAATCACTGCACAAGGTCAGTGATCCGTCGCATCCTGCATAGGGTCCGTCCAACACACTGACGGTCACCAAGGCCGTATCGCCCGGGCATTGGTCCGAGCCACCCAGAACATAGCGCAGCTGCCAAGTCGTACCGCCGTCCACCAGGTTGGCATTGAAGACCCCCGCGGACAGCAGCGCGCTGCTTCCATCCACATCCTGCCACACACCACCGGAGAGTGCGCTTGCCCCCAGCAAAGGGAACAGTTCGATGATCTCGCTTTCGCATACCGTGACCGTAGCATCGGAACCTGCGTCGAGCGCTTCTGTGATGCTTACGATGACCGTTGCGAATGCCGCTCCGCAGGGGCTTGCCCCCGACACTGTGTAAGTGAAAGCATAGCTGCCGGGAGGAAGCCCGGTGCCATCGAGCACTGCCCCGGAGAGCTGTCCGGTACCATCATCATCCGTCCATGTTCCTCCCGTGGAGAAGCTTCCCGAAAGGCCTTGGAAGAGGGAAATACCGGGGTCATCGATACAAACCGCAAGATTCCCTCCGATACCGGCTTGTGGTGCGTTGATCCGTGTTATCTGCACTTGGGCCAGCGCATTGGAACAAGGCGGAATGCCATTCACCGTGTACACGTATGTACCGGTGCCATCCACTGCCGGGTTGAACACGGGGCTTCGTCCCACACCACCGAACGACCAACTCCCATTCAGATCGGGGGTGCCGGCCAACAGATCGATGAGCGGGAAGGGAAGGGTATCGGAACATACGAAGGCCACCGAACTGAAGCCGGCCGAGGGTGCGGTGTTCTGGGAAACGGTAATGGTGGCGGAATCGGCGACGCAGGGAGCGAGCGCTTGCAAACGATAGGTGTATACACCGGGTAACGAAGTACCTGGAACGAAGTTCCCACTGGATACAGAGCCGTCCGGGGCGGTCCAGGTGCCGCCCGTGTTCGGGCTTCCGCCAAGGTTATTGAACAGGTTCACAATAGCCTGGTCGCTACACACCGATACAAATCCATTCTGCCCCGCATCGGGGGCCTGGTTCTCGATGATGGTGACCTGTGCCGACACGTCAGCGCAGGCCCCTTGACCTCCAACTGTGTAGGTGTACACACCAGGCTGGGATTCGCCGGGCAGATAGATGCCCGAACTGGGCGCGCCCGAGGGGTCGGACCATCCTCCACCTGAGCTGGGTGAACAACCCAATACACTGAATAGTGTGAATGGGTCCGAACTGCTGCATATGACACGCAGGCCATTGCACCCCGCTTGGGCAGCTTGGTTCACAACCACGGTAACAAGTGCAAAGTCACTGGAGCAAGGACTCAGCCCATTGACCGTGTAGCGGTATGTGCCAGCCTGGTCAACACCGGGGAGGAAGGTGCCGGAATGGACCTCATTATCGGGGTTGGTCCACGTTCCTCCCACTTGGGCGGCTGGCCCCAGGAGGTCGAAAAGATTGCTCGCTCCATTGTTGCTGCAAACGGACAGGTTCGCGTCATTCCCCGCGTTGGCAGCAGGATTCACGGAGATGTTGAGCGTGGTGGAAACCGGTGTGCATGGTGCTGTGCCTTGAACCGTATAGGTATAGAGGCCAGGGGGGGTCTGACCAGGGATGAAGAAACCAGGCACTTGCGCAGTGCTTGGCGCTGGTCCTCTCCAAACTCCGCCAAGGTCAGGCTGGCACAACAGTCTGTCCACCATTCCGAATGCTGCAGCATTGCTGCATATGGTGATGGCGTTGCTACATCCAGCGCTGGGTTGCGCCGAAATGGTCACGTTCACCGTGGAACTCACTGTGCTGCACGGCGGAGCCCCGGTAACCGTATAGGTATAGACTCCCGCGGGCGTGGTACCTGGAACGAATACCCCGCTGAAGGGTGGGTTACCCGGTGCAGGGCCGGTCCATGTACCTGTTGGATCCGGCGACCCACCCAGCGCCGTGATCAGGTTCACGTTCGGACCACCGGAACAAAGGGCTATAGCATTGTTGATCCCTGCGTCGGGTGCAGCATTCTCGAAGACCGATACCACGGCCACATCAGCAAGGCACGGTGTCTGAGCGGTGACCGTGTAGAAGTAATCGCCCGGGGCATTCGTACCTGGGATATATACCCCGTTGGTCGCGCCGGCCGGCCCAACCCAGGAGCCCCCTGCCTGTGCGGCCGCACCAAGCAGGTCGAAGAGAACGACCGGGGCGGTATCGCTGCAGATCGTGGTGGAAGCATTGTTTCCGGCATTGGGCGCAGGCAACTGTGTAATCGTAAGCGTGCTTTGCGCTGCGTTGCATGGAGACTGCCCACCAACGGTATAGACGTAGATACCGGGATCATCCAAGCCAGGTACGAAAGTGCTACCGTGTGGTTGCCCATTAAAGGACCAGTTCCCTGGTTGCGGGGATCCACCGAGCTGGTTGGTCATGTTGAACGCACCATCGTTCGAACAAACCGTTCTGGTAGCGGAAGTACCCGCATTGGGTGGTGGTACTTCGTTCACAGTGATCGTCGCACTGGCGCTGGTGCAGGGTGCGGTGCCGGCGACCGTGTAGATGTACCCACCGCTGCTGTTCACCACCGGGTCATAGACACCGGAGAACTGATCCCCATTGAAAGTCCAAACGCCACCGGGACTTGGGTTGCCTCCAAGTGCTGAGAACAAGCTCGTCGAGGGGGGTATCCCGCAAACGTTGATGGTATTGTTGGAACCTGCATTGGGGGCAGCCACAACTGTGACCGTAGTGGTCGCGGAATCCGAAGCGCAGGATACGGTACCCGTAAGGCGATAGCGGAACTGATAGGTGCCAGGGGCCACCTGGGATGCATTGAAGAACTGGTTGGTGATGGCCCCGGTAGCGTCGAGATCCAGCCATTGACCACCGGGCTGCGGTGCTCCACCAAGTCCAGTGAACAGGTCGAACTGGGCGTTGGACCGGCAAACGCTGATGGATCCGTTGGTACCGGCATCCAGCAGCCCCACGATGTTCACCGTTACAGTGGCCGAGGCATCGCCGCACTGGCCGATGCCAGGCACAGTGTACGTGAAATCGTAGTCGCCGGCAGGGAGCCCGATGAGATTGACGAACTGACCACTTTGCTGTCCGGTACCATCGTCGTCGCTCCAGGTACCGTTCGCATCCGGTGTCCCTCCCAATCCGTCGAAGAGGTCGACCACAGACTGGTCGGAACAGACCGAAAGGCCACCTGAACCCCCCGCATCGGGCGCTGTGTTCACTGTTGCGGTCACTGTGGCAGAAGCATCCACACAGGGGGCCACGGCGGAAATGGAATATACGTACTCTCCTTCAGGACTGGATCCGGGGAGAAAGATCCCGGACGATGGTCCGGATGGCCCGCTCCATGATCCACCGGGATCGGGAGTACCATCCAGGATCGTGAACAGGTCCACGGAACCGTCGGTGGAACAGCGCTCAAAGCTTGCTGAAGTGCCGGCCACCGGTTGGCGGTTCTCGTTCACCACAAGGACGGCAGAAGCACTCAGGCAAGGCGTTACCCCAGGCACCAGATACGTATAGCCACCGCTTAAGGATGACCCCGGCGTGTACACCCCATCAGAAGGCGAATTATCCGGGGCTGTCCAGGTTCCCAAGCCATCGGGGGTTCCTCCAAGGGCATCCACCAGATCGAAGGCATCATCAGCGCTGCAAACGGTAATGCTTGCATTGTTTCCCGCATTGGGCGCGGTGTTCACCACCACAGATACCTGTGCGGTATCGTTCGCACAAGGTGCATTGCCTGGTACAACGTAGGTGTAAGTACCCGGGGAGGATGTGCCTGGTGTGAACAGACCCGGAAATGGCGCAGCCACCGGATCGAGCCAGCTACCGTTCCCGTTGGGATCGCCGCCAACGACCGAAAGCAACTGGAAAGCAACGTTGGTGCTGCATACCGTAATGCTACTGTTGGCACCTGCATTGGGGGCGATGACCCGGGTCACCTGCACCGCCGAGCTACTTGCAGCACAGGGGGCGATACCCTCCAGCGTATATGTGAACGTACCTCCAGGCTGTGTGCCAGGTTGATAGATACCCGAGTGGGAACCTCCTCCGGGTTGTACCCACGTCCCTCCGGCCTCCGGGGTGCCACCCAGCAAGGCGAACAGGTCCACCGGGGTCGTATCGCTGCACAGCGTAATGCTACCATTGATGCCCGGATCGGGAGCCTCAACGACCTGCACGGTCACTTCCGCTTCATCGTCCTCACATGGAGCCTGTCCAGGAACCAGATACCGGTATATGCCGGGATCATCCGTGCCGGGTGTGAACAGTCCACTATGGGTGTTACCGTCCGGGTCCGTCCATGTACCGGTCAGGTCCGGAGCTCCTCCCAAGAGGTCTATAAGGTCAAAGAATGCGAAATTGCTACATACCGTTGTGTCGCCATCCACACCTGCATTCGGGGCCTGTGTCACGGACACGTTGACGACGGCACTTGCAGCGACGCAGGGTGCCACGCCAGGCACGGTGTAGATATACGAACCCGTGGCATCCAGCCCAGGTGTAAAGAGATCGCCATGGGGCCCGTCCGGTCCAGCCCATGTTCCACCATCATCGGGAGATCCGCCCAATTCATCGACGAGCGCTACCGGAGCATCGATGGAGCACAACGACAGCGACGCGTTGACCCCGGCATCGGGAGCTTCGTTCTGGGATACCGTAACGGTTGCGCTCGCAGGGGCACAAGGCGAAAGACCAGTGACCGTGTAGGTGTAGACGCCTACTGCGCTGGTACCAGGTATGAAGGTCCCCGGACTCGGCAAGGCATCGGGCCCGGTCCACGCTCCGCCAGCATCGGGATCACCGCCCAACTCGTCGAAAAGCGACATGCTTCCGTCGGTACTGCACACGGTTATGCTGGCATTACCACCTGCGTCGGGTGCTTGCCGCACGATGATCGTGAGGGTGGCCGTAGCATTGCCGCATGGTGCGACCCCGGCCACGGTGTACACGTAAGCTCCCGGTGTGTCGTTTGCCGGGTCGAAGGTGCCTCCGTGCGGCCCATCGGGGCCCACCCAGCTTCCTCCTCCATCGGGATCACCGCCGAGCCTGTCCACCAGGTCGAACGCCGGTTCATCGCTGCACAGCGTGATGGTGGCACTGTTGCCTGCGTCCGGCGCAACAACCTCCGAGACCTGCACCGTGGCCGAGGCCAGGACACAAGGGGGCGTCCCCAGCAAGGTGTAGGTGTAGGTACCCGGGGCGCTCGAGCCAGGCGTGTAGGTGCCCGCAACCGGGTTGCCGCCAGGGCCCGTCCAAGCACCGCCAGCATCAGGATCGCCACCAAGCAACCCGAACAAGAGGAACGCCCCATCGTTATCACAAACTACCGTGGTCGCGGAATTGCCGGCATCAGGTTGGACGTTGACCGTTACGCTTACCGTAGCACTCACGGCCGCACAGGGAGGAACACCGGCCACCGTGTAGACATAATCCCCCGGCGTGTCTTGTCCAGGGTCGAACGAACCTGAATGCGGTCCATCCGGTCCTTCCCAACTCCCCCCGGCCTGTGGAACACCGGCCAACACGTCGAACAGGTCTTGCGGATCGTCCGTATCGCAGAATGCGATGCTGGCATCCAAGCCTGCTGACGGAGCTGCTTGCACAGCAATATCGAGGGAAGCGCTGGCATCGGGGCAGGGTGCGACACCCACAAGCGTGTATGTGTATGTACCCGCTGGATCCGAACCAGGATCGAAGCTCGCTGGATGGGGCTGCCCCAACGGCCCCTGCCAGGTTCCCCCGGGTTCAGGCGTGCCCCCCAACCTGCTCCGCATCAAGAACGGCAGTCCACTGCCACAAACGGTTATGGATGCACTGGAACCCGCATCGCGCGCCACGGTACGTGACACGACGACACTTGCGGAAACCGCAGGACATGGAGCATCTCCTTGAACCGTATAGATGTACTCTCCTGCGGGATCACCGGCCGGGTCATAGAGTCCCGGATGCGGATCACCATTGGGGTCCTCCCATGCACCACCGATATCGGGCGTACCGCCGAGGCTATCGAAAAGTGACTGGGGATCATCCGAAGAGCACACCGATAAGGAGCCATCCAGACCCGCATCAGGGCCGGTGGTGATCAGGGCCGTCCAACCTGCAGCTGTACCACTGGCGTTGCTTTGCCATTGGAAGGTAAGACACCCCGATATACCGGTGGACGTGAAGGATTGTCCTACAAGAACATCGGAAGCTCCTGCCACCAGGATGGGGATACCCACTGCGGTGACCCCTTCGAAGATCTTGAGCGTATCACCAGGACCCGCTGCCAACTGCCATTCCGAAAAAAGAACGGATGTGGAAGGACCCGAGGCCGGCCCCCCTGTTGGGCAGAGCGTTGTGACCAAGGTTTCGCCATTGCCATAGGGTAGCGCTGAGCCCCCGCTATCGTGGAACGTTCCGCTACAGGTGGAATACGTGGTAGCGTCCTGAGCGTTGAACTCCTGGGCGAACAAGGAGCCACCGACCATCGAGGTAGCCAGTATCAAGGCGCACACGCGCACACCATACCGCAGCGGTTCGAACAAACACTTCATTCCCGGTCACTATCCCGCGTGGTTACAGCAGAAGGGCGCGCAAGTTACACCCTTAAGGGGGGTGCCTGTCAATGTATCGCTCGGTAAAGGGCCGTATTTCGACCACACCGCGGTCTGGATCGATGGATCGGTGCCCGGACAGACCCGTCCTTGTCACCGAAGTCCCGTGCCTAGCTGTGGTACTCTTTTATGGAGCTCCCGCAGTTCCGGTCGCCGCCCGTTCCTGTTTGCCGAACGTGAGGGCCAGCATCACCTCATGCGAACCGGTGCTGTAATTCCGCAAATTGGAGGTGATGATGTCGTAGGAATACCCGAACTGGAAGGTCTCTTTCAGCCAAATACCAACCATAGCGGCATACGCATCGTTCGTGCGGTAGGACGCGCCCACCCACACGCTCTCCTTGTAGCGTATCGTGGCCGTGATATCGAGTTTAGGGGGTACCGGATCCACGTATTTCAAGAGGAACGAAGGTTCCAGTTTCCAGTTCTCGCCCAGGCCGATCCTGTAACCACCGGTGACATAATAATGGTCCTCCATGCGGCTCAGCACTTCGTTGCGTTCATCGAAGAACTGGACTTTATTGCGAAGCAGCTGGGGCGCTGTGGCCCCGAACCAGAACTTTGGGTGGTAGAGGTAGAAGGCGAACTTGGCGTCGGGCATGAGCTCGCCCCTCAATTGGTCGTCCATTGCTGGATCTCCGGGATCGCGCAGGGTGATCTTGGAGCCGTCGATCAGGAACTGGAGCAAGCCGGCGGACAGCCCCAGTGATAGCTTGAGGTCCTCGGTGAACTGAAGGTGATAGGCGTAAGAGAACTGGACACCCGTTCGGCGCGTAGGCCCCACGATATCGGTGAAGAGGTAACCGCCGACCCCCATTTTCTCACCGAGCGGGGTCGTGCCACTAAGCGTGAAGGTGCGTGGTGCATCCTGGATGCCCACCCATTGATAGCGATGACCGCTACGGAGTTCGAAGAAAGGCCTGCTACCGGCGATGGCCGGATTGAAGACGTAGTCGTTGAACTGGTATTGCGTGAGCTGGGGCAGTTGCTGTGCATGGGCTTGCCCAAGAGCCACTGCGACCAGTGCAAGGACGAGTATGCGGCGTAGGTTCTCCATGGGATCAGCGGATCACGGTGAGGGGGCCTGTGTATGGATCCGGATATTCCGGATCGTTGAGCTTGACCACGTAGTAGTACGTGCCTACCGGCACAGGACCTCCGCTGTAGCGGCCGTCCCACGGCGTTCGATAACCTGTGCTCTGGAACAGCATCTCACCCCAGCGGTTATAGATCTCCACTTCCACGTTCGGGAAGAGTTCGATGAAGTCGATGATCCACGTGTCATTGTATCCATCGCCATTGGGCGTGAAACCTGTAGGGATCACGATATCAGGCACCACGGTGATGCGCACCGAATCCGTGGAGACACAGCCATCGGGGCCGACCACGGTGAGTACGTACCACGTGGAAACCTGTGGTCCGGAAACAGGGTTTGACGCATTGGGCGCACTCACCAAGGTACCCGGCTGCCAGGCGAACGTGGATCCAGCAGGGCCGGAGGGCGATCCACCAAGGGTGACCGCTTCCCCGAGGAGGATCGTGCGATCGGGCCCAGCATCCGCAATGGGCAATGCCAGTATGACCACCGTCACCTGATCGGAGGAGGTGCAAGGGCCATCAGCGACGAGCAGGGTGAAGGTGTACGTGCCTGATGGCAGCACACCGAGATCAAGGACCGGATCATTGCCCACCACATTGCCGTCCTGGTCCGACCAGCTGTAGGTCAGGGCACCCACACTGGCCGATCCATCGAGGACAATGGAGGTTCCGGTGCATGACTCTTGGTCGACACCCGCATCGGCGAACACGGTGCTCAGGGCATCCACCACCACTTCGGTGATGACCGAGCATCCGTTCGCATCGGTCACTGTTTGGATGTAGGTTCCCGGAGCCACACTGCTGATGTCCTCCTGATCGGAGGTGAAGCCAGGAGGTCCCGACCACGTGATGGAAACCGGAACGGTTCCGCCGGCCACGGTGGTGGCGATGGCGCCATCGGCAGCATCAGGGCAGCTGGCCGCGGTCACATCGTCCACGCTGACCACCAATGCTGGCGGCTCTGCGATGGTGAACGTGAAGGAACTGTCGCAACCGGCCACATCGGTGATGGTCAGGTCATAGATACCTGCGCATAGACCGGTGGCATCAGGCCCCTGACCGTTGGGCGGCTCCGGCACCCAGGTGTAGATGTAGCCGCCCAGCCCGCCTGTTGCGGCAGTGGTGATGGCGCCACTGCATTCGCCACCACAGAGCACATCGACCACGGTGGCATTGGCTTCAATGGGTGTGAAGGGCAGGATGGTGAAGAGGAGCGTCGTATCGCAGCCCAGGGCATCGGAGATCGTAACGCTCCATTCGCCGGGGCACAAGCCCACTACCTGCTCGGTCCCCTGGCCTTGCGGTGGCTCGGGTTGCCAGAAAACGGTGTAGGAGCCAACGCCTCCGGTCGGTGACACCGAAGCGGTTCCATCACAAGGGCCGAAACAGGTCTCATTGGTGAACAGCAGGCCCGCTTCGATAGCATCGGGCGAAACGATGGTGAAGGTGGAATCGAGCACGCATGCGTTAGCATCCGTTATCGATACGGTATAGGCCCCGTTGCACAAGGCATCCACCAGGTCGACATCCTGGGCCACGGTATTTCCGTCGGCATCGCTCCAGAGGACGGCGTAGCCCGGGGTTCCGCCGCTGAGCAGCACGGTCGCCGATCCATCGCAATCCCCGAAGCAGAGGTTGTCCGTTGTGGTCAGATCGAGCACGAGGGGTGTGGGTTCGGCGAGGTCGTAACTATATTCCACCACGCAACCGTTCCCATCGGTGACGACCACGCTCCACGTGCCCGGACAGAGGTCCTGAACGGCGTTGGTACCCTGTCCTGTGGGTGGCTCAGGACTCCAGGCAAAACCGTAGGGCAAGGTGCCCCCCTGGGTGTCGAGCGTTATTGCACCATTGCAATCGCCGAAGCAGGCCACGGTCGTGATGTCCTCAGTGGCCTGGAGGGGATCGGGACCCAGGATCAGGACACCCGAGGTAACGCTGCACCCGTCCGTATCGGTGATGGTGACGGTATAGGTTCCAGCGCAAAGACCTGTTGCTTGAGGCGTACCCTGTCCGTCTATCGGTCCGGGCTCCCAGAAGTAATCCACATAAGTACCCGAGCCACCCGTTGGGCCCACGGTGGCAACACCATCGCAACTGCCGAAGCAGCTCACCGGCGAGGTGCTCAAATTGGGCTGGATGGGATCCGGTTCGGCAACGAATGCAGTGTCGATGGTGATACAGCCGGTACCGTTGGTGACCTGTACGAAGTACGCTCCGGCGCAGAGGTCGGTCACCTGGGCGCTGCTTTGGCCCAGATCGTTCCCGGTGCCATCGAACCATGCGATCGAGCACGGTTCATCGCCGCATAGGAAGTCCACCGAGACGACGCCATCACAGTCTCCCGGACAGGTGGTAAGTCCATCGGTTGTAGTGGTCTCTTCACCTTCGATGTCGCTGAGTGGAACGGCAAGTGCGGCCTGGCATCCGTTGGCATCGGTCACTTCAACGGCATAGAGTCCGGCACAGAGTCCGCTCAAGCTATCCGCTGTACCAAAGATGGCTCCATCGAGGGTCCACAGGTAGAGGTAACCGGACGTACCTCCGGAAGCGACCACTTGCAAAGTGCCGTTGCATAGACCGCACTCGCTGGGAGAGTTGGTCGCAGTCAGGGTCAATGGAGAGGGCTCATCGACGGTGAAGGCCACTTCGATCACACATCCGTTGGCATCGGTCACGGTAAGGGTGTGATCACCCGCACAGAGTTCGGCTGCTGTGGCGGTGCCTTGCCCAACAGGCGGC
>CAYQMC010000053.1:0-17571 GCA_964418285.1 uncultured Chryseobacterium sp.
TCACCGGTGATCGTCCAGTAGGCCCGCTCCTCGGCCACGGCGCCGGCCGTGAGGTCGGCACCGTTCATCAGGCTGGCGTCCATTTCGTGCTGGCCGTCGGCGTTGAAGACCGCCCCCTTGCCGGCGTTGAAGTGCGGGCTGTCCTCCAGCACACGGACGGCGGCTTCCACGGCGTCCAGGGCAGCTCCTCCTTCCGCAAGAATGGCGTGCCCCCTGCGGAGCGCCAGTTCCAGCGCGTCCCGGTATGCCTTCTCGCGTTCCGGGGTCATGGTCTCGCGAGGGATGGTACCTGCCCCGCCATGGATGGCCAATGCGAACGTGTTGGAGAGCGTATTCATGGGTGGTCTTTGGTCCGGTGTGGTGGTGTACTCTGGAACGTTACGTCGGGGCGTGGAGCATGCTGATGCAAGGAGGCAGCGGCCGATCGCAGGATGGCCGCCCCCCCGTTGGTCGGGTTGCCAGGTGCTCGCTGGGCTCGGGGGTCCTTGTACCAGTGCAATGCAGGGTTCACGGGGTGTTGCGCCCCTCGGTGTTGAGGCGGTGAATGTAGGGAACGGCCCAGCCTACCAGCGCACCAAAGGCATATCCGACCAGTACATCTGTGGGAAAATGGCGGCCGCTGCGCACGCGTAGCATACCCATGACAGCTGGTACCGTAGCCGCTCCCACCCAAGTGGCGGTCTTCACTCCCTGCGAGGCATCGGAATGCTGCACCAGGTTGGCCGTGGAGAACGTGAACGCTGCCGTCACAGAGGTGTGTCCGCTCCAGAAGGAATGGCGGTCGTCGCGCCCCCTGTGCAGATCGACAGGAATGGCAGGGTCGTAGAGATAGGGCCGCGGTCTGCGTAGCGCCTCCTTCACCGTATTGGTGATACCCGAAGCGAGCAACCCGCTTTCCAACACGATGACCACGGGGACCAAGGGTTGCTCGCCATTCTGGGCCAGGATACCTGCGGCTAGCGACAGTCCCACTGCAGCGCCGAAGAGGATGTTGCTGGTGCGGTGTGCACGCGGCTCCCATCGCCCCAGTGCGATGCGGTCGATGCCTGGTACTGCGGAAGGGTCCAAGGCGCCGGTCCATACGGGCATGGGCCGGCGTTCCTGCAACAAGGCGATGCCTTGGAAGGCCAGGCCGGCGCCGACAATGGCCCCTTCACGCCCCCAGCCGAGTTGGTGCCGGGTCTGGGCCTGTGCCAACAGCGGAAGCAAGCCCAACACAACGCACAAGGCCCGGAGCAGTGCCCCAGGCCTTGTGTGCGATGGGCCGATCGGCATGGCCTATTCGGTGATCAGCACGCCCTCCGCAAGGAACGTGAGCACATGCTTGGGCTCGGTGATCTTCGCGATCTCCTCCTTGCTCTTGCCGGCATCCTCCGCGTAGTGGCGCAGGGTGGCCACATCGAAGGTTTCGCGGCTGGCAGTCCCCTGCATGATGGCACGCTTGCCCTCAAGGCCTTGCTTGGGTACGAAGAACCCGTAATCCACGAAGCGCACCTTCATGGGGCTACCGTCGGGCATCTTCACATCCATCCAGCAGCCTTTCACGGTGCAGCTGGTGATCACTTCGCACTCCAGCTTGGTGTCCATGCTCTCCTTGTCACCCATCATCTTCAACATTTCTTCGATGCCGACCGCACCATCCGAGGTGATCTTGGCCCCAAAGGATCTCATCCCATCCTGGGCGGTGGCGGTTATGGTGCTTGTGGCGAACAGCAGTGTGGCGCTCAGCGCCAAGGTCAGGATACGGGTCATGTCGTTTGCGGTTGTGACTTGGGCCCACCCTTCGGTAGGTGTGGCGAAGTTCGGCATTGCAAACGGCGTGCCCATGACCATGCTCAACATCGGATGTTGAAAGCCTTGGGGCATGGACCATCGGTGCATCGACAGTTCTCGGCTAATTTGGTCCCTGTCCACCATGAGCGCCCTCACCCCCATCGGTCGTACGGAGCACATCGCCCTGCCCGGTCTGGGCATTGCGCGGGTGGCTGCCAAGATCGATACGGGAGCCTACCGGAGCGCATTGCATTACCAACGGATCAAGCTACGCACCGTGGACGGCGTCAAACAGCTCAGCGTGGTATTCCAGATGGGGGGGCAGCGCAAGACCAAGGTCTTTCGGGCCTTCAAACGGGTAAGCGTGAAAAGCAGCAACGGCGAGGTCAGTCGCCGCTACCTCATCAGCACCCGCGTAAGACTTGGCCAACACATTGTGCGTGCACAGTTCACCCTCTTCGACCGCAGCGACATGAAGTACCAGGTTCTGCTGGGCCGGAAGTTCTTGCGCGGCCGCTTCCTGGTGGATGTGAGCAGGAAGGAATTGTTGGGGTGAGGGCTACCTTGCCGCGGATGACCCGTTCCCTTTTGTTCTTCCTTGTCGCCCTGTTGGTAGCTGCTTGCAGCGCACCACAGGAAAGGAAAACCAATGCAGTTCCCGATCCTGCGCTCCTTTTCCTGGCCGATGGCAGCCTGCGTTACCTCGACCTGCACGGCAGCCCTTACGAGCGCGGATATACCCACGGGCAGTTGCTGCGTGATGACATCCATGCGGTGATCGCCTTGCTGAAGGAGGACATCGCCGCCTCCAGCGGGCTTGAGGCGGACACGTTCATCCACCGTTTCCTGAACGGGACCGGGTACGTGGACGCCATGCGCCGCTGGACACCCGAGTTGCTCGAGGAAGTGCAAGGCATCGCAGCAGGTTCGGGCATGGACGAAGCCAGCATCCTGATGCATCAACTCGGCGATGAGTTCTACTTCAATGTGGAGCGCTTCAGCGTCCACAAATGCAGCTCCATCGGCGTGGACCGCCATGCCAGCGGACCGGCCATCGCGGCACAGAACATGGACATTCCGGAATACTTCCACGGTTTCCAGACCGTGATGCGCATCCGCGAAGAGGAGAGCGGGCGTGACATGATGCTGCTCACCATCCCCGGTCACCTCGGTATCACCGGTATGAACAGATCCGGGGTATCGATCAACTGCAACATCCTCATCCAGTTGACGAGCGCGTTGGGCGGTCTGCCGGTAACGGCCATCGTGCGCGGCGTGGTGGCTCGCGGTTCGCATGAGGAGGCCCTGGCCTTCGTTCGCGGGGTGGACCACGCTTCCGGGCAGAACTACCTGATCGGTGGTCCCGAGCGGGTGCTCAGTTTGGAGTGCTCGGCCGATACCATTGCCGAGTTCCGGCCCTTCACGGAAGCCTCGTTCACCTACCACACGAACTTCCCACTGGCGAACCCCGACTACAGCGTGCGTTACCTGGAGATGCTCGATGAGCAGGGCCGCACTGTTGAGGAAGGCCTCTACCGCTGCCAACGCATCCCGAGCTTCGAGCGGCGTTTCGGCCCAGGAACGGAACCGTTCGGGGTGGATGAGATCCAGGAGGTATTGGCCAGCCGCGACCACGAAGGCGTGGACGTGGTGAGCAATGCTTACACCTACGCGAGCGTGATCTACGTGTTGGATGGCACGCCGCTCTTCCTCATCGCCCCTGGCAAGCCGCATGAGTTGGGGTATGTGGAGCTGGGCTTCGAGTGATCGCTCCCGATGGGTAGCTTCGGCGCTCCCATCGTGCGAACCATGCGTCACCTCCTCCTCCCCACCCTCCTCCTCTCCTTCACGCTCCTCGCCCAACAGGCGGTCATCCCCGTTGGTGAAAACCTCGTGGTGGAAGGCATTCCGCCATTGCCCGCAGAACTGAGCGAGGAGGTGCGACGCTACAGCGAAGGGCGCAGCGCCAGCTTCGTGGCCTGGCATCCGCAGCAGCGTGAGATGATCATCAGCACCCGCTTCGGCAACAGCAACCAACTGCACGTAGTGAAGGCCCCGGGTGGGGTGCGTTCGCAGATCACCTTCTTCGCCGAGCCGGTGGGCAGTGCCACCTATTCCCCCGCCGATGGCAGCTACTTCCTTTTCACAAAGGACCAGGGTGGCAACGAATTCGGGCAGATCCACCGCTTCGACATGGCCAGCGGAAAGACCACCTTGCTCACCGATGGCGGTCGCTCGCAGAACGGCGGCATGCGCTGGAGTCGCGATGGCAAGCGCATCGCCTATGGCAGCACCATGCGCAACGGCAAGGACCGTGATATCCGCGTGATGGAACCCACGGACCCCACCACCGACAAGGTCGTGCTGGAGAACGTGGGCGGAGGGTGGGGCGTTGTGGATTGGAGTTCCGACGACTCACAACTGCTCATCGGCGAGTACATCTCGGTGAACGAAAGCCGCATCCACCTCCTTGACCTGAAGAGCGGTGAGAAGACCCGTGTGCTACCCCGCAAGGATGAGCGCACCACCTACCGCGCCACCTGCTTCGCGCCCGACGGCAAGGGCATCTACCTTACCAGCACCAGCGGCAGTGAGTTCAACCGCCTGTGCCACTATGACCTCGTTACGAAAAAGCTCACGGTGCTTACACAGGATATCCCGTGGGATGTGGGTGGCGCCGACCTGAGCCGCGACGGACGTCGGCTCGCCTTCACGACCAACGAGAACGGACCCAGCAAGCTGTACATCCTGGATACCGCCACGCGCACCTACACATCCGTGGAAGGGCTGCCCATCGGCCTGATCGGTGGGCTGGAATGGACGGCCGATGGGCGCGCGCTGGGGCTGACGCTGTCCACGCATGATTCCTCCAGCGATGCCTACGAATACGACACCACCACCCGGCAGCTGATACGCTGGACCGAGAGCGAGAGCGGCGGCATGGACCTGAGCGGGCTAAGGGAGCCCGAGGTGATCACCTGGCCCAGCTTCGACAAGCGAACGATCTCCGGCTTCCTGTACCGTCCGGCAGAACGCTTCACCGGCAAACGGCCCGTGATGATCAGCATACACGGCGGACCGGAAGGGCAGTCCCGCCCCCGGTTCCAAGGGCGCAACACCTTCTTCCTGGCCGAGCTGGGTGTAGCGATCATCTATCCCAATGTGCGCGGTAGCAATGGTTTCGGCAAGACCTTCCTGGACCTGGACAACGGTATGAAGCGGGAAGAGAGCGTGCAGGACATCGGCGCGCTACTGGACTGGATCGCTGCACAGCCCGACCTTGACGCCGACCGCGTGATGGTGATCGGTGGCAGCTACGGCGGCTATATGACACTGGCCTCGGCCGTGCACTACAGCGACCGCATCCGCTGCGCGATCGACATTGTGGGCATCAGCAACTTCAACACATTCCTGAAGAACACCGAGGACTACCGCCGCGATCTGCGCCGTGTGGAGTACGGCGATGAGCGCGACCCGAAGATGGCCGCCTTCCTGGAAAGCATCTCACCGCTGAACCACTCAGAGCGGATCACCAAGCCGCTCTTCATCATCCAAGGCGGCAACGACCCGCGTGTACCGGCCAGCGAAGCGGTACAGATGAAGGAGCGCATCCAACAGAACGGTGGCACGGTGTGGTTCCTCATGGCCAACGACGAAGGGCATGGCTTCCGCAAGAAGGTGAACCAGGACTTCCAGTTCTACGCCATGGTGCAGTTCATGCGGGACTTCTTGTTGGAGTAGATCCCCGCTTCGGCACAGCATTCTCGAACCTTCCCGTCCATTGTCGGTTCTTTGTACGCCCCAATGGACCCGAACGAACTGCTGCACTACGAGACCCACGTCGCCCACCCGGATGCGGAGTGGCTGGTCCTGATACACGGTGCAGGGGGAAGCACGGTGACGTGGAAGCGTCAAGTGCCGGTGCTTGGCCAGCGCTACAACCTGCTGCTGGTGGACCTTCCCGGCCATGGCCGCATGTCCGAGCGTCCCAACCTGGAACCTTCGTACACCTTCGAACACATCGGGGACCGGATCTGGAAGGTTGTGGACCACCTGAAGCTTGGCGGGGTGCACCTGTTGGGAGTGTCGCTGGGAACGGTCATCGCCCTCAGCATGCGCGAACAGCGTCCGGCGCAGGTATCGTCGCTGGTGAACGGCGGAGCGATCGTACGCTTGAGCACTCGGTTGAAGGTGCTGGCGTCGGCAAGCCTCACGCTCGCCAAGGTGATCGGCTACCCGGCCTTCTACCGCCTTAGCGCCACCATCATGATGCCGCGCAAGAACCACCAAAAGTCACGCGACGTGTTCATCCGTGAATCCCGTTTCCTCAGCACCGATGAATTCCGGAAGTGGACGGCCATGTATCGTGGTTTGAACAAGACCTTGAAGCGCCTCTTTTCGGCCGCCTCCGACATTCCTCATCTGGTGGTGATGGGAGCGCAGGACCACCTTTTCCTGGACCAAGCGCAGCTCTACGCCAAGCTTCATGATGCCGTCCGCTTGGAGGTGATACCGCGCTGTGGTCACGTGGTCACGATCGAACAGGCGGAGCAGTTCAATGCGTTGTGCTTGGCATTCCTGGCCGGGATCGTTGATCCGGTGGAATTGGCGGAACAAGCCTGAGCAGTGCAGCCGTCGGCCTGCGCGAAAGACGCCTTGGGGGCTAAACGTTCCGCTCGATGAACTTCACGATCTCCCCTGCGATGTCCTCGCCGGTGGCCTTCTCGATCCCTTCAAGGCCGGGACTGGAGTTCACTTCGATCACCAGTGGGCCGCGATCGCTTTGGAGCAGGTCCACGCCAGCCACATGAAGGCCCAAGGCCTTGGCCGCCTTGATCGCCGTGACCTCCTCCTCGTGGCTCAGTTCGATCAGTTCGGCCGTCCCCCCCCGGTGCAGGTTGCTACGGAATTCGCCCTCCTTGCCCGTCCGCTTCATGGCGCCTACCACACGGCCATCCACCACAAAAGCACGGATGTCGATACCCCGGCTCTCGCGAATGAACTCCTGCACGATGACCCGTGCCTTCAAGCTATTGAATGCCTCACAGACCGCCACGGCCGCCTTCTTTGTGTCCGCAAGCACCACACCCAGGCCCTGTGTACCTTCCAGCAACTTGATGATGCACGGTGCACCACCCACATTCTCGACGATGCTGCCAACATCCTTGCTGTAGTTGGTGAACACCGTCTTGGGGATACCCACACCGCTGCGTGTAAGGATCTGCATGCTGCGCAACTTGTCCCGGCTTCGTACCAAGGCCTGGCTCTCGGTGGTGGTGAACACCTTCATCATCTCGAACTGGCGCACCACGGCCGTACCGTAGAACGTGACGCTGGCACCTATCCGCGGGATGATGGCATCCACACCGGAGATAACCTCACCCCCGTAGATCACCTGCGGGTTCCGCTTTTCGATAAGGATGTCACACTTTACGTGGTTGATCACCCGTGCGGTATGCCCGCGCTTTTCGCAGGCCTCCACCAAGCGTTGGGTGGAGTAGAGTTTGCTGTCGCGTGACAGCACAACGATGTTCATGGGAGCAGTTCTGTCGGCAAAGCTATGGCCCTGCACCCCGCACGCAACTATTCGGCTCCGATGCGGAAAGGAACACCCAAGGACCAGCCCGTTGTGTGGCCGGCCGACCACCAGGCCATCCAAGCGAAGAATGGTGCTGCAAGGACATCCACGGTCCAGTGGACGTGTTGGACCAGAACGGCCATGCCCACCAGAGCAGTGGCCAGCAACAACAACAGCCGCCCCAGACCCTTCGGGAAGGCCAGGTAGAGCAGGAATACCGTCGCCGTATGGCCCGAGAAGAACAGGTCCTTGTCGAAGGGTCGCTGCTCCGGGTAGAAGAGCGTACTTATGGGGTCCTCCAGTTCGACCAAGCCCGGTGGCGGTTCCAGCGTGACCAATGCCATCGTGACCATGCGGAGCAGCAAGAGCAGGACGTAGGCCTGAGCGGCACGCAGGAAGACGAGCGGATGCCGGGCCAACGCTACCACCGCTGTTGCTACAACGGCATAGAGGATCACAAAGAGCGGCACGGAAATATCGACGGCCGGTAAACGATCCAGGAACGGGTCCGGCATGCCGATGCCAGGCTTGCCTTCGATGTACCGGAAGAAGCCGGGCAGACTTAGCACGATGCACAATGCAGCACCCAAGGTACCGGCCCAAGCCTTCACCCAATGGCGGGGTAGAGCCTTCACCTGGGCCATCGCACGCTCCATAGGCCACGGAATTGGCCAACATCGCTGTATCCGATCGCCTGGTCATCGGGATAGCGTTCCCGGATCACAGCATACGCACTGCTGTCAAGGCCCGAACCGACAACCCCATGGCAGCTCAGGCATAGGGGCGATGCGATGAGGATGGGCTTGTAAAAGGCGATGCTATCCCCCAACACGTACACCTCGGCCTCCAATTCGCTTGGGCGAGTTCCAGCCTCCAGATCCTTCAAGACCGCGTCCAAGTGTCGCTGCTCATGGCTATCCGGTGCATTCGCCGGTGACCGCAAGCGATCGCTGGTGCGCTTCACCCGGGCTGCATGCATCACACCCATGGAATCCGCAAGGGGTCCTGCGGCCGCCCAGCAATAGTCCACCGCATGCGCGGGCCCACCTTCGGCAATGGCCTCCTGCAAGCGGCCGCCAAGCGCGGCGAAAGAAGCTTGAGCAATGGCTTCCCCGCGCTCGATCGCCCGCGTCCGCTCATCAATACCGAGTTCCATACCGATGCCTGCCCGTGGTCCGGTCCCACAAGCATGCAGGACGACCAATAGTGCTCCGCTGATCGCGATACGCATGCCCCGAAAGTACGGTGCCCAGGGTCTTAGCTTCGCCCCGATGTTCAGCAACCTACGTGGCTGGGCCGCCGAAAGGCCGCTTACGGCGCTCACGCTTATCGCGCTGGTCCCGCGTCTCCTGGCGGCCCTCTTCAGCGGCGGCTACTTCGCGCACGACGACCACTTCCTGATCATCGAAGCGGCTGCGAGTTGGGTGGACGGGTTCGACTACAATTACTGGCTGCCTTGGAACCAAGGGGACGACCCACGCCCCAGCGGACACAGCTTCTTCTATGTGGGGATCCATTACCTGCTGTTCTCTGCGCTCAAGGCCCTTGGCTTCAGCGACCCGAAGACCATGATGGTGGTGGTGCGCCTCCTGCATGCGTTGTGGAGCCTGCTGGTGGTGCGCTTGGGCTATCGGATCGCGCTTCACCTCAGCGACGCAGCGTTGGCTTGGCGGACAGGGCTCTTTCTTGCTCTGTTCTACTTCATGCCTTTCCTGGCCGTGCGCAACCTGGTGGAAGTGGCCTGCATCCCCTTCTTGATGTTGGGGGCCTGGCAGTTGGTCCGGAACGCAGCCGCGCCCGGCATGCGCGATGCCTTGATCGCCGGCATCTGGATCGGCCTTGCCGTGAACGTGCGTTTCCAAGTGCTGTTCTTCGCCGCAGGTCCATGCCTCGCACTGTTGCTTCAACGGCGTTGGACTCCCGCGTTGATCTATGGTCTTGGTGTTGCACTTCCACTCCTCCTCATCCAAGGCAGCATCGACCTGTTCCTGTGGGGGCGCCCATTTGCCGAACTCACGGAATACGTCGCCTACAACCTCATCCACAGCACCAGCTACTTCGACCAGCCCTGGTACAACTACCTGCTGCTACTGCTGGGCATTTTCATCCCCTTCTTCAGCGTAGCGGTGGTATTCGGTTTCTTCCGACGCACAAGTCCGCTGCTGCTTTGGTTGCCCGTCCTGCTCTTCCTCGCCTTCCACTCCTACTTCCCCAACAAGCAGGAGCGCTTCCTGCTGCCCATCATCCCCCTCTTCTTCGTGTTGGGTCATGTGGCGTGGGAGCAATGGCGCGCGACAAGCCGCTGGTGGCAGGCCCGAGCCGGACTTTGGCGTGGCGTGCTCGGCTTCACCTGGGTCCTGAACACCGTGCTGCTGGTGGTGCTGAGCGTGAGCTACAGCAAGCGAAGCCGGGTGGAGGCCCTGTATGCGCTCCGCAGCGAACAAGGCGTGAAAGGGCTCGTGGTGGAGGACACCGCCGAAGGCGAAGCCCCCATGCCTCCTTTGTACTACTGGGGAAAATGGGACGCCACCGTGCTACCGTGGACCGACCCCGAACAAGACCTGGCGACCGCGTTGGAACGCTATCCGCAGGAACGCCGGCCTGATATCGTCCTATTCTTCGGTCTTGAGGAACTCGATGAACGCATCGCCAAAGCCACCTCGGCCATGGGCCCACTGCATGAAGTGGCGCGCGCCGAACCAGGACTGCTGGACAAGGCGGTACACTGGCTGAATCCTGTGAACCGCAACGAGACCATCGTGGTGATGCGGACCGTGGCGGGATAAGGATCGCACATCCGCAAAGGGCGCCCTTGCGAAGCGGATAGCTTTGCGGTCCGAACCAGATCGATATACCATGTCCGAGCGCAAACTGCACCCCGAAAGCCTGATGATGAGCCACGGCTACAAGCCCGAGCTTTCGGAAGGAGCGATCAAATGTCCGATCTTCCAGACAAGCACATTCGTATTCAAGAGTGCCGAAGAAGGCAAGGCGTTCTTCGAAGTGGCCTACGGCATCCGCGAGAAGCGCGAAAAGGAGGAACTCGGCTTGATCTACAGCCGACTGAACAATCCGGACCTGCAGATCCTCGAAGAACGGCTTTGCTTGTGGGACGAGGCCGAGGAATGCGCGGTCTTCGAAAGCGGAATGAGCGCCATCAGTACCTGCCTGCTGGAATTCCTCTCACCTGGTGATGTGCTGCTGTTCAGCAATCCGGTCTACGGTGGTACGGACCATTTCATCAAACAGACGCTCACGCGCTTCGGAATCGAGGTGTTGGGCTTCTACCCCTGGGAGCAGGACCGTTTGGCCGAACTGGTCCAAGCAAGCGGCAAGGCCGACCGCATACGCATGATCTATGTGGAGACGCCGGCCAACCCGACCAACACCCTCATCGACATCCAGGCTTGTGCTGCCTTGGCACGGTCGCTCGGCACACCGGAGAAGCCCGTGTTACTTGCGGTGGACAACACGTACATGGGACCGTTGTGGCAGCACCCCTTGAAACACGGTGCGGACCTTGTGCTCTACTCGGCCACCAAGTACATCGGCGGCCATAGCGATGTGATCGCGGGTGCCTGCCTGGGGTCGAAAGAACTACTCGCCCGCGTGAAGGGCATGCGGACCTTCCTCGGTTGCATGGCCGGTCCATGGACGGGTTGGTTGCTGCTAAGAAGCCTGGAGACGCTGAAGGCCCGGATGGATATCCAGGCGCGCAATGCCGAGCAGGTGGCGCAATTCCTCCATGCACACCCCAAGGTGGAACGGGTCCACTACCTGGGGCTGATCACCGAAAAGGACCAACAGGCGATCTACGCCAGACAGTGCCTGACCGCCGGGGCCATGGTGTCCTTCAACGTGAAGGGTGGCGAAGCGGAAGCTTTCCGCGTGTTGAACGCTCTCCACTTGGTGAAACTGGCCGTCAGCCTGGGCAGTACCGAATCCCTGGCGGAACATCCCGCATCCATGACCCACGCCGGAGTGGACCTGGAAGAGCGGATAAAACTCGGCATCACGGACAACCTGGTCCGGCTCAGTGTCGGCGTGGAGCATCCTTCCGACCTGATCGCGGATCTGGAACAGGCCTTGAAGAGCATTTGATCTTACCGCAAACAACGCATGATGGACTTCTCAGCCTTGGACTTCTCGGTCCTACTTACCGTACAGGGACTGATCGCCCTGCTTACCCTCACGGCCTTGGAGATCGTGTTGGGCATCGACAACATCATCTTCATCTCCATCATCAGCAACAGCTTGTCCACTGGCAGGGACCAGCGTCTTGCCCGGCAACTCGGGTTGGCCTTGGCCATGATCACACGGGTGCTCCTGTTGCTATCGCTCAGTTGGATCATGGGGCTTGATGAACCATTCGTGACCATGTTCGACCATGGCTTCAGTGGGCGCGATGTGGTATTGCTGGCGGGCGGCTTGTTCCTGTTGTACAAGGCCACGGTGGAGATCCACGCCAATGTGCAGGGCCACCATGAAGACCCCTCGCGTCCCAAGCGCAACCGCAAGTTGGCCGGGGTCATCTTCCAGATCCTGGTGATCGACCTGGTCTTCTCGCTCGATTCGGTGATCACGGCAGTGGGCATGAGCAACCAATTGGTGATCATGATACTCGCCGTGATGATCGCCGTGGCCGTGATGATGCTTTCGGCGGGGGCCATCAGCAATTTCGTTCAGGCCAGGCCCACGGTGAAGATGCTCGCCTTATCCTTCCTGGTGATGATCGGTGTGGCCCTGCTGATCGATGGCATGGGCGGACACATGGACAAGAACTACATCTACTTCGCCATGGGATTCTCCGTACTGGTGGAGATGTTGAACCTGCGCATGATGCGGAAGCGCGTGCTGCTGAACGCCACGCAAGAAGCCGTAGGGCCCGGAGAATCAGGGAAGTAAAGCCGACCGGACATTCGTGGGCACCACCCCGCCGATGTTCTGAAGGATGATATCGCGATCGTTGCCACCGCCGGTATAACGCACGATGCCGTCCATGTTCACATCCTCATTGCGGTACCCCGCGATGGTGTTGGTGGCCAGAACACCGCCTACCGCCTGCAGGATGATATCCCGGTCATTGTCGGCACCAGCGTAGACCAGTTGACCATTGCCATTCACATCACCGGCGAACAACAGTCTTCGCGAGCCTACTTGCTGTGTGGCCGCCGTCCCTCCGAAAAGGGGCACGCCTCCATTGGAAAGATCCACGGTAACGGATGTGCCGGAAACGGCAACCGGCGAGGCCGACATGATGCCCAGATGGTTCCTATGGTGCACTGCCACATGGTAGTTGCCGGACGCAACAGGGAATACGACCGCTGAGGTACCATCCACATCCACCACATCGCCGTCCCGCTGCAGCAAGGCACTGCGCGTGGCCAACACCTGGCTCGGCACGGAGGCACTGCGCAACTCCACCACCACCCAATCGACGATGGCGTTCACACCTGTGATCGCCAACACCGGAGCCACGGTACCTTCCCCACCACCGCCCACATGCTGGTATCCCAGCGCCGTGTACGGTTCGTTCAAGGGCAGCAGTCCTGCATTGCGCAACGCATCGCTCATACGATCCGATCCGGCATCGTACGGTCCACCCAGGAATACCCTTGGCCTCACCAGCACGGAGGAGGCAGCAAAGGGCTCGAAACCGTCCAGGACCATCGTCGAATTGGCAGGATCCAACCAATCCTGCTTGCGCGCATTGGGGTTGGGGCCATCCCATCCGGCACTGAACTTTGCACAACCAGTGCTGACCGTAGCAGCATTGGTGCAGTCCTGGGCGCCTTCGGTCATGTGCCCCACGATCCGTTTGTTCTGGTCCCACAATGCAGCGCCACTGCTCACGGCCTCCACAATGCCTTGGTCCCAGAAGTTCCGCCACAAGGGTATGCCCTCCGGATCGAAGTAAGACCCTGCCGGAGCATTGTCATGCGTGAATTTCTTGACGTCGTAAAGCGGGTGGTGGATCACGGTGCCGGCTTGGGGCACGTTGCCCGTGCGGTCCCAACCGGCATAGTAGGGCTGGAAGGGTGCCGGAGGTGCGGTGAACAGCTCCACCAATGCAAAATCGGAGTAGTACTCGGATGCACGTGCTGTCGCTCCCGTCAACGTCTGGTCCGTTGCCCCTACACTACCCACACAATCTGGTGCTTCGTAGTTGAAATAGAAGACCCACTGGCTTGTGTTCGGTTGGAAGCAGTGGTTGGCAGCATAGAAGTAGGGCCTACCCGGCTCGGCCGTGTTATTGATCAGGGTGCCGGTACACCCGTTGCCGTCGGGGCGTAGGAACATGACCACGGCTCTTTTCTCACGCTGCCACGCACTTGCTTCAGGACAACTGATGTTGATATGGCAGGCGGCGCTCTGGTACCCAGGATCATAATCCCGGGTATCGGAAGTGAAGGCCATGGAAAGGGGGTCGCGGAAGCCATGGGTCAGGGAGGCCACACGCAACAGACCCGGTTGCCCCCCTTGTGGAACATGGTACTCCACGACGAGCGAATCACCGGGAAGGATCGCCGTCGCCATGTCCCCCATCGGTGAACGGTTGCTGCGATCCAGCGCTCCGATCTGCTTGGTGCGCCTGCTATCGTAGATGAAGACCGTCGCTCCCTCGGGAAGTTCCCACGCTCCGAACTGCAGGCTCATGACCACCGCCCCCGGGCTGTTGATGCCCACCCTGTACAAGCTTGAACCATCCGGCAGCACGAGCTGCGTGCCCTGCTCCACCACATCGATGGCGATCGGCACCTGCACCCCGAAGCGTATTTCCGCTTCGTTGCCCAGGAACTGGTCGGATCCAGGAACGGCATCGGGCGCCGTCGCATACCAGACCACCGCCTCCTGCGACAGCTCCATGGACCATGCGATCGGAGCCCCGCCTTTGCCCAACTGCGCGGATGCAACGCTCAGATTGAACAGCGCCAACACGGCAACGGACCACTTATGCTCTGCGCTGGACATGGATACAAAGTAAACTTGTCGGCGTGTCGTTCGGTCCACATCCTTGTTCGAGGATACTCACCGACCGATGATCACAAATTCGGTCCGGCGGTTCTCCGCACGACCTTCCGGGGTATCGTTGGTGGCCATGGGCTTGGTAGGCCCCATGCCTTTGAAGCTCAAGCGTGAAGCTTTCACGCCCTTGCTCTGGAGGTACTCCATCACCGTGAAAGCCCGATCGTTGCTCAAGCTCATGTTGTCCTCCAAGCGGCCCACGTTATCGGTGTGTCCTTCGATGCGGATCTTCACCGTGGGGTTCTCCTTCAGGAAGGTTATCAATTCGTCCAGGATGTATTCGCTGCTCTTGGCAATGCTGGCCGAGTTGGTGGAGTACTTGATATCATTGACACGATAGCTACGGCCAACAGCGATCTTCTGAACGGTCATGTCCACGGTCGCACTGCCTCCGCGCAGGGTATCCTCTGCGCTGAAGCTGCGTGAATCAAAGACATGATCGGGCTTCTTCACGGTGACCACCACATCGTCCCCGGCCTTCAGCCGCAGCACCGTGGCATAGCTGCCATCCACCTTGTCCACTTCGATGGTCTCGCTCCGGCGCGTGTCCATGTACTTCACCTCCACAGTGGCGTTCTTCACCACCTCTCCATTCTCGTCGCGCACCTCGCCCTTCAGGACCAGGATATCATCCGGCCGCGCTTCCTTGGGAAGGTCGAAGCCGTAAATGTCCAAGCCTCCGACACCCTTGTATCGACCACTGGCGAAGTAGGCGGTGCGGCCATCCGCGCTCACGATAAGCCCATGTTCGTCCTGGTCCGTATTGATCGGGTGGCCGATGTTCTTGGGCCTACCCCAGGTGCCATCATCGTTCATACGGCTGTAGAAGATGTCGTAACCACCCACCCCACGGTGTCCTTCGCCCGCACTGTTCTGTCGCGCAGCGAAGTAGAGCGTACGGCTGTCACTGTGCATGAAGGGCGCCTTCTCATCGCCCATGGTGTTGATGCCTTTGACCGGAACTGCTTTGGACCATTTGCCGGATGCATCACGCGTGCTTTGCAGGATGTCCATACCGTCCGTGTTCTCACGCTGTGCGGCGAAATACATGGTGCGACCATCGGCGCTCAGGCTTGGTTGGCTCTCCCACCCATCGAGCGAGTTGACGTTCGTCCCCAACTCCTGCAGTCGGGTCCACTCCCACGTTTCTCCCCCGCGGTCCATGTCGAACTTGGCGTCGTAGTGGGTGCTGAACAGATCGCAATTGCGGTAACCACGCTCATCCGGTGGGGTGCACACCGTAACGAACATCTCCTTGTTGTTCACGCTTATACTGACCCCGCCATAGCTATCACCCAGGTTGAAGGGCTCGGGCAGGGCACGCCCAGGATCGAAGTCCGTCTTGGTACTCTTGCGTCGGGCCTCGGTCAGCTCTTCCACGTCACGGGTAACGATATCACCCTTGGCCTTCACCTTGCTCACCCGGGTGAAGAAGAGCAGCTCGTTGTCCGGTGATAGCATCGGCAGGTATTCATCGGCCGGAGTGCTCACCCGGGGTAATGCCCTGGGATCCAACTCCGCCGTGTTCTTGTAGAAGTCCACGTAGAACTGCAGCTCGGGCATCAGCTCTTCCACATCCTTGTATTGCTTGTCATAGGACTTGCCGATGCGCTTGGGATCCTCGGTCGGGAATGTTCGAAAGGCCTCGAAATCCTTGGCTGCCGAGGCGAAATCCCCGTTGCCATAGTGGATCGCACCCAAGTGGTAGGGCACATCACTGTGGTACCCGGGACACTTGGCCTGCAGCTGGTCGAAGTAACGCTGGGCTGCGGCATAGCCCTTGCCACTTTCGCGCCCAATGCGGTAGGCCGAAAGGCCCAGCTGGAACAGGCATTCGCCGCATTCCCCGTCGAGTTCCAGGCTGGCTTTCAATTTTTGGTGCCGGACCGCACTGTCCTTGGCTTTGGCCGCATCCTCCAGAAGCTTCACCACCTTCTTATCCGTGGGTGGGTCGCAGGGGCCGGGGTCATCCTGGGAATACGTGGAAATAGACAACAACACTGCGGCGCACACTGTCCATATGCAACGCAACCGCAGGTCGACCCAATGGGTCGACGCTACAGGTGCGCACTTGGAACGTCCCTTCCTCCCGTAGCTCATCATTACTTGACAGTAGTGTCCGTTTCCTCCGCCCTGCGGATCATGTCGTCGCCCTGTTTGCGCGCAGCTTCCACGATGCCATCGGCACGCTTGTCGGCTTCCGCCACGAACTGCTTTTCCTTTCGATCGGCTTCCTGCTTGGCCTTATCGGTGGCCAACTTGGCGGCCGCCTTGGCGAGCGGGTTGGTGATCTTCGCGAGCTCGTCATCCGCGGCTTTGTACGCCTGGGCCTTGGCACTCGCAGCTTCGCGACGGGCATCGGCCTTGATCCGATCGGCCTGCTTCTGGGCCTCGGCCACCAATTTCGCAGCTTCTTCACGCGCCTTGGCGATCGCCTCTTCCTTGGCCTTGCCGATCTGCTCGTTCACTTCCTCCTTCACCACCTCCTCCACGGTCTCCCTCAAATTGCTGCTACCACCGGCGAAGACCGGTTTCACGACAGGCTTGTCGATGGTACCGGTGATCTTGATCGTGGCATCCAGGTCTGCGGGCACCTGCATGTTGGCGCCGAGGAAGCGATCGGCCTCGCCGAGCAGGCTACCAGCTGTTTGGGCTGCCGCATTGCCGAACATGGCCGTAGGGATCTTCGCCTGCATATCGTAGTCGATGGCGTGGTCGGCAAAAGCCGTGCTACCACCCACACGAGCCTTGATGCGGTCGATCTGAACAGGGAATTCGTCGGTGATCATCTTGCCATCCTCGAAGCGATAGGTGAAGCTCACATCTTGCAATGTGGTGCTCTCGACCTCCTTGATCTTCAAGGCCCGTGCGATATCCACCAAGGGCTGGAAGCCTTCGATGCGCACGTTCGTGGTGCTCAAGGTTCCCCGGCCGGTCAAGCTGTTCATGTCCACTTCCATGCGCTCGTCCAATTTCGCCTGCATGCCAAGGGTCGTGCTGAACCTGCCCTTGGCGGTCTTCGCGATGGGTGCCATCTTCTGCACCATGTCCACATAGGTAACGGTCTGCTCGATGTCCAAATCCTTCACGGTGTAGGTGAAGTCGATGCCGGGTGCCTTGGGGTCGCTGGTCTCGTATCCGCCAGCCATGGTCACTGCGCCACCGAAGAGGTTGAAGAACACATCCTTGAGATC
>CAYQMC010000054.1:0-17507 GCA_964418285.1 uncultured Chryseobacterium sp.
GCCCTGAAAGTGGGCGTATTCTATGATGGGAGCTATTTCACCCACGTCAGCAACTACTACAACTACGTCCACGAGCACCGCAGAAGGATCCACATCGGAGGCCTTCACGATTTTGTGAAGCACATGGTGGCCGAACGGGAAGGGACCAAACCCAACCTGTGCCACATCATCGATGCGCACTTCTTCCGCGGTCGCTTCACGGCACGTGAGGCCAACGAGAAGCCCAATCAGCTCTACTACGATCGGGTGTTCGACGATGTGCTGATGTACAACGGCGTGCAGACCCACTACCTCCCGGTGAAGGACCTGCAAGGGCGCAAGCGCGAGAAGGGAGTGGATGTGTTGATGGCCTTGGAGACCTATGAGCTGTGCATGCTCAAACGCTACGACATTGTTGCTTTGGTGGCCTCGGACGGTGATCATGTGCCCCTCGTCCGCAAACTGCATGCCTTGGGCTGTAAGACCATGCTCCTCGGCTGGGATTTCGAATTCGTGGACCAGGAAAGTGGCGAAACGCAGACCACACGCACCAGCACGGATCTGTGGAACGAGGTGAGCTATCCCATGCCCATGCACGACCTCATCGATGAGGGTTTGGAGAGCGGCGATGAGGTTGTGCGCGACATCTTCGTGATGCGCGAAACACTCCGGGAGACCGAGGCCGAAGCAGCAGAACGGGCGAACCCGGTGCTGGTGGACGAGGACCGGCACCGCAGTACCGTGATGAGCCTGATGACCGGCTATGGCTTCATCCGCTACCCGGACAACAACCTCTTCTTCCGGCACGAGGACCTGCAGGACATGACCTTCGATGACCTGCGCGTGAACGATGAGGTGGAGTTCAACGTGGCCATGAACAACAAAGGCCAGCGCGTGGCGCGCAACATCACGGCCGTGGTGGAACCTGACTAGGGGAGGGTGTCAGGGGTGGGAGAGCGTGATCCGGAAGGTACATCCCGCACCTGCACCCGGGCTTTTCGCAGTAAGCTGGCCACCCATGGCTTGGGCCCACTGTTTTGCGCGCGAAAGCGTGCTGCGGCCCTGGTCTTCACCGGCCGTACTGCGGCTGCTCAGTATGGCGTAGCGCTGGAAGACCGATGCAAGGTCCTTGGCATCGAGCCCTACGCCGCTATCGATCACGTCCGCATGCACCCGGCCTCCTTCACTGGTGAGTACAACACGTATCACGCTTCCAGCGGGACTGAATTTGCTTGCGTTCGAGAGCAGAGCGCTCAGCAACTGGTCCAGATGCCTGGGTTCGGCCATGACCATGCAGCTCGGAATGCCCTCAAGCTCCACACGCTGCTTTTTCTTGGAGAAGCGGTGGTCCAGGAGGTCGATGGCCGAGCGCAGCGCAGCGATGAGGTCCAAGGGTTCCGTGGACAGCTTTCGCGTTCCACGTTCGACCTCAAGGTCGTCCAGCAATTCCTCGGTAAGGCGCATGGCCTTGAAGTATTGCTGCTCAGCGAATTCCAGGAGCTCGGCAGCATCCATGGTGGGGTCCGGAGCTGTAAGCATGCGCAGCACCTGTTGCATGCCGGCCAAGCGGTTGCGCAGGTCGTGCGCGAAGTGGTGCAAGCGATCGGCCTGCCCTGGCGTGGCCTGTAGGTCCTGGCGATCCATCACGCTCAAACGGTGCCCCGTGCAAAACGCTGGAGGACATCCTCCAAACTGTCCGAGTTGATGGGCTTGGGCAGGTAGTTGCAGCCTTTCAGGTCTTGGATCGCGGATACCACCTCGGGCTTGGTGGAGGCCGTGAGGAAGAGAATGGGAATAGGGTCCGTGGCGTGCAGTTCCTGGGCCAGTTCCAACCCGTTCTTTTCACCCTTCAAATAGATGTCCATGATGATGAGGTCCGGTCGTTCGTTGCGGAGCAACTCCTCGGCCTCCTCCGTGCTGCGCGCGGTACCGAGGACCTCGAACCCCATGCGCTCCAACTGCAAACGGTAACTGAACGAGATGATGGTCTCGTCCTCGATGATGATGATCTTTTTCATTCCCTTGGGTGGGCTTGCTCGGTTCAGGCCTGCTGACCCTGGCGGTGATCGTTCAATACACGTTCGAAGCTCTCCACCGAAAGTGCCTTTTCCACGTAGCCTTGTACCGAGCGGAAGGACAAAGCCCGCTCAAGGTCGGCCGGTCGGTTGCTGCTGGAGAACATGACCACACTGGTGAGGCCGTTCGGAAGGAGTTCCTCCGTTTCGCAGATCTCCAGGAATTGGAAGCCGTTCACGCGGGGCATGTTGATGTCAACGAACATCAGGTCGGGCATGTCCTGTTTGCTGCGCATGTGCTCCAAGGCCTCTTCCGCCACGGTATAGCACGTTATGCGGCCAGTATACCCGGCTTTCTTCAACACCAACTTCGTAACGAAATTGCAATCGTCCTCGTCATCGACCAGGAGGATGTGGTCCACATCGCGTTCTTCTACCATGGTGTGCTCGTTCATGCTGGGCGCTGGAACGCAGTACGACCGCCCAAAGTTTCGGCAGCCACAAGGCTGCTCGGCTCCTGGGCAAGGCCTGGAGGGCTGCGGTCCGCCCAATCGCCACGCAGTTATCCTCCTGAACAAGGTGGCACTTGCATGCTTCCAATGCCGATCACAGGGCCGGAACGATCCGTTCGGGACCGGTGCATGCAACCCGGGTATTCACGTACTGCACGAGCCCTAAGCTGCGGGTAGGCGCAGACCGTTCGCGACCGATCCGCATCGACGGCATCCGAAGTCCGGCGCCGAAGAGGACCGGTCCGGGACCGGTCGGTACGATGTTGCACAGCCCACTTCCATTACCCCTTGCAATTCCTTGGAAACCAGGAGTCCGCGATACATCGAGGCTGTGGACCGCAGGGGGCGTTGCTGTGTGATGGGATGGCGTGGAGAGCAGGTTCGGGGCCTACTGTTTCTTCACCTTGCCCCAGGTCTCGTATCGCACGGTGATGGGTGCGCGATCCTTGGGCACTTCGCGCAAAGGCTCACACGCGGTCAAGGTGGCGTGCAATTCGGTCGGCAAGCCTTGGTAGAGTTTGGTGCCTTCGGTCTTCCACGCCAGCATCTCATCGCTCACGTCCTTCACCGCGCGTGCCGGGTTGCCCACGATCACTTTGCGAGGGTCCCACACGCTGTCCGCCGGCAGGAAGGCCAGGGCACCCACCACGCATTCATCACCCAGCACGACGTTGTCCATGAGCACAGCGTTCATGCCCACCAAGCAGTTGCGGCCCACGTGGGCTCCATGGATGATGGCCCCATGGCCGATGTGTGCGCCCTCTTCCAAACGCACCGTTACGCCGGGGAACATGTGGATGGTGCAGTTCTCCTGCACATTACAGCCGTCCGCAATGATGATCTCGCCCCAGTCGCCGCGGATGGCTGCACCGGGTCCGATGTACACGTGCTTGCCGATGATCACATTGCCGGTCACCGCAGCCTGTGGGTGAACGAAGGCGGTGCGGTGTACCACAGGCGTGTACCCATTGAATGCGTAGACCATGGGGGCAAGTTAGCCCGCGTTGCGCAGTGTTCCGCGGTATGTTAAGCCTGTGTTAAGCTTGGTGGTTGCACCTTCGCGTGGAACGGGCACGGATACCTTTGGCGCGCTTTCCACGAAAGCGGCACACACGCAACGAGATCACCCCACGGAAGCGCAGTACCACAGCCAGATGCAGCCGGGATCAACTGCGACCAAGGAGAAGGTCACCAAGCTCAAGCGTCCCAACCGCACACGTCCGTACCTCAACGTGCTCGATTTCCTGGTCCAGGAACGCACGTTCCTGCTCATCGTGCTGGTGGGCGTGCTGGTGTCCGGTATCATGGTGGGTTATGGAAGGGCAGCCATGTGGGTGGGCTTCTTCTTCGCAGCGTACGCCACGGTCGCCAATGACAGCATCCAGTCGCTGGGCACCTTCATCGAAAGCAACAAGGACAAGAAGTGGTGGGTGCTTTGGCTCTTTACCGGAGGCATCTTCCTGGCCGTCATCATTTTCAGCTGGGTCTACTTCGACGGTGATGTCACCTACCGCAGGTTGCTCAATGCCGAAGGGGTGACCAAGTACCCGCATCCGGAGCACTTCAGCTTCTTCCAGATCATAGCCCCGCTGGTATTGTTGATCATGACGCGCATGCGGATGCCGGTGTCCACCACATTCCTCATGCTCAGTGTGTTCACGGCCGACTCCTCGGGCATCACCTCCATGATCGGGAAGAGCCTCACGGGGTATGGCCTGGCCTTCGTGCTTTCGTTCGTGGTGTGGTACGGAGCCTACAACCTGATACGCACCTACTTCAAGCAGCGCATCATGCACCCTTCCTGGACCGTGGTCCAGTGGATCGTGAGCGGGCTGCTTTGGGCGGTGTGGGTCATGCAGGACGGGGCCAACGTGGCCGTGTTCCTGCCGCGCCAGCAGAGTCTTCTGGAGTTCATCATCTTCGCCGGTACGATCTTCCTGGGCCTTGGTGTACTGTTCTACCTGCGTGGCGATAAGATCCAGAAGATCGTGAGCGAGAAGGTGCGCATCAGTGATGTGCGCGCAGCCACCCTCATCGACCTCACCTATGTGATCCTGCTCATCTACAAGCTCTTCATCAGCACTGTGCCGATGAGCACCACGTGGGTGTTCCTCGGGGTCATCGGGGGGCGTGAGATCGCGATCAACCTGGCGCGCCTGAAGCGCGGTAAGACCCACAAGCTGAAGGCCCTCCGCATCATCGGCAAGGACGTGGGCTATGCGCTCATCGGCCTCTTTGTCTCGGTGCTGCTGGCAGCCGCTGTGAACGGCAATCTGTCCAGCCAGTTCATGGTGTTCCTGAACGAGACGTTCTAGCCCGGCCCCGGAAGGTTTTGCCGCTGCCGGGTGCAAGGGTACCTTCGTCCGACCACGATCCGTACCGCGATCCACCCACCCATGGCCATCATCCTGAACGACGCTGGGCTGCACAGCCATTTGTTGCCACTTACGTCCACACGTCCTGTAGGACACATTCGCCCTGGTATCCTGCGCCTCTCCGAGGGCTGGTACGTGCGCAGTGGCCTGGGTGTGGGGTACCGTACCGAAGCCTATCTCGCTCAAGCCTTCCCGATGCCCAAGGAAGGTCCCATGTATGAAGTGGATGGTGGCCTGTTCCCGACGGACGAACTGGTGGCGGCAGTGCTTGAGCTTATCCCCGGTCAGGTGCTGGTCCAGGAGGGTCGATCATTGGCCTTCCGCTTGGAAGGTGGAGCGGCACCGTCCATCACCGATTGGCGTGCCGCTCCGGCCCATCTCAAGGCCGTCCCGTTCGGCGGTGAGGTGATCCGCTACGAACGGCCGTGGCACTTGTTCCTGCATGCGGGCAAGGCCATTGCACACGACTTTGCACTGCTTACCGAAGGGCGTCGATCGCAGCCGTTGAGCGCGTACAACACAGTGGTCGGCGATCCGAACCAGATCTTCCTGGAAGAGGGAGCCGTGGTGGAAGCGTCCGTGCTGAACACCTTGAACGGTCCCATCTACATCGGGAAGGATGCCGAGGTGATGGAAGGTTGCCTCGTTCGTGGCCCCTTCACACTGGGCGATCACGCCCAACTGAAGATGGGTGCCAAGATCTATGGTCCCACGGTCGTGGGGCCGGGGTCCAGGGTGGGCGGTGAGGTGAACAACAGTGTGATCGCTGGGTTCAGCAACAAGGGCCACGATGGCTTCCTGGGCAACAGCGTGTTGGGCGAATGGTGCAACCTGGGGGCCGATACCAACACGAGCAACCTGAAGAACACCTATGGCAATGTGCAGGTCTTCAGCTATGCGGCGCATGCAATGGTGGATACAGGGCTCTTGTTCTGTGGGCTGATCATGGGCGATCATGCCAAGAGCGGCATCAATACCATGTTCAATACGGGTACGGTGGTCGGGCCTGCGGCCAATGTGTTCGGGAGTGGCTTCCCGCCCAAGCATATCCATGGGTTCGCGTGGGGCGGGGTCCAGGGCTCTGCGGTGTACGAGTTCAACAAGGCCATCATCACAGCCCGCCGTGTCATGGAGCGTCGCAATGTGCCGCTTACGGCCGTGGACGAAGCGGTGTTGGAACACGTCTTCAATGAAGAACAACGCCGCATCGGTTGAACGACCCTTGCCACGGACCTTCGACCGGTTGCATTCTTCCTGCTTCCCGTTCTCCCGCGGCAGGTGTGCTGTCTGTCGGGTGTGCCCATCTGTCACCCTTCCGCGGCCCGGCATGAAGCTTGACCTGTGCAGCGCCACCGCTTGTGTATCAAGCCTTCCCGCAAGGCCCCACGGCACTTGGTAACTTTGTACTGACAATCTGGCCCTACCGTCGATGAACGACCTTCTCCATACTGACAGCCTTTTCAGTTCCGATGCCCTTGAGAACGAGACCGAATTGATCCCCTTGATCACGGCCGAGGACGAGGAGCAGATGAACGCGGAGGTGACCCCTCCTGAGTTGCCCATTCTTCCACTGCGCAACACCGTCCTCTTTCCGGGCGTGGTGATCCCCATCACCGTAGGCCGCGATCGCAGCATCCGCCTGATCCAGGATGTCTACCGCGGAACCAAGTCGCTGGGTGTGGTGAGCCAGATGGACGGCCAGATCGAGGAACCACGCGCCGAGGACCTCAACAAGGTGGGCACCATAGCGACCATCATCCGCATGTTGCGCATGCCCGACGGCAGCACCACGGCCATCATCCAAGGCAAGAAGCGCTTCGAAGTGCTGGAGATGGTGAAGTCCGAACCCTATTTCACGGCACGTGTCAAGGAGTTCGAAGAGATCCGCCCTGCCAAGGACGACAAGTCCTTCCAGGCCTTGGTGAGTTCCTTGAAGGACATGGCCTTGGAGATCATCAAGCAAAGTCCGCACATCCCCACCGAGGCGCAATTCGCCCTCAAGAACATCGATTCTCCTTCGTTCCTGGTGAATTTCATCAGCAGCAACATGAACGCGGAGGTGGCCGAAAAGCAGAAGATGTTGGAGGTGGCGGATCTGCGCGAGCGGGCGAACATGCTGCTGGCGCACCTCACGAAGGAACTGCAGTTGCTGCAGATGAAGAACGAGATCCAGAGCAAGGTACGCTTCGAGGTGGATCGCCAGCAACGCGAGTACTTCCTGCACCAGCAGATGAAGACCATCCAGGATGAACTGGGCGGCAACCCCATCGAACAGGAGATCGAGGAGATGCGTCTGCAGGCCACCAAGAAGAAGTGGACCAAGAAAGTGGCCGAGGTCTTCGACAAGGAACTGGGAAAATTGCAGCGCATGAATCCCGCCGGTGCGGAGTTCAGCGTGCAGCACAATTACGTACAGCTGCTGCTGGAACTGCCTTGGGGCGAATACAGCGACGATCACTTCGATCTCAAGAACGCACAGAAGATCCTGGATCGCGACCACTTCGGCCTGGAGAAGGTGAAGGAGCGCATCATCGAACACTTGGCCGTGCTGAAGCTGAAGGGCGATATGAAGGCCCCGATCATCTGCCTCTATGGCCCCCCCGGCGTGGGTAAGACCAGCTTGGGCAAGAGCATGGCCGAAGCGCTGGGTCGCAAATACGTGCGCATGAGCCTGGGTGGCCTGCACGACGAGGCCGAGATACGCGGGCACCGCAAGACCTACATCGGTGCCATGCCGGGCAGGCTGATGCAGAGCCTGAAGAAGGCCGGTACCAGCAACCCGCTCTTCGTATTGGACGAGATCGACAAGGTGGCGCGCAGCGCACAAGGCGACCCCGCCAGCGCCTTGTTGGAAGTGCTGGATCCCGAGCAGAACAACGCCTTCCACGATAACTATGTGGAGGTCGAGTACGACCTCAGCCGCGTGATGTTCGTTGCTACAGCGAACAGCTTGGGCTCCATCCATCCCGCACTGCGCGATCGCATGGAGATCATCGAGGTGAACGGCTACACGCAAGAGGAGAAATTGCAGATCGCCATCCGCCACCTGCTTCCCAAGCAGTTCAAGGAGAACGGCATCAAACCCAAGCAGCTCAAGCTCGGCCCGGGCCTGCTGGAAGCGATCATCGAGCAGTATACCGATGAGAGCGGAGTGCGTTCGCTGGAAAAGCGCATTTCCAAACTGGTGCGTTACAGGGCCAAGCAGATCGCACTGAAGGAGAAGTACAGCGTCACCATCACGACCGAGGACCTGGTGAGGATCTACGGCCCCAGCCATGCCCGCGACAAGTACCAAGGCAATGATGTGGCCGGTGTGGTCACTGGTCTGGCATGGACACCCACCGGGGGCGACATCCTCTTCATCGAGACCAGCATCACCAAAGGCGAAGGCAAGCTCACGCTCACCGGTAACCTGGGTGATGTGATGAAGGAGAGCGCCATCATCGCACTGGAATACCTGAAAGCCCATAGCGATATGATCGGTATCGATGGCGAGGTCTTCAAGCGCTGGAACGTACACGTGCACGTGCCCGAAGGTGCCACCCCCAAGGATGGACCAAGTGCGGGCATCACCATGCTCACCAGCATGGCCAGCGCCTTCACCCAACAGAAGGTGCGCAAGTTCGTGGCCATGACGGGCGAGATCACCCTACGCGGTCGCGTACTGCCCGTGGGTGGCATCAAGGAGAAGATCCTCGCGGCCAAACGTGCGGGCATCAAGGAGATCATCCTCAGTGCCGATAACCGCAAGGACATCGAGGACATCGATGTGCGCTACACCAAGGGCATGCGCTTCACCTATGTCACCGAAATGATCGAGGTGGTGCAGCACGCCTTGCTCAAGGAGAAAGTGGCGAATGCGTTGAAGGTGGCCTAAGTTCGACCCGTTCACGCAGGTCGTGTTCTGGACCTGCACCTACGCGCCATGGATCCACGGGACATTTACGTAGCGGATTTCACGTACGACCTGCCCGAGGCACGGATCGCGCAACAGCCCCTGTTGGAACGGGATGCCAGTAAGTTGCTGGTGTACCGCGATGGTGCCGTCTCCGACCATGCCTTTCGCGACCTGCCTGCGTTGCTTCCGTCCGGTTCGCTGCTGGTCCTGAACGATACGCGGGTGGTGAATGCCAGGCTTCTGTTCCAGTACCCCACCGGAGCGCGCATCGAAGTGTTCTGCCTGGAGCCTGCCGATGGCCGTCCTGTTGAACAGGCTTTCCTGGAATGCGGAACCGCGGCGTGGAATGTTACGGTGGGCAACTCCAAGCGCTGGAGGCAAGGGGAACGTTTGACCGGGGAAGCCGGCGGAGTGTGCCTGCATGCCGAACGCAGTTCCCCAGGCGTGGTGGAGTTCCGGTGGACCCCCGCCGAGCTCACGTTTGCCGAAGTGCTGGAACGCATCGGGCATGTGCCACTGCCTCCCTACATGAAGCGGCCCGATGCCGAGGCCGACAAGGAGCGCTACAATACGGTCTTCGCTCAGCACAGCGGGTCGGTGGCCGCACCTACGGCCAGCCTGCACTTCTCGCCCACCGTGCTCGATGCGCTGGGTACGGCGGGCATCGGCACCACTGCGCTTACGCTGCATGTGGGGGCTGGTACCTTCCTGCCGGTGAAAAGCGAGCGCATGGCCGACCACGCCATGCACAGCGAACAGGTCCGTGTGCCGCTTGCCGCACTGGAACAGCTTCGCGCGCAGTGTGGCAAGGCACCCATCGTGGCCATCGGAACCACGGCCTTGCGCACTTTGGAAAGCATCTATTGGCACGGGGTGATGGTCCTACAAGGCCGTGCCACGCTCGAACTTGCTATCGATCAGTGGGAGCCCTACGCCCACGAAGGCCGGCCCCTGCCCACCGTGGATAGAGCCTTGGACGCGGTGGTCGGCCAGCTTCGTTCCGGCAACAAGGAGCGGCTCGTGGGCAGCACCCGCCTTCTGATCGCCCCGGGCTATCGTGTGCGTACCACGGACGCACTGGTCACCAATTTCCACCAGCCGAACAGTACGTTGCTGTTGCTCGTTGCAGCATTCATCGGCCCCGATTGGCGCCGTGTCTACGACCACGCCTTGGCTGGCGATTACCGCTTCCTCAGTTACGGTGACGCTTCCTTGCTATGGCGCAAGGGATGATGATGCGGTGGATGCGCGACAACAATACCCACGGCCTATCTTCGTTCCCAACCAGCATGCTCCGTTCGTTACCCTCGCTCTGTTTCGCGCTCATGGCGCCCGCGGTCTTCGCCCAACCGGGGGGCAACGCATCGTTCAGGATACTCGATATCCCCAATTCCGCACGCGCTTCGGCCTTGGGTGGCAACTACATCGCGGTATACGATAATGACATCAACCTGGGCATTTTCAACCCGGCCCTGCTCAATGCCGGCATGGGCCGCCAAGTGGCCCTCAGCTACCTGCCCTATCTCGATGGGATCAGTATCGGGTACGCCGGCTATGCCCACCATTTCGACAGTCTTGATGCCACCTTCGCCGGAAGCGTCCAGTATGTGGATTACGGCTCCTTCATCCGCACCGACGAGAGCGGCAATGAACTGGGGGAATTCCGTGCTGGGGAATACGTCGTGCAAGTGGGCGGAGGGATCCCTGTGGACAGCCTGTTCAGCGTGGGTGCCAATGTGAAGTTCATCGCCAGTAACCTCGATACGTGGAACTCCACCGCATGGGCCGTGGACCTGGGTGGAGTGTTCCACAAGAAGAGCGCGGGCATCACGGTGGCGGCCATGGTGCGCAACCTGGGGTATCAGGTCAGTTCGTTCACCGGGAACAGGGAGAAGCTGCCGCTCCAAGTGCAGCTGGGTACCACCTACAAGTTCAAGCATGCACCCTTCCGCCTGGGTCTTATGTTCGAGCAGTTGCAGCAGTGGGACCTTACCTACGACGACCCCAACGCGGCGCGGCAGGTCGACCCCTTGACGGGTGAAGTGATCATCGACGAAGTGACCACCTTCGAGAAGACCATGCTCCACGTGGTGCCCAGTGCGGAGATCCTCTTGAGCGAGAATTTCATGCTGCGTGTGGGCTACAATTACAGGCGCCGCCAGGAAATGGTGCTGCCGGAGAAACCCGCCCTTACAGGGGTCAGTTTCGGGATCGGCCTGCGGGTGAAGAAGTTGCACATCAGCTATGGCTATTCCCAGTTGAACCTGGCCGGCATCTCCAACACCTTTACGCTGGCAGCGCGTTTCGCTGATTTCCGGAAAGGGTAGGCGGTGCCACCGATGGCGGGTCCACTACCTTCGCTGCACAACGCCTCGCCTTGAACCGCATCACCATCGCCATCGACGGTTTCTCCTCCTGCGGGAAGAGCACCCTGGCCAAGCAACTGGCCGGCCATTTGGGATACACCTACATCGACAGCGGGGCCATGTACCGCGCGGTGGCCCTGTATGTGATAGACAACGGCCTGGTGCATGACGGCAAACTGGACCGGGAAGGCCTGCTGCAGGTGTTGGATGGGCTGGAGATCCGGTTCCAGCACGACCCGATGACCGGCAGGAGCGAGACCTGGCTGAACGGACGCAACGTGGAAAGCCGGATCCGCGGCATGGAGGTGAGCCGCTATGTGACGTTGGTGAGCCCGGTCCCGGAGGTTCGCGCCAAGCTCGTGAAGCTGCAACAAGCCTTCGGAAAGGAGAAAGGTGTTGTGATGGATGGCCGCGACATCGGTACCGTGGTCTTCCCCGATGCGGAAGTGAAGCTGTACATGACCGCACGTCCGGAAGTGCGCGCCCAGCGCCGTTACCAGGAACTCAAGGCCAAGGGCGTCGAGGTGGACTACGCGAGTGTGCTGGAGAACATCGAGCGCCGCGACGACGACGATACCAAGCGTGCTGCCGACCCACTGGTCAAAGCACCCGATGCCATGGAACTGGACAACAGCGATATCACCGCAGAGGAGCAATTCCGCAAGGCGCTCGATGTCATTGTGGATGTGCTTACCCAGGTGGGGCAGGAGTAGGGGGTGGGACGAACATCCCCCAACCTGTTGCGTTCCATATCGAACAGAAGGCGATCCAATGCGCTTGCTGCCATGGGGCGGATCAAGAGGACATATCGCTGGTCGAGCGTTGCTTTTCTTCTGCTGCTCGGTACCGGCTGCAACAAGGTGTTCGACCTTTCACCGTACGATGCGCTTCCGGCCGAGGACCTGCGTGGGTTGAATGCACAACATTCCGGTGAGATCCGTGCGGCGCTTGCAGGCAATACCGGACCGCTGACCTTCGCCCTCACCAGCGACCCACATTACCACTACAGTGACCTGAGCGATATCGTAGCGCACATCAATGCGGACCCCTCGGTAGCCTTCACTGTTGTGCCCGGGGACCTCACGGACCAAGGCCTGCTCGGCGAATTCGAAGCATTCGCAAGGGTGGCAGAGGGCCTGGACCGTCCGTGGTTGGCACTCATCGGCAACCACGATCATCTCGGCAATGGACGCAGCATTTTCGAGACCATGTTCGGCCCGAGGAACCAGGTCCTGGATGTTGCCGGGTATCGCTTCATCCTGTTCGATGATACCGTTTGGGAGAGCGGTATGCCACCGGACCTGGATCGGTTGGAGCAGGCCTTGGAAAGCAAAGGATCCCACGTACCGGTGGTGATCACGCACATACCACCCTTTACCGATCAGCTGGTAGGGGTGCTCGAGCAGCAGCTTACAGCGCTGCTTGTGGATGCCGAGGTTCCGCTCTTCATTCACGGACACCTGCACCGCTTCAACGACCATGAACCCTACTCCGATGGCGTGCGCTACCTCTGCGTGCCGTGGCCCGAGGACCGCTCCTACGCCAAGGTGACCCTGGATGGCACTTCGGTGAGCATCCAGCATGTTGTGCTATGATGAAGCTGGGCACATACATGCTGATCGCGGCGTTCCTGGCCTGCACGGGGCAGGCGCTTGCACAAGATTCCGATGCGCCTGAAAGCACTCGTACCAAGTGGAGCGTGCGCGGCCAGTTCGCCGGTTTCCAAGGGCTGCCTAGCGCGGGTGCGGGTCCCGTGCTGGCCAAAGGTGTTTGGCATCCCAAGCTCATGTACGGCTTTGCTCCTCCTGCTGGTGGCCGTAGCGAGGTACACCAGTTCATTCTCCGCAACGATGTCGTGTTCTTCCCCAGGCAGCGCAACAGCCCAACGTGGTTCAGCCCTACGGCCAGTCTCAACCTGCTTGTGGAGACCGGGCGCCACAGCTACCTCGCGCTGCCAGAACGCTTTCCCCGAGGCTACTACATGGCACCCTTGCCACGATTCACCTTCGGTCTGGGTGGTCGCTTGAACAGGGAGATCAAAGGCTTTGGGCCGTTCCGACAATTCGCCTTTACCGCCGAAGCTGTTGGGCTCGATTCGTACCTGTGGTACGGCATCAGCGAGCGCGGTTTTCCGTTGCACCGCGCGTTCGGGCTGAGCTTTGGCGTGGAACTGCTCTGGTAACCGGGGGGATCTGGCCGGTACGCGACCTCCCCTCCTCGGTCATCGCGAAACTGCGCGTCAGCTTCTTTCCTTGCTGCACCCGCCAAAAGCTAAGGCCGAGCAGTCAGCATCGGTCGCAACCTGGGGCATAGGCTCGAAGCCCTGCTTTTCAGGAGTGGTCCCATGGTCCGCTCTATCGCGCCACCATGCTCTCCACCACCTCCACCGGGTCCTTCACCCCCTCCACCATGCCGAGTACCTTCAGCATCACCCGATCCAGCAGGGTATCCGGGCAACTGGCCCCGCTGGTGAGAATGATCGTGATCGGTTTGCCGACCACAACATTGTCGAGGGGCAACCATCCTCTACTCCGCTCCAGCTTGTGCTCCGGGTAGTTGAAGTGCTCGATCTCCTCGGCGCTCAGCAACTCCTTCTCACCGTTGATGAAGTAGGTCGGGAATCTCTGCTCCAGCAGCTCCACCAGGTGGCTGGTGTTGCTGCTGTTGTATCCACCCACCACAAGGGCCAGGTCGGCCTCGGCCTTCAGGAGCTCGTTGGTGGCGTCCTGGTTATCATTGGTGGCATAGCAAAGCGTATCGCGGGTGTCGGCGAAGTGGTTCTTCAGCTCCGCGTCGCCATACTTATTCAGCATCACCTGCTTCAGGTGGTCGGCTATGGCCTGGGTATCGGTGGCCAGCATCGTGGTCTGGTTCACCACACCGATGCGCTGTAGGTGCATGGCAGGATCGAAGCCCGGCGTGCAACGTGTGCCGAAAACCTCCATGAAGCGTGCGATCGGCTCTTCGCCCATGATGATGCGGCCCAGCAGTTGGGTCTCGGCCATGTCCTTCACGATCACCGCCGGGGCGTCCTTTGCCGTATGGCTGAAGGTGGCGCGCGTCTCCTCGTGCGCGGCCTTGCCGTGGATCACCACCGTGTAGTCCTTCTGGCCCAGTTGAGCGCTGCGGTTCCACACCTTTTCCACGAAGGGGCAGGTGGTGTTGTGCTTCAATGGGTCTATGCCGATCGCCTTCAGCCGCGCTTCGGTCTCCAACGTGGTGCCGAACGCAGGAATGATCACGATGTCGTCGGCGGTGAGCTCCTCCCAGTCCATGAGCATGGTGCCATGGGTGTCCTGGATGAAGCGCAGTCCGTGGCTCTCCAGGTCGGCGTTCACCTCGGGGTTGTGGATCATCTGGCTCAGCAGGAAGATGCGCTTGCCGGGGTTCTCCTCCAAGGCCTTGTAGCTGATCTCGATGGCGTTCTCCACCCCGTAGCAAAAGCCGAAGTGTCGCGCGAACACGAATCGCACCGCGCCCAGGTCGAGCAGGGTAGGGCTCATGTCCTTCTTTTTGGGGTCCTGCACCTTGCGGAAGGCCTTCAGGCGCCCGATTAGATCACTGCGGTAATGGGTGGGTATGGTGAAGCTGCGCATGACGTACTGGGCTGTATGCAGATGTTCCGATGGTGTAGCCGTACCGTCGTCCCAATGGGTCGACCTACCAGCCTACATGCACCAGAACGCGGAGCCCGAACGCCAAAGGTACCGGCCCTGTTCGGGAGCGGAGCCAAGCCACCAGCCATTTTCTGTTCATCTGATCGTCCGATCGTCTGATCCTCAGCATTTTCCTTACATTTGCGGCCCCATTCGGGGAACCTGCCGTGACGCAGCAGGTACACGAACAAACCCTTCCGGACAGCGTCCTCGGTCCGGGATACAAGCCAACCAGCTCGCCCCTATGGCAGCAGAAGAACAAACCGGCGCCGACATGGCCGCCGAAACCCCGGAAACCCCAGCGGTTACCGAAACCCAGGAAACCCCTTCGGCTCCTGAAGAACAGGCCCCTGTGGAAGTGGCCGCCACCGAGGAAGCAGCACCCAAGGTCTGGGCGCGGCGTTCCGAACCGGTCTCCACCAAGGTGGACGGCCGTACCACCGTTACGTTCGCCGAACCCCCAAGCGATTTCGATTGGGACGCGATCGACGATGTCAGCGTGGCACGTTCCGAGGCCCGCAAGAGCATGGAGCAGGCCTACGAGGATACCCTCAGCAGCATTTCCGAGAAGCAGGTGCTCCTCGGTACCGTTGTGGGCATGAACAAGAAGGAAGTGGTGATCAACATCGGCTACAAGTCCGAAGGTGTGGTCCCCATCAGCGAATTCCGCTACAAGGAGGACCTGGCCATCGGTGACAAGGTCGAGGTCTACATCGAGAAGCAGGAGGACAAGACCGGTCAAATGGTGATCAGCCACAAGACCGCACGTGTCCACAACGCATGGGGCAAGGTGAACCATGCCATGGAGACCAACGAGATCATCATGGGCTACGTGAAGTGCCGCACCAAGGGCGGTCTCATCGTGGACGTGTTCGGCATCGAGGCCTTCCTGCCCGGAAGCCAGATCGATGTGAAGCCCATCCGCGATTACGATCAGTACGTGGGCAAGAACATGGAATTCAAGGTCGTCAAGATCAACCAGGAATTCAAGAACGTGGTGGTGAGCCACAAGGCCCTTATCGAAGCTGAACTGGAAGCCCAGAAGAAGCAGATCATCGGTGGGCTGGAGAAAGGCCAGGTGCTGGAGGGTACCGTCAAGAACATCACCAGCTACGGCGTGTTCGTGGACCTGGGCGGTGTGGACGGACTCATCCACATCACCGACCTCAGCTACGGCCGCGTAAGCCACCCCGAAGAGGTGGTGAAGCTGGACGAGAAGATCAACGTGGTGATCCTGGACTTCGACGACGAGAAGAAGCGTATCGCCCTTGGCCTGAAGCAGTTGAGCGCCCACCCATGGGATGCGCTCAGCGCCGACCTCAACGCTGGCGACAAGGTCACCGGCAAGGTGATGGTGATCACCGACTACGGTGCGTTCGTTGAAGTGGCAGCCGGAGTGGAAGGTCTGCTGCACGTGAGCGAGATGAGCTGGAGCCAGCACCTGCGCAGCCCGAAGGACTTCCTGAAGGAAGGCCAGGAGATCGAGTGTGTTATCCTGAACATCGACCGCGAAGAGCGCAAGATGAGCCTGGGCATGAAGCAGCTCGCCGCCGACCCATGGGCCGACATCGAGTTCAAGTACCCGCTGAAGAGCAAGCACACCGCCAAGGTGCGCAACTTCACCCACTTCGGCATCTTCGCCGAGCTGGAGGAGGGCGTGGATGGCCTCATCCACATCAGCGACCTCAGCTGGACCAAGCGCATCAAGCACCCAAGCGAATTCTGCAGCGTGGGTGACGAGGTGGAAGTGATGGTGCTGGAGGTGGACAAGGAGAACCGCCGCCTGAGCCTCGGCCACAAGCAAGTGGAAGAGAACCCGTGGGAGGTGTTCGCCAGTGTGTTCACACCGGGCAGCGTGCACGAGGGAACCCTCACCGCACGTGCCGGCCAGAACTTCGTGGTAAGCCTGCCCTACGGCGTGGAAGGCACCGTGGCCCTGAAGCACGTGAAGAAGGAAGATGGCTCCAAGGCCGAACTGGAGGACAAGCTGCCCTTCATGGTGCTGGAGTTCAACGCCGAAGCGCGTCGCATCGTGCTGAGCCACACCCGCACCTTCGAAGAAGGCGACGAGCCCTTGGAAGCCGCTGCGGCCCCTGCCAAGCGGGGAGCACGCAAGGAGGGTACCGGCGGTGCTGCCGGCGCCTCACTGAAGAGCGTGAACGAAAAGGTGGAGAAGAGCACCCTGGGGGACCTGGGCGTTCTGGGAGACCTGAAGAGCGCCATGGAAACCAAGGAACGCGCTTCCAAAGGCAAGAAGAACAAGGACGAAGAAGAAGAGAGCGCCGAATAAGGCATTCTTCCGCAACATGTCCGAAGCCCGGCCCCGCCTACGCGGTGGCCGGGCTTCGTGCTATTCCACGTTTTGGAAGTTCGAACGTTTGCAGGTCGAATAGGCATCGGACCACCCGCAGAGGACCCTGCCCCACAGATCCAGCCTTGCATGTTGCCGTAACCTGAAATTTTCATCGCCTGGTACCGATCCCGTATTCCACACCTTACTTTCATCACCATGAAGACCGGTCGACTTCATCGTGCAATGCCTTCGATCGCCGCTTTGTCCAGCGGTCCAGCGGTCCAGCGGTCCAGCTAAAGGTATCCTTGATCTTTCCCGGTGCGTTTTGCAGTTCGGGTATTTGCCAGCAGCGCACCGTTCAGAACTCCGTCCCATGTTGTGTGCAGGCCTGATCGCATTTTTCCTGGTCTGCC
>CAYQMC010000055.1:0-17276 GCA_964418285.1 uncultured Chryseobacterium sp.
ATGGAGACGATGGCTGTTCGATTGCGCATAGAAGCCGATTCTTTGCAGCAAATGGCATTGCGCGGTGCCGATGATGTGCGCGAGGCCGAACGTGCCTTGCTCGCCGAACAACAGCAGGAGGAGTTCCGCCGCCGGCTGGTGAAGTACTACTACCTCGGGACCGACGAACAGGAGATGGTCCTCGACAACACCGACAGGAGCCGCTATTTCATGGCACGCACCAAGGCGCTTGAACAATACGACGCTGCTGCGGATGCCACCGAGGCAGCGAAGGTGAACAGGACGTTGGGCGAGGCATTGAAGCAGCGGACGGAGCAGATCCCGTCAGCGGAGGACGAATTACGTGCAGCGGAGCGGAACGCTGGCAACGCCGTCCTACTGGCCCGGGCCGGGGCGCTGCTCGCGCGTGCCGACTCGTTGGATGACGTTGCACGCAGACTGAGGGGGGCTGCCGCCATCAACGAAGGACAGGCCGCTGTAATGTTGCAGGGTGCTGATGAGGAGGACGCAACCGCCCTGATGGCCTTGGAGATGCGCACCCGCCGGACCGAACCACTGCTCGCAGTGGCCCGTGGCCAGGCAGGTACCCAGCCGGATGTTGCAGGAGGCGATGTGGTGCCACCTGTTGCCACCGCAGGGTCGGATATCCAAGTTGGTCTGGATCGTAGCGGAGATGCCATCGCATCCATGGAGACTCGGAGTACCCCACCTGGTACACGTGCTGTACCGATCCCGGCGAAGCTCGTCACCGACATCTTCGAGCTGCGTCCGCCCACGGAGCGTCGTGCTTCGCCCATCGCAATGGATGCTGAAATGCCCGAGGGCATCGTGTTCAAGGTCCAGATCGGTGCATTCCGCAACGCCATCCCCGAAGAGACATTCGGCGATATGACACCGGTGATGGGAGAGCGTGTTGGCAATGGACTCGTGCGTTACACGGCGGGCCTGTTCACCACCTTCGATCAGGCGGCAGGAGCGAAGGACCAGGTACGTGATCGTGGTTACCGCGATGCATTCGTGGTGGCCTACCGGAATGGCCAGCGCATTCCTTTGGGGCAGGCCATGCGCGAAGCGCGAACAGGCCAGGACGTAGCTGTAGCGCGTGAAACGGAGATCACTATGCCGGGCGAACGTGATGCACCCGGCACTTCCGCTGGAACAAGTACCGAAGAGCCCGCAACGGCCGTGGCAGTTGCAGAGAACCCTTCGCTTGTACGCTCCACGGCGGAACCCACTACCGAACCGGTCGTCGCCACCATCGAACGGCCAAGTACAGTGGCGGCCAGCGCACCCACGCCGGAAGAGGAAGTGGCCACCCTGCTGGCCAAATACCCGGCTTCGGCCACTGAGATCGTGGACCGCTTCGTGCCGGTGGAGCGCGCCTCGGACTACTACAACGTACCGGGAGCGGCTCCTGCGCGCCAGGTCGAGACCATCAAGGGGCTGTTCTTCACCGTTCAGGTGGGTGTATACAGCAAGCCAGTGGCCTTGGACAAGCTATTCAACATCACCCCGCTGAACAGCGAACTCACCGAAACAGGAAAGATCCGTTACACCACGGGGCTCTTCTTCGATACCGAGGAAGCGCGCATCCGCAAGGACGGTGCTGTACAATCGGGTGTGAAGGATGCGTTTGTTACGGCGTACCTGAACGGCAAGCGGATCCCCATGCGTGAAGCGGCCGCTCTGCTGCAACGCTTCGGGACGGAGATCCTGGCCAGGCCCTGATCAGCCCCTAGTTCCAAGCTCGACCGCTTTGCGCACACTGCCGTGCTCGCGCAGCAGGGCGTTGGCCCTGTCGTAGTCCAGGTCCAACGCATCCATCACCATGCGGGTGCCGCGGTCCACGAGTTTGTCGTTGCTCAGTTGCATGTCGATCATCCGGTTGCCTTGCACGCGGCCCATGCGTATCATCACTGCTGTGCTCAGCATGTTGAGGATCAGCTTCTGCGCCGTTCCGCTTTTCATACGTGTGCTACCGGTCACGAATTCAGGCCCCACCACGGCTACCAGGGCGTGCCTTGCTGTTGTGGCCAATGCGCTGCCAGGGTTGCAGGTGATGCCGGCCGTAAGGATGCCTTCGGCATTGCACCGCTCAAGTGCCGCTACCACGTAGGGTGTGGTTCCGCTGGCCGCGATGCCAACCACGGTATCGTCGGACCCGATGGCGTGTTCCTGCAGGTCCTTCCATCCTTGTTCACGGTCGTCCTCAGCGAATTCCACCGCCTTGCGGATGGCCGTATCGCCCCCGGCAATGAGCCCAACCACGAGACCGTGTGGCACACCGAAGGTGGGCGGACATTCGCTGGCGTCGACCACACCCAGCCTTCCGCTTGTTCCGGCGCCCATGTAGAACAAGCGCCCGCCCCGCCCCATGCGCTCCACCACCTCGTCCACCAAGCGTTCCAGGACCGGAATGGTCGCAGCGACCGCATCTGGAACGTGCTGGTCCTCTTCGTTGATGGCCTTGAGCAAAGCACCGGTCGTCATGCGTTCGAGGTGTTCGTGCCGTGAAGGCTGTTCGGTGATGCGTTCCATGGAGTTCGGGTGTGGGGCTTCGACAACCCCACAAAGAAAAGGGGCCACCCGAAGGTGGCCCCCATCTATTTCGATCGGTAGGTGATCACTCGAGGATCACACGGCGTGTGACCGAACCTTCGGCATATTGCAGTTGCACGAAGTAGACACCGGCATCCAGGTCCTGACGCTCGATCACAAGGCGGTCGCTGTTCACGCTGGAAGCGCGCACCAGTCGGCCATTGATGTCGAACAGCTCGAAGTTGCGGATGGCAGCGGCGCTGCTGATCACGGTGAACTGGTCGTTCGCAGGGTTGGGGTACACCTCCACACCGGCCGCGATCGGGTCGTTCTCTGGAATGCTTACCAATGAGCAAGGGCCGAGTTCCAGTGCGCATACGATGCGTGGGTTCAGGTAGGCCATCACGGTATCGATGTAGGCGCGGGCTTTCGTTGGGCTCATATCGGGGTTGCTACCCAGGCTTACTTGGTGGATCGTAAGGCCCGGAACAGGCGAATCGGCCAGGGCATCAGGACTGTTCGGGTCCCACCACTGCCATGGGCTGGCTTCATCCAAAGCAGGAGCGGGCCAGCGTGGACGGATGAATGGGAACAGACCTTCGGCGTCCGTAGCGATGGTCACGCCATCGATCGTGGTACCGTAAAGGCTGCGGGCGCGGTTGCTGAAGTCCGAGTCGCTGTCGGGCAGCGTGGCAAAGCTGCTGTTGTTGCCGTACTCGTTCACCAATTCCATGAACAGGTTCGGACCTTGCACGGGCACCACTGGTCCTCCGGTGGTAGGTACGATCACGATGCCCTCGGTGAAGGGGGCGAAGGGGTCGAACACCGTGTGGAAGCTCACCATCGGCGCATCGCCGGGCTCGAGCCAGCTGGTATCGGCCAACGCGCCACCCATGTTCACGCAGAACTGCGAAGTGGCTTCGAAGCCGTTTGGACGGTAGAGGTTCAAAGCGCCGCCGAAGCCGTCCAGGTTGCCCACCTGGTTCGTGTCCACATAGCTCACGTTCTCATTGAAGGGGTCGGGACGGAACTTCTCGATGAATAGTTCTTCGGGCTTGTCCAGGGTGGCATTGGCCAGGGAGATATAGCCGCCGGTACCCTCTCCGTAAACGATCACCTTGTTGGGGTCGATGCCATAGGTGTTGGCTCCGGCCGCATCGGCCTTCAGCGTGCGGACGCACTGACGGGTATCGTGGAGGGCACGATAGATCGCGTTGAGCAACGCACCACGACGTTCCTCTTCCGTTGGAGCAAGCGGATTCCAGCCACCGCGGTAGCTCATGCTTACCGCAACATAGCCACGGCGCGCCATGCGGCGGCAAACCTCGACAGCGGTGCTATCCGTTCGGCGGCCCGTCGGGCTGCCGTTCACACGCGGGGGCAACGCATTGCCCGTATGCAGATACACCACCACGGGACGGTCCTGCACATTGTCGGCCGAGCCGGACGGTGCATAGATGTCCATTTGCACATTGGTCACCTTCACTCCCGTGCTCGGATCGCCCGGGTTGAAATAGGCTGCGGGGATCGGCTGGCCGGTGGAAACCAAGGTCTGCAACTCCTGCAGGTTCGCTGGTACCAGCGGACTGCCGAAATTGGAAGAAAGGAAGTCGACGTTCGTGCCGTAGGTCACGTTGGGCGTTACCGTGATCTGGGCGTCGGTGAACACCTCTGTCAGGTAGCGTTGTCCGTATGCTGCGCTGGTGATTCCCAGAGCCAGCACGGCGTAGACCAAGTGTTGCGTTCGTTTCATGATCATCTAGGGGTTTGTGCGCATAAATGTAGTACGCACGACCGATGATACAATAGATAGTTCCCAGAAGGAGCGTGAAAGCTGGTCAGGCACTGGGAAGGGGGCAACTCCATTCCTGGTGCGAAAGAGGGGGAAGGGGGCTTGGTGCAGGTCGCTCGTCAGCGCTTGTCGAACTCGTAGATGAACTGCAAGTAGGCCAGTCGACCGATGAACGGCCCGCCGTAGACCATAAGCACGTTGTTGTTCCACATGCGGTCCAGGCGGTCTTCGCTCGCCACGTTCTGGTCGAACAAGGGCACAATGCCGAACAGGTTGCTTGCACCAAGCTTTACGGTGAACTTCCGCTCGGGGAACTTCACGTTCACCTGTGCATCCACCATGTCGTAGCTGGAGATCCGACCGGTGAACTGAGGGGATCCTTCGAACACGAAGCCTTCGATGAAACGGTAGGTGACCCCCCACCCCAGGTTCGGCTTCTTGCTGATGGGCACTTTCATGTCGTGCCCGGTGAAGCTGATGTTGAACTTGTTCTGCGGCGTGTTGAATGCGGGTATGATGGGGTCGTCCTCACCACTGATCAGTGCGTTGTAGCTGTAATTGGCGCCGTAGGTCATCTTCTTCCGGTAGTAGTTCACTCCGAAGTTCGCTCCTTGCGTACGTACGGTGCTTGTGGCATTGGCCGCCAAGCGATACACCTGCAATCCGCCGACAGGGAAGCCGTTCACCGGGTCGAACTGGGCGCTGATACCGATCAGGTAGCCGATGAAATCGGTGTACCAGCTGCTGTAAGCTCCGGCATCGAAGTAGAACTTCTCCCAGTGGGTGCCGCGATAGCCCACTTCGATCGTACGCACCTGTTCGGGGCGCAAGCGGTCCACATTGAAGTATTCAAGTCTGTTCAAGCCTTGAATGAGTTGCGGAGCACTCCGGTACTCGTTGAAGCTGGAGACGGTGATCAGGCTGTCCTGTCCCTCTTCGAACTGGCCATCCACGTTGCCCAGCAGTATGGCCCGACCAACGTTGTAGAACAGGTACTGGTCGGCCAGGGTCGGGTTGCGGATCGCGCTGCTGAAGCTGACCCGGAACGTGCGGTCGGCACTCGGTACGTAGACCAGCGTGGCCGCAGGGGAGAAGAGCACGTCGAAGTTCTGGTTCTTGTCCATCCGCATGGTGACGGTGGTCTTCAACTTCTTTTCCAGGAAGTCCTTCTCGATACCCGTGTAAATGCCGAACTCCCGATTGCGAATGACCACGTTGCCGGTGTCGCGGAAGATGGTGCCGGCACTGTTCGGGTTGTATTGCCTGAAATTACCACCGACGACCACTTCACCGAACGCAGGCTTGAAGCGGTATTCGCCCATGGCGTGGGCCAGGCGCGAGCGGTCGAAGAACAGCGAACCACCATCGGTGAACCGACGGCTGGTGATGTCCTCCAGTTTGTCATCGAAGCGCTGGGTGCCCACGGTGAAGAACGGGTCGAGCTGGGCATTGTCGATGTTGTTCACCGAGTCGCTCACCAATTGATGCAGGTTGGTGAAGTCCTCGATGTTGTCCGCCACGAAACCTGTGAGGTATTCGTCGTACAGTTGGGCCGTGTTGATGCCCTGGGCAGCTGCCTGGCCGGGTGTGAGCCAACCCTCGATCTGGGGTATCAGGTTCGGAGTGACCCATTGTTCCCAAAGGCGGAAGTATTCGATGTTCCATTGCTGCGTGGGCCCGGCGGCCTCCTGCAAGCGTACCCCGGTGGTGAAGATGTCGAAGGTGCGACCCGCATCTTCAGAGGTAAGGTACCCGCGTAGGAACCACTTGCCCTCCTGACGGAGTTCCAGCCGTTGCTGCCAGAACTGGATGTCCTGCAAACGGTAGCGGTTCTCTCCTTGGTACACCGTGCTGCCCCGGCTGTAGTTGCTCGCACCGATCACCTCGATGCTGTCCGTCAATTTGTAATGGACCGATGCGCCCAGCTTCAGGTTGTTCGTTCCATAATCCACCAGGTCGGCCTCTTTGTATCCTGGACGCAGGTACTGGCCCAATCCGGGGTAAGTGCGCCTGTCGAAGAGGTTCCGGGTGAAGTCGTTGTTGAGGGTGGTGTTCTCATCGCCATAGATGTTGATGGCATCGTAGCGGCCCGGGTTGTCGCGCCCCGTAGGCGAGTCGCTCGTAGGGTCGTAGTTCTCCGCGAACCAGTCCTCAGCGCGCATCGCGAAGAGGTTCAATTTGTACGCGAAGCGGTCCTTGCCGTCCTTGTCCTTGAACTTCTGGGCCCAACGCACCGCACCTTCCAGCAAATCGCGCTCGCCACCTTTCGCGCTCACGCTCAAACCGGTGAACTGCCATGGGCTTTTGGTGGTCATGTTGATGACCCCGTTGAAGGCCCCGGGTCCGAAGTAGGCCGTGCTCGCTCCTGCGATCACATCCACCTTCATCACATCGAGGTCGCTCGCGCCAAGGAAGTTGCCCAATGAAAAGTTCAAGCCCGGGCTCTGGTTGTCCACACCGTCGATAAGCTGCAGGGAACGCACCGGGCTCGTGCTGTTGAAGCCCCGCGTATTGATGACCTTGAACCCAAAGCTGGCGGCCACCATGTCCACGCCCTTCAACGTGCCCAGACTTTCGTAGAAATCACCACTGGCAGCCTCGCGAATGGCAATGACATCCATGCTCTCCACGGTCAAGGGCGCTTGTTTCTGTTTATCGCTGATCCGGCTGCCGATGACCTCCGCTTCCTTCAGCAGCACTTGATCGGTGCTCAACTTGAACTTCAGGTTCTGGTCAAGGCTTTTCACTTCGACCTCGAGCGTGCTGTAACCGATGAAGCTGATCTGGAGGGTGTATGGCGGAAGCTCGCTCACCATCAACTCGAAACGCCCATCGATATCGGTCACACTGCCGGTTGTGGTACCCTTCAATACCACGGCTGCTCCGATCAGGGTCTCTCCGGTGATACCGTCGCTCACGGTTCCCCGGATCTTGTATTGCTGAGCGAAGAGCGAGCCACCGAGGAGGACCAGGATCGGCAACACAGCAAGGCGAGTCAGGAAAGAAGATGTCGATGACATGGGATGGCGCTTCTGCAAGGCGACCAATATAGGGGCACACTTCCAATGCTCAATGCAGCTATCGGCGTTCGGTAGGTTCCACTTGGACATCGAGCTTGCACGTTGTTGCGGAGAAGGGATATGGCCTCCCAAGCTCCCGTTAGTGTTTCTCGGGCATGAAACGACGGCTGTCGGGCTGCCGGGTCCAGCATTCATGACGGCCGTCATTGTTCCAGTCCGTCCATCCATCGAACTGGGACCCCTGCTGGTCGAATTGTTCAATTCCTTATGGCCGAGAGCCGGCATCGTAGGGATAGGATGGGTCAACTTCGCATCACGTTCACACCGTTGAAAACCACCGCTCGCATGTCCATTCGTTCCTCACTGTGTCTCCTGGGTTTCCTGCCACTTTTTGCATCTGCGGCCACCTACTACATCTCGCACAACGGCAACGATTCCAATTCTGGCACTTCGCCGGCCCAAGCTTGGCGAAGCCTCGCACGGGCCCAGCAGCAGATGTACCAGCTGCAGCCCGGTGACCGGATGCTTTTCGAACGTGGTGGCACTTACCCCGGCCTTCTTTCGCTCAACCGGTCCGGTACAGCCGCGCAGCCGATGGTCTTCGGCGCCTATGGTAGCGGAGCGCAGCCGATCATTTCCGGAGCCGAGCCTGTAACGGGATGGACCCAGCACCAGGGTAACATCTGGAGGGCGCCCTTCACAGGAAACCCCAAGCATCTTCTGGTGGACAATGTGCCCATGACCATTGCGCGCTTCCCGAACACGGGCTGGTTGCGCAACGTACAAGGTAGTACCACCAGCATCAGTTCGCCTGCTTCGCTGAACCAACCAAATGGCCATTGGAACGGAGCCACGGTAGTGGTGAGGACCACCAATTGGTCCTACGAGAATTCCACGATCTCCAACTTCAGCAATGGTACGCTCACCTTCGCGCCCATCCTGGTGAACCTGGCGGGCGACGATTGGGGCTTCTTCATCCAGAACAAGTTGAGCGCCCTGGACATGGCTGGTGAATGGTACCACGATGCAGCCACGGGGCACATCTACCTCTGGGCCCCGAACAACGCCGCCCCGAATACCTTGAACGTGGGTGCTGCCGTGCATGAAAGGGGGTTCGCTCCGGGTTGGCAGAACCAATACATCCGCATCGAGGATCTTTGCTTCCAAGGGCAGACGGCTTCAGGTGTGAGCACGGAGACCAGCCACTACGTCACGGTAACTGGTTGCACGTTCCGCTACCTCTACCACGCCATTTCCAGTACCGGAACCAACAACGTTTACACCAATAACACCATACATGACACCTATGCTACGGCCGTACGGATCTTCAGCGAGGTCAATACCGTGGTGGAGAACAATACGCTCACCGATGTCGGTGTGCGGCCCGGAATGGGCGAGAACTGGTGGGGGTACATGGGCATCCGCATCAATGGCGAAGGCACCGTGGTCCGCAATAACCGATTGAACCACGTCGGCTACATCGGGATCATAGCCGAAGGCAACACCTTGGTGGAACGGAACGTGGTGGAGCATGCCACCGCCATCTTGAACGATGGGGCGGGCATCGCGTTCGACCACTGTGATGGACTGACCATACGGGACAACATCGTGTTGGACATGGATTGCGACCTTACCAGCGTAGCCACCAACCACCATGCCTATTACAAGATAGGCTTCGGCATCTACTTCGGCAATACCTCCATCCGGAACACCACTGTGGAACGCAATACCGTGGCTCGCTGCGATGGAGCGGGGATCCATGTGGACCATACGCAGGTATCGCAAGGCAATATCATCCGGAACAATGTGCTCTTCGACAATGGCATCCAATTAAGCCTGTCCGACATGAGCAATACGACCGGACCTGGTGCTGCTCCACCTTACCATGTACCCCAGTATGATGATGTGTATAGCGGGAATGTGCTCTATAGCGTGCGCCCCGAGCAACTGCTGATGCGCCACTTCAATGTGTATTCGGCCGATCCGGTGGAATTCGGCACCTTCAGCAACAACCGCTACTTCGCTCCCTACAACGAAGTGGGCATCTTCATCTTCAACACCTTTTCTGGGAAGCAGGAGTATTTCACCATGGAGCAATGGCAGGAATCGCGTGTTACCGATCAAGGGACCACGCGAAGTCCCTTGCGTATGAGCAAGTATCGTGTGGATGCTGTATCGACGCCGAATATGATCACCAACGCCGCCTTCGATACCAATGTGAGCGGCTGGGAAGGTTGGCCGACCGAGGCTACCATTCTTCGGAACGATTCATTGCTGGACAACGGTGCCTTGCGCTTGCATTTCCTGAACAACAACACCTACGACGTCCACTTCCTGCACCCAACGGCCATGGTGGCTTTGCAGGACAATGAGATGTACCGGTATTCGTTCAGCATCCAATCCGATATCCGAGGTCAGGTGCAGGCAGCGGTGCGTGGCCAATCCCAGTTGGGTGGACCTTACAACATGTGGGAGCAACGCGTGCCCTTCGATAGCGAGCGGCGTGACCTGGAGTACTTCGTGCGTAGCGACCGCACCGAGCCCGGCCGTGCCCAATTCGTCACGGACCACACCGAGAACCGGTACTGGCTGGACAACGTGAAGTTCGAACGCGTCCAAGTGACCGAGCTGGATCCCTACGAATCGCACAAGTTGTTCTTCAACGACCAGGCGAGCACAGCTTCCTTCGCCTTGCCTGAAGGGTGCTGGTCGGATGTGGACGGTGTGGTATACAGCGGTAGCATCGATATCCCGTCCTTCGGCTCGAAGATCCTGTACCAAGTTCCCCCGGGCAATGGATGTGGCAGCCCAACGAACGGTTCGGTGGGTGTGCGTTTCTTCCTGAACGGGGCGTGGAATACCACTTCAGGTCTGATGAATACCGATCTGAAGGAACTGGGGCTGTTGCCTGCATCGGAGCCATACACCGCAATGGGGTACGACCTTGGCAACCCGGGGGCTACCATTGCCCCTTCGCTGCTCACGGCTACCGGTACCATGGCCCTGGTGGATTGGGTGATCATTGAGCTGCGCAGCAACGATGCGGGCTTCCCCTTGGTAGAGCGCCGTGCTGCCCTCTTGCGCGCCAATGGTGAAGTGGTCTCGAATACCGGGATGCAGCAGGTGGCCTTCTCCAACAGCGTGCAAGGCAAGCACTTGGTGGTGCGCCACCGCAATCACCTGCCCATCATGACAGCCTCACCAGTGCTCGATAATGGCCTCAGCCTGGACCTCACAACACCGGGTGTCGCCTTGTACGGTCAGCAGGCTGCCAAGACCGTGGGTAGTGTGCGTTCGTTGTGGCCAGGGGATGTGAACGGCGACGATATCATCCGCTATACCGGCCTGGATAATGACCGTGACATGGTACTCTCCACCATTGGTGGCGAGGTGCCGACAATGACACAAATCGGTTACTTCGGAGAGGATGTGAACCTCGATGGGGTCGTGCGGTATACCGGCCAAGCGAACGACAGGGACATCATCCTGAACGCGATAGGGGGCGTGGTGCCGACATCGGTGCGCGTGGCACAGGTACCTTGAGCACGCAGGGTTGAAGGCCTGTGGGTGATCGACCTCTGGCCAACTATCGGGGGCGGTGGTAGCGTTGCGGAGAGGTGCTTGGACCCAGCGCCGGGGAACGTTGGCCGGTGTGTGCCTTGATGCCGGGTCAGATCCGTTCCAAACTGGTCGCGGGCATCCAACCTACGCTACCGTTGGGAAGCACTACCTCGTACCACCCGTCCTGTTCCTTTTGGACTCCGACCTTGGTGCCCCTGTGCAACACGAACAATACGGTACCGGTGGTCCCTGGTCCGCTGAGTGCGTCGACTTTGGAAGCAAGGATGATCGCCTCGCTGGTGTCGCGCACCTCGGCCGCCCGCCAAGCCGCGAATCCTGTGGATGCTACGGTGGTCAGGAATGCGGCTGCTGCCAGGCCGAGTGCGGTATTGCGCAGCCAGCGCTGGGGCATGAAGAGTCCAAGTGCCACGAAGAGGAAGAATATGAATGATCCCCATATGGCCCTCCGCGCCCATTGGTCCACATCATTGCCTCCGCGCAGTTTACCCCAGGTCGCACCCAAGGCGAAGCCCGGCAATTCGTTGATGCGGTCCACAACTTGAAGGCGTGCCAGGTCGAGATTGGCTTGTACGTCCTCAGCACCCGGCTCCAGGCGCAGCGCGCGCTCGTAGTTCAGGATGGCGCGTGGTACATCCCCCAGTTTGAAATGGCAGTTGCCCAGGTTGTAGTAGAGCGAGGCGCTGCTGTAAACGGTGGCCACTGAATCGAACAGGGACAAGGCCTTCGCGTGGTCGCCTTGTGCGTAGGCTTCTTCAGCGACAATGAACATGCCTTCCGCCTCGGCTTGCGATAGGGCGTGGAGCGGTCGGGCCAGGAGAACGCTAAGCAGGAAGGGTAGGAGCAGTGCGTAGTTCATGCGCGGGTGAGTTGTTCGGTGCGTCCGATCAATTCGGCGGCCTGGTCATAGAGGTCCTGGCGTGGTCGGTCCTCCACGGGGGCGAAGCGGGCCATGTCGCAGGTACCGATCAAGGCCATGATCTCCTTTGCGAGCGTATCGCCTGACGGGGCGTTGGTCAAGCTCTCACGCAAGCGCTGCTCCGTGATCTCGGCCACCCCCAAGCCCAACTTGTTGGCAAGGTATCCGTGCATGGCCTTGCTGAGCGCGGCATAGAAGGGCTCGCGTTCGTTCTGCTTCAGTGCCTGCGCGGCCTGCTTCAGGTGCTCACGGGCGATCTTGTCCGCCCGTTTGCGCCGCATTCCCACGATGTCGGCCTGCTCGCGCTGCCGGTGTCGGCGCCAGACCAGCAAGAGCACGAATGCCAAGGCCGGGGCACCCATGCCCGCCCACCAGCGCAGTGATCCGTAGAGCAAGGCGCCTTTGGGCCGAAGGTTGCCACTTCCGGTGCGTAAGTACCGGATATCGGTGCCCACCAGTTCCACCTCGCTCTTGCCTGGCCGTTGGGCCGCCGGGGTAGGGCCACCCTCGCCCACCGCCACGTCGAAGGTCAATGGATCGCTGCGCAAGGTGCGGTACGTTCCTGATCTGGTGTCGAAGTAACTGAAGGTGATGGGCTCCAATTCATAGACACCTTCGTAACGCGGGATGACCAGATACTGGAACTCCCGCTGACCGCTCATGCCCGTCTCGGAAACATTGATCTTGTCGCTCACCTTGGGGTCGTACACCTCGAGATCGGTGGGAAAGTCGATGGAAGGCCCATCCAGCAGCTTCAGGTTGCTTCTTCCGTTGAAGCGTACGGTCAGTTCGATGGCTTCGTTCGCCTTCACATTCGTGCGATCGGCCTTCACCGTCATCTGCAGGTCGCCCACGGCGCCATTGAAGTCGGCAGGGGCGCCCGGGGGGAGTTCGATGGCCGTGTATTCGACGGCGTTGCTGGTGATGTCCACCACACGTCCACGGTTGAAGAAGGTGCGGTCCAAGGTGCATTTTGCGGAGTACGGCGGGATGCGAAGCTTGCCACTGCGCTGGGGGAAGAGGAGCTGCCGCTTGATGATGGCCACATGGTAGCGAAGTCCGTTCACCGTTTCATAGCGGTCCAGCCATCCGGAGTTGGATAGTGTGACATCTTCGGCCCAGAAGCCTTCGAGCTTCGGCATCTCCCACTGCGGCTCCACACTGGAAGTGCGGGAGTAGAGCATATAGGATAGCACCACCTGTTCACCCACGTATCCTTTGCTGCGGCTCATTTCCAAGGTGATGAAGATGTCCGTGTTCCGGCGCTGTCCTTCTGCCAGTTGTGGTGATGAAGGACGGGTGAGCGGTGCACTCACGTCGATGGTGATGGGATCCGTTTCGATGACCGCGTTGCCGATCTTGGCGGTGCAGGATCCTATGGTGTACTTGCCGGCGGATACCGCTGTAAGCACCCACACGTAAGTGGTGCGGGAAACCATTCTGCCGTTCATTTCCACTATTCGCGTGGATTGGCTGGGGCCACGCAGCACCGTGAGCCCCCCCAGGGAAGGTGCCGAGATGTTGCCTTGGATGTTCGCCGCGGTAAGGGTCAATTGGAATTGTTCGCCCGCAGCGATGGACGTGCGGTCCACGCTGGTGGTGAAGGTGATCTCCTGGGCCGAAAGAGCCGGGGCCAGTGCTGCCAACAACAGCAGTGCGAGGGCGGTATGACGAAGTCGTGCCATCATCACCAATCCTTTTCAATGGGTGTTCGTGGTGTGGGACGTTGGCGGTTGCGCACCTTGTCCTGCACCTCTTTTTCCTGCCGGTCCATGGCATCGAGCATGCGTTCCGCTTCCTGGGGCGAGATCTTACCGGGTTCCGGTCTTGGTTTGTTGGCGGGGTCGTTCCGCTCCTGTCTTTGTCCGCCTTCGTCCTGCTTTTCCTCCTTCTGTTCCCCTTGGCTGCGTTCCTGGTCCTGGCCTCGCTCTTCCTGCTTTTCTTGTTGCTCCTGCTTCTCTTGTTGCTGCTGCTGTTGTTGCTGTTGCTGTTGCTGCTGTTCCTCCTTCAGGAGTTCTTCGGCCAGCTTCAGCAGGCGGGCATCACCAGGGAATTGGTGCAAGCCTTTGTCCAGGGTTCGTAATGCGCTGAGCTTGTCCTCCTTCACATACTGCTTGGCAGCCCGGTTGAAGAACTCGACGGCACTGGTGTCCTGTCCCAGGGAAACGGTACATCCCCAGCTCCATGCGGTAAGCAGGACTATGATGCGGATGATGCTCATTGTGCAGCTGCGGCTTTTTCCACCAGTTCCAATTTCTCCATGTAGTCCTTGCGTTGCTCCAGCGTGGGATCCTGCTTCAAGCCTGCGTTCAACACGTCGAGTGCCTCGGCGAATTTGTAGGCGTCCACCAGTTCGTCCGCTTGTTTCAAAATGAGCATGGCCCGTTCGCCAAGGGCTTTCTTCTCCTCATCGTCACCGTTCTTGTCATTCCGTTCGGCGGCCTCCTTGGCACGCGATGCGAGAAGGCGCTTGGCCAGCACAAGGTTGTACCGTGCATCCTCATCGGTGGGTTCCAGCAACAAGGTCCTGCGTAAGGCTTCCGCTCCGGCCTTCAAGGCCGAATCCACCAGCAGGTCCAGCCTGCGCATATCGCGCCGCAAGGAATCGCGTAGTACATAGAGACCTACTTTCTCCACGATGTCCTGCCCTTCGATGCGGATGTCGGACAACTGATCGTTGTGGGCGCGCAAAAGGCTGTCCGCCTGACGGGCCTGCAGCAGGCGCGCCGTACCGAGGTTGTATGAGGCACTGGTCACCAAGGTACTGTCCGCCATGCTTTCCGCGGACCCGTAGGCTGCGATCGCATCATCGAATGCTTGCAGGCGAACCCGGGCATTGCCCAGGTTGTAGTCGAGCCGTGTGTCGGATGGAGCATCGACGTACGTTCGTGCAGCATCGTCGAAGTGTCCGGCCCGGTAGTGGCCTGCTCCAGCATGCAGGGCGCGCTCCACGGCACGGTCATCGGCCGTGGAGCAGGCGGTGAGCAATAGAAGGGCTATGGTTGCAGGGTGCTTCATGATGCGGTTCCTGCCCAACGCGGGCGGGCGGTACTGCGCTCGCCGAAAGCGAACGAAAGGGCGATGAGCAGAATGGCCAGGGCAAGCGGGTATTGGAATTGGTCCTCATGTGCCGCGAACCGGTATCCTGCTCCGGTGTTCGAACCGGGCTCGAGGTTCCGGAGTTGCTCGATGATCTCTTCCAAGCCACTGGAGCGTTCGCTGGCCCGCACATACCCACCGCCACCTGCTGCGGCTACGCTGCGGAGCATCTCTTCGTCCAGCCGTGTGATCACCGTAGTCCCATTGCGGTCCTTCCGGAAGCCGGTGACCTGCTTGCCCCGTTTGATGGGGATGGGCCCGCCCTGCGGAGTTCCCATGCCAACGGTATGCACAACGATACCCATTTCCGCTGCTTGCCGCGCGGCACCAAGGGCATCGTCCTCGTGGTTCTCTCCATCGCTGATCACAATGATGGCACGTCCACCGGTGCTTTCGGGGTCGAAGCTTTCCTGGGCCAGTTCGATGGCCGAACCGATGGCCGTTCCCTGCGTACCTACCGAATGTGTGCCGATGGTATTCAAGAAGAGTTTGGCCGCTGCCCGGTCCGAGGTGATGGGCAATTGCACATAGGCTTCACCAGCGAAGACGATGATGCCCAAGCGGTCGCCTTGCAAGCGATCGATCAAGCGGGCCATTGCACGGCGCGCCACTTCCATGCGATCGGGTTTCAGGTCCATGCAGGCCATGCTGTTGCTCACGTCCATGGCCACCACCACGTCGATGCCCTCCACCTTCACCTCTTCCATTCGGGTGCCGAACTGCGGCCCCGCAGCAGCCAGCACCGCGAAGCCGAGCCCATGGCGAAGGAGCAGAAAGCGGGCGGTGGTGCGCAAGGGCGATACGCCGGGCACCATGCGCGGGAGTGTGGCGGCCGCTGCGAAACGGGCCAGTGCGCGGTTGCGCCAAGCCACATCAAGAATGAACAGTAGCGATAGCACAGGCCCGCCGGCCAGGCCCCACATCGCCCAGGGGCGTTCCAAACGGAAAGCAGGTACTTCCTGCGTCAACAGCCACCAGCCGCCCAGGAACAGCACCGCTACCAGCACTTCCAGCAGAAGGACGACCAAGGCCAGGGGCCCCATGCGGTATCTACCCGTGTTGCTCATGCCATGCTTCGAAGAAGGCTTCGGTCAAGCACCAGGCCCACCACCAATAGTCCGCCACCCAGGAGCAGGAAGGGCAGGTATTCTTCGTGCCGTTGACTGTATTCGGTCACCTTCATCCGGGTCTTTTCCAAACGGTCGATCTCCTGGTAGATCTCGCGCAATTTGCGCTCGTCGGTGGCCCTGAAATAGCGGCCTCCTGTGGTCTCGGCCACTTGCATCAGCACGGGTTCGTCCAGGTCCACATCCACGTAGTCGTATCGGAACTGGCCGTTGGCGTAACGGGCCACGGGCATCAAGGCCTTGCCGCGCGTGCCCACACCTACGGTGTAAACGCGGATGCCCATGCCGGCAGCGATCCGGGCGGCATCGGCCGGTTCTATGGTACCGCGGTTGTTCACCCCATCGGTGAGCAGGATCACCACCTTGCTCTTGGCCTCGCTCTCACGCAGGCGACTTACAGCGGTGGCGAGTCCCATGCCGATGGCCGTGCCGCCGTCCAACAGCCCCGATCGGCTGCTCATCAACAGGTCCTTCAGCACGCGGTGGTCGGTGGTCAACGGGCACTGGGTGAAAGCCTCGCCTTCGTATACCACCAATCCGATCCGATCGTTCGGACGCCCGTCGATGAACTCGCTACCCACACGTTTGGAGGCCTCCAAACGGTCGGGCCGAAGGTCCTTGGCAAGCATACTGCCCGAAAGGTCGATGGCCATCATGATGTCGATGCCTTCGCGTTTCACATCCTGCCAGCTGTCACGGCTTTGCGGGCGTGCCATGGCCAACAACAGGACAGAAAGACCGGCAAGACCCAAGGCCCGTGGGATGGGCCGCATCATGGCGCGCAGGTCGGTGGGGCCGTTGGCCAGCACGCCCAATGTGGGGAGGGGCACACGGTTGGCACGTCGGCGCGTATCGCGAAGCAGGTGCATCAACGCCAGAAGTGCCGGCAGGGCAAGTGCCCAAAGCAGCTGGGGGTGGGCCGGTTCGAAGCGGCGCAGCATGTACATCGCAACGAGCACCACGCCAATGGCGGCAAGCACAAGCCACAGCACCTCACTTATGTTGTCCCGCTTACTGCGCATGTCCTGTAGGCTCGGTGCCGGAAGTGCTGGTCGCGCTGGCCGAGGTGTCTTGCACGAAGCGTATGGCACCGGCCATCATCTGCTCGTTCTCAACAGCGGTGGGGGTGCCCTTGGCGAACTTCACCATGTCCGCGAGATGCAGCATGTTGGCCAATTGCGTTCGCTGGTCGCTGGTCAGTG
>CAYQMC010000056.1:0-5105 GCA_964418285.1 uncultured Chryseobacterium sp.
CAGATGATCGCAATGCATCCGCTACGGTATGCTCAATTTCCGTGCAGCACGCGGATCGTCAGTATGCCTTCGCTGGTGTTCATACGGAACACGTACGTGCCCGGCTTTTCCCCGGCCATGGGGACCTGGATCACACCGTCTTGGACGGGCGCTGAGCTGGCAAGAACGGTCCTGCCCGAAGCATCGATCACCTGCCACGCATGTATGGTCGCAATGCCGCTTCGAACCCAATGCGAACCATCCGCTTGCTGACCGAGCCAGATCGGACCGCGATGCACACCCCTCTCATCGATCCCCAAGCAAGGGTCGATCACCACGGTAACGGTGGCCGCGGCATCGGGGCAGGGCGCTGTGCCCGGCACGGTGTAGACATAGGCACCTCCCACCATGGTTGCCGGATCGAAGTTCCCGTTCGTGACCGGGCTGGGGCCGCTCCAGGTTCCGCTTGTTTCCGCATCGTGCCCAAGTAACTGGAGCATGTCCTCTGCTGGAGCGGTGGAGCAAATGGTGAGTGTGGTATCGCTTCCTGCATTTGGTACAAGCGGGCTGACAAGCAGCGAAGTGCTGTATGTGAAGAGCCCGGTAGTGGGGCATTCCACACGGCAGCGGAACCACGTTGGTATGTCCACTGGAGCGCTGTAGGTGGCCGAATTACCTCCTGTAGCGCTGTAGTTCGCATCCAGATCTCCGGTGGTGCTGGCCTCCCAACTATAGGTCACACCGGCAGCTTGTGGACTTGAAATGCCCAGTTGCGCTGGTGTACAAGCCACCTCGGAAGGGCCGGTGGTAGTGCCGGGGGCTGGTGCTGCCACGGTCACTTGCACCGGTGTGCTGTTCACCGGGTTGCCGCCCAAGCTTACACCGCAGCGGTACCATGTGGACACCGCAGGAGTAGCGGTGTACGTTGCGGCCGTGGCACCGCTGATGTTCGTATAGGTGGAATTGTCGGGGCTATCCTGCCATTGGTAGGTTAAACCGGTTCCCGGGTCTTGCAGGCTCAATTCCGTACTGCCGCAGAAAACCGGATCAACAGAAGCGAGCGTATTGCCTGGGGTGGGTTCGATGATCCATCCGATCTGTACCATGGGGCGCAGGAACTCGTTCGTCGTGGTGAAGGCGGTGGTATTCTCACAGATCCCACTTGTGGCACTTCCGATCAACCAGCGACTGCGAACGCCCACTGTGTTGGAAAGATTGGTGGTGCGCTGGATCCGTGCGTGTGTGTTGGTGTTGTTCCCGTTGGTGCTGCCATTGTTGTAGCACGCCTGTATGATCAGGTTGTTCGTGGCACCACCGGGCCAGACATATGACATCGAGAACTCGGTGTGCTTCCACCCTGTGGTGGCTACATTGATCGTGGCTGGAGCGGAACTTGCCACCACTGGTGCCGATACCCAAGAATCGAGCGGGCTGGTATTCGCCGGGTTGTTGTTGGAGAACAAGGTGACCTGCCAATTGCTGAGGTTCTGCGCGTTGCCCCCGCTCGTGGCAGCCTGCGTGATGTTGAAGCCGACGGAAACGATCTGTGCGTTGGCGGGTATGCCCGCATCCAGCAGTTCCTGCCCACGGAGGATGTACTGCTGGCGTGTTCCACGGCTGGTATTGTCCACGGCCACAAAGGGGTTGGGCCCGGAACCTGCCTGGGATTGTGACCCCGGGTTTCCAACCGTGGTGTATGTCTGTCCGGAGCTGCTCGGCCCAAGCGTAACAAGCAGGACGGGTAACAGATAGCGATGGCCGGGGACCGAAAGGGACCTGGTTGAAACGTAGTGTCGGATCATTTCAGCTGGGTTGGACATGGATGTCGGTGTTGCCGGGATTGTTGTATTCCGCCGGGTAAGTTAGGGGTCTATCGGAGCACTGGATCGATGGCTCACAGGAGCATGCTGGTCGAATGCATGGACCACTGCCGGGACGATGATCCAGCCAAAGGTGGACTGGGGTCGGTGTTGTCCGTGCTCCTGGCCCACCCACCGGCCTTGGGTATTCGATCCGGCCGGCTGGATGCGGCAAACCTCCGCCTCCCTAGAACTGGAAGTAGATGAACGGCACCATCTCCGCTGTCACCGTTTGGTACACCGCGAATACCACACCGGCACATACCAGTACCATGGCCCACAACGGCAACGCGACGAAGGTGGCACGGTACCACTGCTTGGTGCGTTCGGGCAGCCAGTGGATCACGAAACCGGCGAGCATTACCAGCATCACATGGCGGAATCCATACAGCACATCGCCCATCAACGACCAGCCGAAGTCGTTGCCGATCTGGTGGAACATATCGTTCACGTCCTGCAGCGATGCCCCCCGGAACCAGAAGCGGGTGAAGGAGATGAACGTGAAGGTGATGGCAACGGCCTGCAGGTGTGCGAACCAGTGTGTACTTTTCCCCCAAGGGCTGATGCGCGACCAACCCTTGTAGATCAACAGGCCGATGCCGTTGAGGCCGCCCCAGATCACGAACATCCAGCTGGCGCCATGCCACAGTCCGCCGATGAGCATGGTCAGCATCAGGTTGATGTTGGTGGTGACCATCTTGCGGAAGGGCGGCCAGATGTGCGCTATGACCACGATGAGCGCAATGGCGCTAAGGAACAGGAATGGCAGCAGCAGTTCACCTGTGAGCAGGGTGAGCATCACCAGCACCACGCCGGTCATGATCCACGAAAAGAGCGAGCCACCGCGGTTGCCGCCCATGGGTATGTAGAGGTAGTCACGCAGCCAGGTGCTCAGGCTCATGTGCCAGCGCTTCCAGAACTCGGCTGTGCTGCGTGCCTTGTAGGGGCTGTTGAAATTCACCGGCAGGGTGAAGCCCATGAGCATGGCCACACCGATCGCGATGTCCGTGTAGCCACTGAAGTCGGCATACACCTGCAGTGAGTAGCCGAAGATCGCCAACACGTTCTCGAAGCCTGTGAAGCGCAAGGGGTCTGCGAAGACGCGGTCGATGAAGTTCACTGCGATGTAGTCACCGATGAGCATCTTCTTCATCAGTCCATTCAAGATCCAGAACACGGCTAGGCCGAATTGTGCCCTGGTGAGTTTGAAGTCCTCGTAAAGTTGCGGGATGAACTCGGCGGCGCGCACGATGGGGCCGGCCACCAATTGCGGGAAGAAGCTGACGTAGAAGCCGAAGTCGAGGATGTTGCGCACAGGCTTCACATGTCCGCGATACACATCCATCGCGTAGCTGATGGTCTGGAAGGTGAAGAAGCTGATGCCAACAGGAAGCAGCACCTTGTCTGCGATGAAGTGGGTGTCCCACGCCAGGTTGGTCCAGTGCGCGAAATAGTTGATGACCTGGAAGCTGGTACCGAAGGCTTCGTTGATGTTGTCCACCAGGAAGTGGGCGTACTTGAAGAAGCCGAGCACACCGAGATTGAGGAGGATGCTAAGCGCCAGCAGCCATTTCTTCCGGGTCTCCGAACGCGAGTCGTGGATGCCCTGGCCGATGAAGAAATCGGTGACGGTGCTGAAGAGCAGGATGGTGACGAAGAGGCCGCTGGTCTTCCAATAGAAGAAAAGACTGGCGAAGAATAGAAAGGCATTGCGCAGTGCACGCTGCTTGTAGATGACGCTGTACACGGCCAGCACCAGAGCGAAGAAGCCCCAGAAGAAGAAGCCGGTGAAGATCAAGGGCGAGGCCGCGTCATAGGTGAGAACGTCGCGCACCGCCGTGCCGATCCGTTCCATCACCGAGCCTTGTGTTTCCATGCGTTACGGCCTTGCGTTGCGCTTCACGTGTTCCCCATAGGCCTCCATGATCGCCGCCACTTGAAGGTCGGCCAGGAGCATGTAGCCCTGCCTGTTGAAGTGGATGCGGTCCTTCTGTGCCAGGCCTGCCGACTGCCATTTGGCGATCGAACCCAGTCCGCCCATCACCGTGAACATGTCCCACACGGCCACTCCCTGTTCCGCGCTGAGTTCGAGCATGGCATCACGCACTTTTAGCGCGTTCCGGTTGGCAACGCGGCGCTTGAAGTAGCTGTCCGTGTTGGTGGTGAGCAGGATGGCCGCATCGGGTGCTGCCAGACGCACACGTTCGATGAGTTCCGTGTAGTTCTGCTTGAAGCGCTTGGGATCGAACTCGCTGTCATGCGCATCGTTCACCCCCACCGAGAATACGACAAGGTCGGGTTCGATCACGGCCATATCGTCCGTGAAGCGTTGGCAGCGCAGGTAGCTCTTGGTGGCCGCACCATTCACCCCGATGGCATTGTAGAATATACCCGGGTCATCGCTTTCGAGGATGATGCCGTACAGCGTGAACCGCGTCTGTGTGCTGTCCGTCCTCATGAAACGGAGCTGCAAACTGTCCACGTAGCGGTCGTAGTGGATCGTGGTGATGCCTTCCAACGCATCCACGGAACGTGTGATCACCACGGTGCTATCGCTTGACCACGCTTCCACGGCGAAGCTGCTATCCCGACCGTGCAACACCTTGATCCGGTTGAATTCGTAGCCCGGGTATTGGTCGCCCCGGAAGCCCACATGCAGGTCGCTCAGCGTATCGTTCGTGGTGACCGATATACCGCTGAGGCCGAGGGTGCTGGTATCGGCTTTGGTCACGTTGCGCACGGCGGTCCAATTCCCTGTGTACTTCACCTCGTACCAATACGGGTTGTTCGTCTTCGCCATGGTAAAGGGGAAGATGAAGCCGCGACCTGCGCGTATGCCAGGTGCCGTCTGCTGCATGCGATGTCGCGCCTGTTGGCTCCACATGTCGGCTTGTATGTGCGAGCCACCGATGTGCACCACGTTGAGCTGGCCCTCGCCGGTGAAGTAGAGGCGATCCAGCTTCTGGTTCCATGCCTCCATCCCGCTGCTGTCCCCGCGCTGGATGATGTGGTTGGCGGTCTGGTCGACGAATGGCGGTGCGTTCAGGCGCAGCGGATCGGGCTGGGCGAGTGCGGGGAGGGAGAGGGGGAGAGCTATGAGGACGAGGAGGCGCATGAGGAGTTCGTCGACCCGCAGGGCCGTAGGTGCCGGAGGATGATCAGGGCTTGGGGTCGAGCGGGGGAGGTGCTTTTTCTGCTTTCGGCGTTGCTTGCTTGGTATCGCGAGCGGCGGGCTTCGCATTGCCGGTGCTGGCACGCCATTCGGCG
>CAYQMC010000056.1:5115-17082 GCA_964418285.1 uncultured Chryseobacterium sp.
TCGGCGTAGTCGTTGATGAGCGCGGTATAGAAGAGCTCGCCCACTTTCTTGGAGCCCGCCGGGCTGAAGTGCGTGTAGTCCGTTGCGGCAAGTGCCGGATCGGCCTCCACCCAGCTCACCATGCTGCCACGGCCACCCATGGCTTCGTACATGTCCCAGAATACCGCACCCTGCTTCAAGGTGTTCTCCTTCATCGCATCGCGCACTTCTTCAAGGTAGGGCCGTGTCACGTAGAACTCCCCCTCCTTGATGCTCATGTCACTGGGACCGATCACGATGATGCCCACTCCGGGGATCATCTTTTTGAAGCGCGCGATCTGGGCTCCGAAGAAGCGGCCGTACTGCGCGGCCTCCTCCTCGCTCTTGATGTTGGGTAGTACGTTACCCCCGTATTGGAGCACCAGCAGTTCCACGCCAAGGTCATCGTACATGGCCCTGGAAAGCTCCTGGTCCACCCTTCGGAATTCGTACCCGGCCCCCCCGCGCGCCGCGATGTTGTCCATTGCCACGCCCGTTTGCCCTTCCAAGGAAACTCCGAACACATCAGGACTGTCGGCACCTGTAAGTGTTATCGTTATTTCGTTCGAGGTGGCTGGGAAACGCCATTCGCTGATGTGCAATCGCTCTCCCGGTGGTATGACCTCGGTACGCACTGGATCGCCATCGCGCGAAACGCTTAGTGTGAGCGGTGTGCGGTGCCAACCGTAGTACAACCGGCAGGTGGTCCAGCTGCGGGCCCGGGCGTAGGAGCGTTTGAGCGGACGCAGTGTGATGGTGGCCGTTTGCTCCACGCTGTCCGGTGCAATGCTGTCCGGAAGGATCGGCGTGAAACGGGAGAAGCTGGACAAGGCACCGAAACGGTTGTGGGTGAGCGAACTGTCACGCCGGCCCATTACGCTAAAGCGTTTCCAGTTGTCGCTGATCTCGCGCTCCACGGAGAAGTTGGGAACGATGTCGGCCACGCTCACCAAACCGGGTCCGTGTCCGCCGAACTGCACCTGCAGCTTGTTGCGCACATAGCTGGTGATGCGGTCGCCTTCCAATTGCGAATCGCCGTAGTGCATGATACGGATCGGCCGCTTGCCTTCCGGCGCCTTGGTCAGCGCGGCGAAGAAGGGATGCAACACGGCCTTTCCTTCATCCGGGTAGTGCAGTATGATGCGGTCCTCCAGCGGTGGGATCTTGTCGGGATCGAAGCGGAGGTGCTCGGGGGCCGGCTCAAGCAGTGTATCCGGTCCCAAGGTATCGGTCCCCGGGGGGGCTTCCTCCACATCCAGGTCCGACCCGGCTTCCTCATCGGTGGGCAAGGAAAGGATGTCGCTGATGTCCACCTTGTCCTGTGCTTCCGGGAAAAGAACATCCAGAGGTTCGGGCATCCGCAACGTGATGGTGTCACTGATGCGCAACCCATCACTTGGAACGAGCCAGCCTACCACACCGAGCACGGCCATCACTGCGATCAGGAAAAGCAGGATCCTCGCGGGTGTCATGGCTTGGGGATCTTGATGCGCTGCCCGGGGCGGATACTTGCGCTGATGCCGTTGTAGCGCATCAGGTCATCGGCCGAGATCCCAGGGTGTCGCTTGGCGATCAGGTACAGCGAGTCGCCGCTCTTCACGGTGTACCAAGTGTATTCCGTAGCGATGGTCGTGGTCGTTGTGGTGCGGGGCGCTACGCGAGTCTCTTTCGCGCGCTGTGGTACCAGGGTACTGTCCGCCTTGGTGCCGGACACGGTGCCCTCGTACTGCTGACGTGCCTGGGGCGGCACATACAGCACCAAGGTGTTGCCCACATCGATGTTGTCGCTCTTCAGGGCGTTCCACTTGCGCACTTCGGAAAGCCCCACCTCGAACCGGTCTGCGATGCAGCCCAGGCAGTCTCCTTCTTCGATGCGGTAGAGGATCGCTTCCCGACCATCGGACAAGCGTTCCACCGAATCCTGGGCTGCCACGTTCGGTTCAGGCCTGCGGGGCTTGGTGCTTTGCGCCTCCAGCACTACGAACGCAAGGTCCGCGAAGCGGCTGGCTTCGCTTCGTGGAAGCAGGAAGGGCTTTCCAGCCGGAACCACTCCACCCGTGAAGGTCGGGTTCAATGCCGTGAAGCGCGTTGGTCGCGTGCCGATGACCTTTGTGATGGCGGTGATCATCAGCGTACTGTCGAACCGGATCGTGTCGCTTGGTTCCTGTACCCGGAACGTGGCTGGCTCCAGGTCCAACTTTTCTGCATGCATGGCAAGGAAGGTGAACGCCATCAGGCGTGGAAGAACATCGCGCTGTTGCGCCGCGAAATGCGGATACAGCAGTCCGGGGTCGGAGCTGCCACCGCTGCGCTGACGGGCGCGCGTGAGGTTGGCCGGACCACAGGCGAAGGCCATCACCGCAGTGGGCCAATCCGCATAGAGGGCGTGGAGTTCCTGCAAGTGGCGCGCTGCGGCACGGGAACTCTTCGCCGGATCACGACGTTCATCCACGGTCGCATCGACCACCAGGCCGTTCCGCAATGCGACAGGGTAGGTCAGCATCCACAGACCCGCTTCACCCGTGTTGCTGGTGGCCTGTGGGTTCATGGCGCTCAGGGCCATGGGCAAATACTTCAGTTCGTCGGGTAGTCCGTGACGCGCCAGTTCGCGTTCGATCATCGGCATGTAGCGCTCGCTGGCACCCAGCAGCGCACGGAAGCGATCGCGCCGTTCGCTGCTGAAGCGCAGTACCAAACGCTCCACCACGCTGTCCCGGAAAACCGGTAGGGCAGGGGTGCTCGTCTTCAACCCGGCATACGTAAGATCCGGAACGGGCACCTTCCCGACCTTGCTTTTCCCGCGTAGTTCATCGACATGCAGGTGCAACGGCCAGGTGGCAAGCAGGCTATCGATCGGCCATGCGTCCTGCGCCCGTGCCGGGAGCAGGACAGCGAACAGAAGAAGTGTGGTGATATGGTTGCGTAGGACCGACAAGACGAAGGGTAAAGCAAGCTTTCCCAGGCAAGCAACGCGCCGGGCAGGTCCGGAAGTCTTCCACGCGGTGATGTTGGATACGTGGCTCGCGAACACTCGGCATCTTGCTTCGTTCCTTTGTGCCATGCGAACCGCGTCGATGATCTTCCGCAGCGCGTGCAGCGCGATCGCACTTGTCGTGCTGTTGCCAGCCTGCGCCCAGCAAGCACCCGAACCCGTTGAGATTCCCGCCAAGGATCCTTCCATTCCCCTTAGCCAAGCCCCCATGACCGTAGAGATCTGGAGTGATGTTGTGTGTCCCTTCTGTTACATCGGCAAGCGCGAGTTCGAAAAGGCCCTGGCGCAGTTCCCCCAGCGGGACGATGTGCAGGTGATCTGGAAAAGCTTCGAGCTGGATCCCAGCGCACCGGCCAAAAGCGAACTGGACATGTATGGCATGCTCGTGGACAAGTACGGCGGCACGCGCGAGGATGCCAAGGCCCGGGTGGCCGGTGTGGTGCAACGCGCCAAGACGGTCGGTCTGGATTACAACATGGACATCGCGGTCATCGGCAACAGCTTCGATGCACATCGTGTACTCCAGTTCGCGAAGACGAAGGACTTGGGCGATGCCATGAAGGAGCGGCTGTTCAAGGCCTATTTCACCGAAGGCGCCCAATTGGCCGATGTACCTACACTGATCGAACTCGCCAGTGAGGTGGGGCTGGACGGCGGTGAAGTGGCGAGCATGCTCAGCACCACGGCCTTCACGGACGAAGTGCGCGCGGATGAGCGCGAGGCACAACAGATCGGCGTGCGCGGTGTGCCCTTCTTCGTCATCGATCGCAAGTTCAGTGTGAGCGGTGCGCAGCAGAGCGAGGCTTTCCTCGGTGCTTTGCAGCAAGGGTGGGATGCGCGGAAGTAGTTACTCCAACCGCTTCTTCCAGTACGCTTTCCCATAAGCGACGAATACTTCGCCACCGGCCTTGATGGTGCGTGTGGCCATTACGCAGGGGCGGTCCCCATCGTCCACCGTGATCACTGCGTTGTTCCGCAGGCGCGAATTGCCTGGACCTTCCGCATCATTCGCGTATTTCGCGAAGCATTCGGTGTGCATGCTGTCCAAGGTGCTGCCGTCGAGGAGTGTCACGAAGTAGCCGTCCTCGTCGCGTTCAGCGCGCCTTTTTGCCTCGGTTGCTGAAAGGCGTTCGCCTTCGAACACAGCCACCACTTCGCCGGGATGGATGGGGATGGCCGTGAACAACCCCTTACCCGCGCCGGCAATGCCGGATGGCTGCACAAAGAGGTAGTCGGCCTCGGGTGCGTCGATGGTTTGTGGCTGTGGGAGTTTCACCGGCGATGGAATGGAGTGCGTAGTTACGAAGCGGCGTTGCACACCAAGTTGTTGACTGGTTGCGTTCAAAGAACATCATGTTTCGATCTACCCTCTTCGGATCCTTGTTGCTATGCGTGTTGGGCGGCTTGGGTTGCCGCCAGGACGAGCCAATGCCACCTGGCCCTCCCGGGAATGAGGTGCTCATGGATATCGATGGCAACAGCTACCGTACGCAGTTGATCGGGGGGCGCCATTGGATGGCCGAGAACCTGCGTACATCGCGTTTTACCAACGGTGACCCGATCATGCAAGTGCAGGACGCACCTGCATGGATCGGGCTGACCGATGCGGCTTGGGCTTGGGCGAACGACTCTTCAGCGCTGGACACCGTGTTCGGCAAATGGTACAACCATTTCGCCGTGTCGGACCAGCGTGGACTGTGCCCGATCGGGTGGCATGTGCCCGGCGATGCCGAATGGACCGCTTTGGCCGACAGCTTGGGTGGCTTGGAGGTCGCCGGTGCAGCGTTAAAGAGCACAGGTACGGTGGACACAGGCACCGGAGCGTGGAACCCACCGAACACGGGAGCTACCAACGCAAGCGGCTTTACGGGTCTTCCGGCAGGAGGACGAAGCCCCAACGATGGCGGTTTCTACAGCAGGGGCAATGCAGCCATGCTATGGAGTTCCTCCATCACCTTCACCGACACGGCCTCGGCCCGTCTGCTCACGCATACGGGTATCGCTTTCGAACCGCGGGACCTGGCCGTGCGCTACGGCCTGTGCGTGCGTTGCGTCAAGGATTGAGCCTCGGCTCGGTCACTTCCCCGCCAACACCCCGCACAAATGCCATAGCAGCCTGGCGCCCACGTTGGCATCCCATTCATCGTGTTTGCCGGGCGTCACCTCCACCAGGTCGAAGCTGATGATGTTCCGCTTGGCGGCGAGGCGCGATAGGAGGTAGGTGGCCTCCTCGAACTGGAAACCGCCAGGTACCGGTGTGCCGGTGTTGGGGCAGAGGGTAGGGTCCAGCCCATCGATGTCGAAGGTGATGTGGACCTTTTCGGGCAGCGCGTCGATGATGGCATCGCACTGTTCGCGCCAAGTGATGCCACTGTACTGCTGGCGGCGGATGTCGGCACTGCGCACGATCTTCACGCGGCCCTTCTGCTTCAGGAAGACATCGTTCTCCTGCTCGCAGAAATCCCGGATGCCCACGCAGCTGATGCTCTTCACCTGCTTCAGCGGCAATGCGTTGTACAGGACGCTTGCATGACTGTAAGTGAAGCCTTCGTAGGCGATCCGCAGATCGAGGTGCGCATCGATGTGCAGGATGCCGAACTCCTTGTGGCGCTTGGCCTGTGCGCGGAATAGGCCCAATGGCGTGCTGTGGTCGCCGCCAAGCAGCGCTACTTTCTTGCCCTGGTCCATCCAATAGTTGCAGCGCTGCTCCACCCATTGGTTCATCACTTCGCACTCGGCATTCACGAGGTCAAGGGCCTTTTTCGCCCGGGCCTGCTTCTTCGCATCGCCTCCTTCCACCAGCACTTCGATCACGCGTTGGGCCTCCTTCTTCAAGGCATCGCTCTGTTCGAGCAGTGCTTCGGGGATCTCATCCAGCCAGATCCCCTGCTTCCACAATTCTGGGAACTCCGGATGGAACAGGTCCACCTGCAACGACGCCTCGCGGATGGCGGCTGGGCCGCGCGAGGTGCCACTGCCGTAGCTCGTTGTCACTTCCCAGGGTACGGGCACCACCACGATATCGCTTTCCTCGGCGGTGAAGGGAAGTCCATACAGCCCACCGTTCGCACTGGCAGGGCTGTTGGGGTCGAACTGCTTGATCTTGGCGGCTTTGGTCATGGTATGGGCGTTGGAGAACAGTGCGAAGGTAGGAGCGCGCCTTCAAGCGAACGGGCTGTGCTGGACCTTGGCCACCGAGTACCTTAGGCGCCCGATGAACAACATCCCTTATCGCTCCTCATTTCATGCGGTCGTGGCCTTGGGCCTTGCGATCGCCCCGCTCTTCGGCGTGTGCCAGGATGCATTCCTGACCAATGCCTACATGCCCTACTTCGTGAAGGCCGGAACCGATATCCCGATCGCTGTTCGGGTGCGCAATGCGGCATCAGCGCAGTTGATCACCTTCCGGGTGGATTGGCGCTGGAACTCCGACCCTGTGCAACCGGGGTTTTCGCAAACCACCACGGGCATCTCGGGTAACCAGTATTGGCCCTACGAGCATCCGGTTCCCTTCAATGTGCCGCAGGGAACCGGTGTACTGAAGGTTTGGGTGGTCGGAGTGGGTGAGACGGATACCACAAACGATACGCTCAGTTTCCGCGTCACGGCGTTGGACCAGTGGGCCACGAAGTCCGTCCTGCTCGAACAATGGACAGGTACCTGGTGCCCGCAATGTCCTCCGGCCAATACGACCGGGAATACGCTGGATACCGACCCACAGGTTGTGGTGGCCAAGCATCACGCGGTGGATGAATTCACCTCCGGAGCAAGCACGGCCTTCTTTGCACCCTACGCCGTTACGTTCACGCCGGCCGGGGTCATGGACCAGGGCGAGTACGGTACGTATGCACCGAATGCGGCATCCTCGCAGTGGGGCCAGGATGTGGAGCAGCGCAAGCAAGGTGTGTCACCTGTTCTAGTGGGTATCGGTGCGGAATACAATGCGCTGGATCGCATGCTCACCGTGGACATGTCGGCGACTTACACCTACGGACTTCCTGGCGAACATGCCATGAACGTGTTCATCCTGGAGGACGGACTTGCTGCGCCACAAGCCAATGCGCCGGCGAATTATGTACACCAGCAAGTGGTGCGCGATGTGCTCACCGGCGTGCAGGGCGATGCGACGGTGATACCAGCAACTCCGATCCCAGGAACGGCATACACCGCCACCTGGAATTTCCTTGTTCCCGAGGACTGGGTGGCGCAGAACATGCGCGCTGTTGGGTTTGTGACCCACCGTGAGAACGGGGAGGCCACGACCCTCAATGTACGGTCAACCGCCTCCTTGGTGGTGGGCCTCGATGATCTTGATGCACGCTCGACCGGCATGCGCGCCTTCCCGAACCCTGCATCGGGAGCCCTTTGGCTGGAGCTTCCAGAGGTCATGGGTGCGGCAACGCTTCAGGTGTTGGCGGCGGATGGCCGCGAGGTGCTCTCCAGCTCCGCAGTATTCACAGGTGTCCCGATAATGGTCAACGGGTTCGAAGCGCTTACTCCCGGCGTTTACATGGTCCGCGTTCTGCTCGGTGATCGTCAGCAGCAGCTTCCCATAGTGAAAGAGTAAGTTCGCTTGTGCGCGCTCAACCTTGCGCCACGCGTTTGGCCATTCCCCGGAACACGAAGGCGTGGAAGGGTGTCACCATCCACCAATAGAGTCGGCCGAACAAGCCCTTCGGCCTGAATGTGGCTGTCTGGTGCAACACGCCATCACCAACTATGCGGAATTCGAGCCACGCCTCACCAGGCAGTTTCATTTCGGCATAGAGCAAGAGGTGTTTCCCTTGACGATCGGCGATCAGCACGCGCCAGAAGTCGAGCGCATCACCAGGTCTCAGCTGAGTGGGATGGGTGCGTCCACGGCGTAGTCCCACGCCTCCGCTCAGCCGATCCATCCAACCCCGCAAGGCCCAGAGCCAGGTGCCGTAGTACCAGCCCGTGCGCCCCCCGATGGCCCATATCCTGGCCACTGCGGCAGCGGCATCCTCCACTTCGAAGCGGCGGTGGTCATGGTAGCAGCCATGCCGTGGCACACGTACGAAGCTGCGCAAACTGGGCGCCAGGCGCCCATGGATGAAGGCATCCTTCCACCTGCTTGTCACCAGGGCCTGCTCGATGCGATCGAATGCCACGCGAATGGCCTTCCTGTAAGGCATGGGCTGTTGCCCGATAAGCGACTGCAGCCGTTGGTCCCTGCACACCACTTCGGTCTTCATACTTTCCACCAGGTGGATGGCCAGCCGGTATGGCACACTGGTCACGAAAAAGAGCCAGTACGATGAAAGCCGTGGGGTCATCACGGGTACGATGCCGATCCAGCGTTCCAGTCCACGCTCTGCGGCATAGCCCAACAGCATCTCCTTGTAGCTAAGCACCTCGGGGCCACCGATATCGAAGGTTTCGTTGTAGGTCTCGGGTCGGCCCAGCACGCCGGTGAGGCATTCCAGTACATCACGGATGCCGATGGGTTGGCACCTCGTATGGAGCCACTTCGGGGTGATCATCACGGGGAGCTTTTCCACCAGGTCGCGTATGATCTCGAAGCTCGCACTGCCCGAACCCACGATGATGCCGGCGCGAAGCACGGTGAGTCCGTAGCGCTCGCTTTCCAGCACTGTTTCCACCTGCTTTCGCGAAGCCAGGTGCGGGCTCAGGTCATCTTCGTTAACGATGCCGCCGAGGTAGATCACCTGCTTTGCGGACGTCTGCTCCACCAAGCTTCGAAAGCGTTTTGCGGTCTGTGCCTCCAAGGCGTTGAAGCCCGAGGAATCGCCTAAGGAATGCACCAGATAGTAGGCAGCATCGATGTCCTTCGGTAGCGTACCACCCTGGCCTTCGTCGAGCAGATCAACAGCTATCACACGCACTCTCGCCTTCAGCTCTGCCGGAACGGGCAGGCGGTCCGGGTCGCGGACGGCGCAGGTCACCGTATGGCCTTGCTCCAACAGGTTGGGAAGCAGGCGTTTTCCGATGTAGCCGGTGGCGCCGGTGAGCAGGATGTGCATGCACAAAGGAACACCCTCGGGTATGATGCTGTTCCCAAGGTCAACGGGGAACGCCCCTTCCACCATTCGGTGGTCGGGGCGTTCGTTCGGTCCGTTCGTGCCACCCTCGTTGCACTGCGGACCGTTCGTGCCGGTCTGTGCGACCAGCGTCCTGTGGTATCAGAAGGTCCGGCGCAACACGGTGAAGAGGTCGGGTAGTACCGGGCTCTGGGCGACTTCCCGGACCGGCATTGGTGTGCTTTCCTGACGGGCCGGCTCGGGTTCCTGTGGTGCAGCGGGTTTGTGCGGGAACATGTTGTCCGGCACATCCTCGGGCCTTACCGAAGCACTGAGCCCGTTCGAGGTCATGGTCCATGTGCGGCCCACCATGTCGCTATCCAAGGTGTTCGTCACGTTCTTCACATCATAGAGCATATCCTCCAGATCGGGGTCGAAATGGACGGCTTTCCCCACGGGGACGAGCACTACGAAGCGGAGCCGTTGCGCGCGCAGTTTGTCGGTTTTCGGGAAGGATAGCCAAGGGGAGAGCGCAAGAGTCGAGTCCCGTTGGACCAGGCCGTAGGTTATATTCTCCGAACGGCGGCGCGAGGTCTTCAGGTTGGCTCCTTGTGTCGTGCGTTCGATGCGCACGTGGTAGTCGGTATCCGGGCTGCGGCGTACATCCAGCTTGCCCCACCCGCCATGGATGCTGTCCTCGGTACTCCGGAGCCCTTCGAGTTCCCAGTCCAGGTTACCATTGCCCACGCGGACATGCCAGGGGCGGGCGCTGAGTTCATCGTCCATGTTCCGCAGCAGCAGCACCTGCCCTTGGACCTGCTCCAGTCGGATGGTCCTGGTCACGGTCTCGCTGCGCTGGAAGTCACGACCCACGCGGATGCTGATCACGATGACCACGACCAGCGCGATGACCCAGATCGGTGTGAAGACCCAGGCCATCCAACTCGGAGCACGCAGGCCGAGCATGAGTTGGAGGCCGGCAGTGAGCAAGCCGATCACGGGGATCAGGCACAGCAGGAAGACGGCAATGGCGAACCACAAGGCCTGCCCGCTGGAAGGAAATACCATTTGGCCCAGGTCCGCCACGTGGATGCCTTGTGCGATATCGAATCCGTCGTAGGCGAAGACCGTTCCTCCTACGGCGGTGCCGATGAGCGAGATGCCCAGGCTTACCCCGATCATGAAGAGCACGAAACCGATGACCGCCGCCAAGGCCCGGGAGGCTCCACGGGCCGCCTTGCCTGCACCGGTGCGCACCCGCTGGGCATGGTGCTTCGCCTCTTTGCCGCTCCAGCGTTCGCCCAGGTCCTCAACCTCCTTGGCCACCCGTTTCCCGCCTTCCTCGAAGGCCTTCTTCAGGTTGTCCACCGTTACGGCTTCGCCCTCCATCATGAGGCGTTCCGCGGCGGTGGTGGCCGGTGGCACCAGGATCCAAAGGATGATGTAGACAAGGATCGGACTGCCCACACCGAGTACGATGAGCCCGATGAATGCGATGCGCAGCCACAGGGGGTCGGTGCCGAGGTATGCTGCAAGGCCGCCGAGCGCGCCGCCCACCCAGCGGTCGTCCGTGTCGCGGAATAGGCGTTTGCGCTGTTGACCGCTGCCAGCGTTCGCGCTGCGCGCCCCGGTGTCCGTGGCTTCTTCCGCATCGCCCAGGTAGTCCTCGGGCTGGCCCATCACACCGATGATGTGCTCCACATCACCGATGGTCACGACCTGGCCCCGCCCGTTCAGGCGCTCGGAGAAGAGTTCAGCGATGCGCGACTCGATGTCGCCCATGATCTCGTCCTGTCCGGGGCTTCCTGCGAACTGCGAACGGATGGATGCGAGGTAGCGCTGGAGCGCCTCATAGGCATCCTCCTCGATGTGGAACACCGTGCCGCTGATATTGGCTGTGAGGGTCTTTTTCATCCTGCTTACGCCGAAGCGTGGTTTAGTGGTGTGGTGCGGTCCAAGGTTCGTTTCAAGTGCGCTGGGTCGCTTTCTTCACGGCACGCGACAGCTCTTCCCAGGTCTGGTCCAATTCGGCCAGGAACTTGGCGCCAAGAGGGGTGAGGGAATAGTACTTGCGGGGCGGGCCCGAGCGCGATTCCTCCCACCGATAGCTCAGGTGCCCGGAATCCTTCAGGCGGGTGAGAAGGGGGTAGAGCGTGCCTTCCACCACGATGAGCTTGGCATCCTTCAGCTTGCCGATGATGTCCGACGGGTACAACTCGCCCTGCGACAGCACCCCCAGGATGCAATACTCCAGCACGCCTTTGCGCATCTGGGCCTTGGTGTTCTCTACCTTCATGGGAATGGGTCCATCGGGTTATTGACATGGCAAAGATATGGGCCTAGGCGGGTACTATGCAAGGCAAAGTACCTTGTTGTGATGAATGGTTGGAAGGCCGGGATGAGCGGTGGTGCGTTCGGTCATTGTGCGCGGTAGGGGGAAGCACGTACTTTGGCCTCCGCAATACACAAGCGCCATGAAGAAGCATCTGTGGAAGGTCGTCCTGGTCCTGCTGGTTGTCCTGGGTGCCGTGGGGTATGTGCGCTACTTCTGGGTCTTCGGTACCGGAGTGAAAGCCGGTGAATTGAACTACGTGGTACACAAGGGAGTGCTCTTCAAGACCTATGAGGGCAAGATGATCCAGACCGGTATCCGCAGCCAAAGCGGGACTTTCGAGAGTTTCGAGTTCCTGTTCTCGGTGGATGATCCTGCCATTGCCGACCAACTGATGGTGAACAGCGGCAACCAGTTCAACCTGCATTATCGGGAATACCTGGCGGCCCTACCGTGGCGCGGCCACAGCAAGTACGTGGTCGATAGCATCATATCCATGGACAAGGTCAACCGCTGAAGCTTCTCCAGGGCACTGTGAATGCCTTCCAATCGTTGAGCAAGTTCCCTCAATGCTGATTCCACCGCCCGCCTGTCATCTGGCCCCGCGTCCAGCGCCAGCAGCG
>CAYQMC010000057.1:0-16586 GCA_964418285.1 uncultured Chryseobacterium sp.
AGCCGGCTATGGCGAAGTGCGACTGGCTCACCGGCTACACGGAGAAAGGCCTCGTCAAAGTGATCGCCGACAAGACCGACTTCGAGACCTTCCCGCTAAGGCGGGATGAAACATCTTCGCCAAGGCGCCACGCATGCACCCGAACGTGGGCATGATCACAGGCATGATCTGCGGCTACCGGATCGAAGAGATCGAGGACCCGATCATGCGGCAGGTGCGCTACATGGACAAGTTGGTGGATGAGCTGGCCAAGGGCCGGGCGATGGAGAAGATCTTGAGGAATTAGTTCAGCACTTCGGTTCCCCACAACCCGTTCGATCCCTATTCGTTCCCCAAGTGCTTCATGGTCAGCCACGAGCGCACTACCTTAAGGTGGGAGAGGCCCTGAATAACGTGTGCAAGGCACACTGTTCCACGAGCATTTACCAGTAAGTGAGCGTGTAACATGGGTCGTATCCCCTGCAGTGATGGTCAGCACATCGAACGGACCACTTAGCCATTTGCGTAGGCAAGCTGTGTCGATGGGGGTATAGTTGGTCTTGCCTTTTGCATACTCTCGCAACAGCGTTCGATAGCGCCGGTTCGAGACCCGGTCCTTGTCGAGCAGGATGTAGCTGCCCTGGGGTAGGGTCAGGAAGCCCTGTCCAGCATCATCGGTGAAGATCGAATCGATGATAGGCCTCTTGGTGTCGTTCAGCGCTTGGTCCTGGCCCGCAATGGGGTTGGCTTGGCGGAGGTAGTGGGCCCCTTTCCAAGGGCGAGCCCGGCCTCGCTCGTCCAGGTCCATGATGGCCCCACCACAATTTGGGACAGACCACCAGGCTCGGATATGGAGCACGCCATGAGCGCTCGCGTTTCCTTCAGTAACGGGCATGGACCGTGAGTTGCTGCATGCGATCACCAGCAGGATCAGCAAGACAAGAAGGCTTCCACACAAGCGGTTGGGCTGTTGGTCGAGCATCGTGTAAAGTTCGGTGCAGGGATCTTGTATCCACAGCGGTTCCCGGCTCGACAGTTTGTCGCTGATCTATTGGAGGGGCGCCAATGTGGATCAGCCCTTCGGCTCCCACAATTCGATCTTGTTCCCCTCCGGATCATAGACCCACGCGAAGCGGCCGTAGTCCTCGTCCATGCGCTTGGGGTCGATGCGCACGCCGGCATCTTCCAACTTCTTCAGCAGGCCATCCATGTCCTGCACGCGCAGGTTCAGCATGAACTGCTGCTTGGCATCGAAATAATCACTGTCGCGCTTGAAGGGCGAAAACACCGTGGGGCCGGCATCTTGTTGCCAGATGAAGCCGTTCGCCTCGTGGTTGATGCCGAAGTGTTTGTTGTACCAGCTGGCAAGTGCCTTGTGGTCGTCGGAGCGGAAGAAGAATCCGCCGATACCTGTAACGTGTCGCGACATGGGAAGTACTTGGATGGTATGAAGGTAAAAGCAAGTAGGCTCTATCGGCGCGTCAGGAGCACAGTGCGATCGAACGTTCTTTGTACCTGCGGTTACCACTATACATGATCACAATGCGTTCACTTTCCGTCGCCCTCTTTCTCGCCTTTGCCGTAGCCTCGTATTCCCAAGGCACCTGGACCCAAGTGGCCAGCCACCCAAGCCAGTGGTATGCGCAGGCTTCGTTCAGCATCGGTGGCAAAGGCTACGTATGCACCGGCTACAACGCCAGCCAGAACACGGCTCGACTCTGGGAGTACGATCCCGTATCGGATGAGTGGACGGAGAAAGCCTCCCTGCCCGGTGGCGCGCGTCAGTACGCCAGTGCCTTCGCCATTGGTGATACCGGCTACGTGATGTGCGGTTGGGACAATGAGAACGACATCGACTACAACGACCTCTGGGCCTATCACCCTTCCACCGACACTTGGGAACAGAAAGCCTCGTTACCCGGTCCGCCGCGCTATGCCGGTGTGGCCTTCAGTATCGATGGCATCGGCTACTTCGGAACGGGGGCGGCGAACGCTGTTTGGCACAACGACCTCTATGCCTATGATCCAACGATCAACACGTGGGAGCAGAAGGCGAACTTCCCCGGCAATGCGCGGCGCTGGGCTGTTGGTTTCGCCATGGAAGGCAAGGGCTACATCGGCACCGGTGAAAGCAGTGGTGTGCGCTACCGCGACTTCTACGCATTCGATCCTGTGAACAACACCTGGGAGCAACGCGCCTCATTGGGCACCAACAACCGTCGTCAGGCGTACGCCTTCACCATCAACGACCAAGGCTACGTGGGTGGCGGTGTAGACTTCGTTGAGAACTGGAACGACTTTCACCGCTACGATGCCGATACGGACAGTTGGGTCCCGGTCGCTTCCTTCCCGCTCGCGGCGTGTAGGAACGGTACCTCCTTCAGCACGGGCGAAGAAGCGTTCATTGTTGGCGGTAATGGTCAGGCACCGGTGTTGTCGCACACCTGGCGTTTCGAAGCGGACATCAGCACCTCGGTGGCAGTTGCGGAAAATTCCGAACTGCGTGTCTATCCGAACCCGGCCAATGCACAGCTCTTCGTGAACGGTGCCGACCGCACACCTTACACCATCCACGATGCCCTCGGCGCCATTGTACAATCGGGAACAGTGAACGGCGCTGTGGATGTGCAAGCACTGCGCGAAGGCCTTTACGTGCTTCACTTGGAAGGCGCGGACAAGTGGACTTCCCTGCGCTTCGTGGTGCAGCGGTAAGCGTGCTGTTGTTGGAGCGTGTAACTGTAGCTTTGTCTACGAAGACAAGTCCATGAGCAAGACCCTCACCAAGACCGCCGCTACTAAGGCTGCCCAGAATGGGCACAGCGCGAATGGATTCCCCAAAGGATCTGCAACGATTGCCAAAGGGGGTGTCACCCCGAAAGCGGTCGAGGGGCGACTCCCCGTGATGAAGACCTACAAGATCTTCATCGGCGGCAAGTTCCCGCGCACGGAGAGTGGCCGCTACTACCAGCCGAAAGGGAGCGCTGGCGAAGCGCTGGCGAATGTGTGTCGGAGCAGCCGCAAGGACGTGCGCAATTCCGTGATGGCTGCGCGCAAGGCCATGGGTGATTGGGCGAACCGCAGCGCCTTCAACCGCGGGCAGATCCTCTACCGCATCGGCGAGATGCTCGAGGGCCGCAGCGCGCAATTCGTGCATGAGTTGATGCTGCACGGTGCCACGCAGAGGCAAGCAGAAGCCGAGGTGGCCACCGCCATCGACCGCTGGCTCCACTACGCCGGCTGGTGCGACAAGTACCAGGCGGTCTTCAGCAGCGTGAACCCCACGAATAGTTCGCACTTCAACTTCAGCGTACAGGAACCCACCGGCGTGGTGGGCGTGATGTGCCCCGATACCACCGGCCTGATCGGCTTGGTGAGCATGATCGCACCGGTGATCACCGGTGGCAACACCTGCGTAGTGGTGGCCAGCGAGAGCAAGCCATTGCCTGCCGTCACCTTCGCCGAAGTGCTCGCCACCAGCGACCTGCCCGGCGGCGTGGTGAACCTGCTGACCGGGTTCCGCAAAGAGTTGCTGAAGCCACTGGTGACGCACATGGACATCAACGCGATCGCGGTTGCCGAGGCCACCCAGGAAGAGCGCACCATGCTCGAAGAGGAAGCGACCTGCAACCTCAAGCGTGTGGTCTACCCAAAGGTCACCCCGAGTGGAGCCGAGGGGTGGATGAAGGAGGAAGCGCAGTCGCCGTACATGATCCTCGATACGCAGGAGGTGAAGACCACCTGGCACCCGATCGAACGGGGTCAGGGTGGTGGTGGTGGGTATTGAGACCAGTGGACCGGCGTCAGGCAGGTTTGATCACCCGTGCCACGAAGTAGGTTCGACGTAGCATGTATGTCACGCTAACCGGCTGCTGTAACTTGTCGAGTTCTTGGCGGAGCTCGATGTCCGGGTCGCCCAGCACCGTCGTTTCCAGGATCCATCGGATCACGGGCATCAACGGTTGCGTGAGCCAGGACAAGCTCGGTGGTAGTTGGGCATCGAGGACCACCAACCGTCCTTGTGGTGCCAACATGCTCCAGGCATGCTTCAAGGCTCCTTCGGCATCGCCGAAGCTGCTCAATGAGAACTCGAACAGGATCGAATCGAAGGGCCTTTCGGTCTTCAAACGGAAGACATCGGTGTGGATGAGCTCCACATTGTTAAGCCCCATGGAGCTCACCCGTTGCCGTGCCTTGGCAAGCATTCGATCGGAGAGGTCGACACCGATCACGCGACCGTGCTCACCCACCTGTTCGGAAAGGGAGCGGAGCTGGGGTCCCTTTCCGCACCCCACATAGAGCACGCGGTGGCCAGGGGCAAGGCCCAGTTGCTCCACGGCCAGCACATGTGCACGCTTCGGCACCATCATCAACCGGGGGAACAGTCCGTAATATGGTGCTATCCGGTCGAATCGGGCCTCCACCCAGTTCGGGTCCAGACGCGGGGACTTGCGATGAGGGCGCATGGCTTGGTCAGGGTGATCCGCAGATCGGCGGTGGATTGGATCCGATCGGTGGCTTCGCGGATCGCTGTAAACTTGATGCAATTCAAAGGAACATGGTCACGCTCACTTGGTCCGACTTTGAAAAGGTACACCTCTGCGCAGGCACCGTGCTTTCGGCCGAGGACCTGCCCAACGCGCGCAAACCGGCATACGTCCTCACCATCGACTTCGGTCCGCACGGGGTGAAGCGCAGCAGTGCACAGATCACGAAGCACTACACCAAGGAGGAGTTGGTCGGCCGGCAAGTGGTGGCTGTGATCAATTTTCCGGAGAAGCAGATCGGTAGTGTGATGAGCCAATGCTTGGTCACAGGTTTTCCTGATCCGAATGGCGACATCGTGCTCACCGCTGTTGAGCGCGCGGTGCCGAACGGATCCCGTTTGATGTGATCGATACGGCAGACCAGGTCCAACGACCAGGCGGACCATACGTAGCACCTTGTTGATAACCTGATCGAAGGAAAGCGCTGCATTAAGCCCGGTTCCCGATACCTTGGCTTCACGTTCAACCCAGCTTGCCACCCGGCAGGCCCTAATTCCTACCCCGATGGCCGTAGAAGCATACTGTGTAAAGTGTAAGGCGAAGCGTGACATGAAGGACGCCGCCGAAGTGACCATGGCCAACGGCCGCAAGGCCATGAAAGGGACTTGCCCAACCTGCGGTACAGGCATGTTCAAGATCATGGGTAAGGCCTGATCGGCCGTTCCACGATGAAAAGCACGAACGTGCCTCCTGGCTTGTCCGGGGGGCACGTTCTGTTTTCGGACCTACGTACACGCTGTGTCAACACTGGACCCAATGGCAACATCCCTACGCGTTCTATCGACATCCTTCGGGCTTGCATTGCTCACTTCGCTGAATGCCCAGATCACTTTCGGATACGAAGACCTGGCAGTGCCGGGCGATGTGGTGGAACGGTATGTGGATACCATTCCCGCATTCGGTCCAGGAGGCAGTGGCGCCGGACAGATCTGGGATCTCAGCGCCGCGGTGCCGGATGACACGGTGATCACGACGGTATCAACACCGGACACCACTCCTTATGCGAGCGGTTTCGCTGGAAGCAATGTGGCCATGACGAACAATGGGGTCGACTTCCTCTACTTCAACTCGACTCCTGCTGCTTTGATCGCCACCGGAGCCGCCGGTGATTTCCTTCAGGACGGCCAAGAACTGGTGGTCCCGTTCAACCCAAGTTTGTTCAGCCACCAATTGCCCCGCAACTACGGTGATCGGTTCAGCGATACCTATGCCTTCGAAGTGGTGGCCGACGGTGCTGCCTTCGGTGTGCACAGTGTGCGCCTGCGCCACAGCGGTAGCGTGCGCGACACCACCGACGCCTACGGCCAGATCACCACACCTGTCGGTACCTACGATGCCTTGCGTGTGAAGAGCACTGATTTCACGACGGATTCCATCTGGGTACGCATCCTATCCTTTACACCTTGGACCTTGATCCAGGGAACGCGCGATACAACGGTCGCATACTCTTGGCTGGCAAAGGAGACCAAGTTGGCCGTGGCCGAAATGAGCTTCGACAGCCTTGGTGACCCAGCCCGCTTCACCTATTCGGCCATTCCGCCATCGATCAGTACCGGCCTTGATGCCCGGGAAGTTTCCATGGCCCACATCCACCCGGTGCCCGCTCAGGATGGATTCACGCTTAGTTTGGGGTCGGTCGGGACGTATGACCGGGCGGAAGTTTTTTCCCCTGATGGCCGTTGCATGGCCGTGACATCCCTCACCCACCAGGGCAGCCTTTGGTTCGAGACATCGGATTGGGGCAGTGGCATCTATCTGCTTCGACTGTGGTCGACCCAGGGGCGAGGGCCCACGGTGCTTCGTGCCGTGGTGCAATGACCCGGCCTTAAGGCTATCCACACGCCATGTTGGATAGCCTGTCGAGGGTGTCCGGACCCGGTGCATGCCCCGCTCTACCTTTGGCCGCCATGGATGGTACAACGAAGCTCGGAGAGTTGCTGGGTGTGGGTATTGCAGCGGCGCTCGCGGCCGGTCGTGAGATCCTGGATGTGTACGGCTCCGCGTTCTCCGTGGAACTGAAGGACGACCGATCACCCTTGACCGAGGCCGACAAGCGTGCGCATCGTGCCATTGTTGCCGAGTTGGAACGTACGGGTCTACCAGTGCTCAGCGAGGAGGGTAGGAGCATTGCTCCGGAAGAGCGTCAGCAGTGGCAGCGGTACTGGTTGGTGGATCCCTTGGATGGTACCAAGGAATTCGTGAAGCGCAACGGTGAGTTCACCGTGAATATCGCCTTGATGGAGCGCGACGCCGAGCCGGCCGGCCCCTTGGGCTCCGCCGTACCGATCGGCGGGGTGTTGTACGTACCTGTGAAGGACATTCTGTACTTCGCCTGGCAGGGTGTTGGTGCCTACCGCCAGACCGGAGCGGCAACCTTGCCCCCCCATTCTGCGTACGAACGGGCCGCTCAGGCCACCCGTTTACCCGTGTCCGGAGCAGAACGCCCCTATACCATCGTGGCCAGCCGATCCCACCAGAGTCCAGAGACCGAAGCTTTTATCCGCCGTGCGGAGGAAGAGCACGGTGCCGTGCAGCTCACCAGCATGGGCAGCGCGCTGAAGATCTGCCTGGTGGCCGAAGGGGCTGCCGACGTGTACCCGCGGTATGCCCCCACCATGGAGTGGGACACCGCCGCCGGCCATGCCATTGCCTACGAGGCCGGCCACCAACTGATCGATGTAAGCACCAACGCAGCCATGCGTTACAACAAGTACGACCTGGTGAACAACTGGTTCATCGTCCAATAAGCACTCATGAGCACCAAACGCAAGACCACCGCGGTTAAGCCCGCAACCCGCACATCCAAGGGTGTACCTGCCAACGCACGTAAGAACGGAGCCGCCAGCGTCGGTAAGTCCGCTGCGCCGCGGAAAACCGCTGCCAAGGCAAGTGCCGTGAAGGCCGCGAAGCCGGCAATGGCGCCCAAGAAGCGCAAGGTCGCCCTCATTACCGGCGTTACCGGCCAGGATGGCGCCTACCTGAGCGAACTATTGCTGGACAAGGGATACGAAGTGCACGGCGTGAAGCGTCGCAGTTCGCTGTTCAACACGGACCGGATCGACCACCTCTACCACGATATGCATGAGAAGGGTCGCCCTTTCTACCTGCACTACGGCGACCTGACCGACAGTGTCAACTGCCTGCGCTTGGTGAAGGAGATCCAGCCCGACGAGATCTACAACCTGGCCGCCATGAGCCATGTGGCGGTAAGCTTCGAGATGCCCGAATACACGGCCAATGCCGATGGCATCGGTACGCTACGTTTCCTCGAGGCCATCCGCATCCTGGGCTTGGAGAAGAAGACCAAGTTCTACCAGGCTTCCACGTCCGAATTGTACGGAGGGGTATTGCCCCGCGCGCAGAACGAGGAAACCCCCTTCTACCCCAAGAGCCCATACGGCGTAGCCAAACTCTACGGCTTCTGGATCACCAAGAACTACCGCGAGAGTTATGGCATCTTCGCCTGCAACGGTATCCTCTTCAACCACGAGAGCCCACTGCGGGGTGAAACCTTCGTGACCCGCAAGATCACCCGGGCTGTGGCCAAGATCAAGCTCGGCTTGCAGGACACCCTGTATCTGGGCAACATGGACGCCAAGCGCGACTGGGGCCATGCCAAGGACTATGTGGAGGGCATGTGGTTGATGCTGCAGGCCAAAAAGCCCGATGACTTCGTGCTCGCCACAGGCAAGACCTACACGGTGCGCCACTTCATCGAACTGGCATTCGCCCAAGTGGGCATCAAGCTGGAGTGGAAGGGCAAGGCCGAGAAGGAGAAAGGCTACGACAAGAAGACGGGGAAGCTTCTGGTCGCCATCGACAAGCGCTATTACCGTCCGGCCGAAGTGGACCACCTGGAAGGCGACCCGAGCAAGGCCAAGCGCGTGTTGGGTTGGAAGCACAAGTACGACCTGAAGGCCTTGGTGAACGAGATGGTGACCAGCGACCTGGAGTTGTTCAAGCGCGACGTATACCTGAAGAAAGGCGGTCACAAGATCCTGCACGAACAGGAATGATCGCTGTCGCGATCACTCGGCTAAGGGCGGGGAATTCCCCGCCCCAACAACGGATATCATGAACAAGACCGACAAGATCTACATCGCAGGCCACCGGGGCATGGTGGGCAGCGCTATCGTACGTCGCCTGCAAAAGGACGGCTACACCAACATCGTAACGCGAACAAGCGCCGAGCTGGATCTTAAGGAACAGCAGGCCGTGCGCGACTTCTTCGCCCAGGAGAAGCCTGATGTGGTGGTTCTGGCCGCGGCGAAAGTTGGTGGTATACACGCCAACAACGTATACCGCGCCCAGTTCCTCTACGAGAACCTGATGATCGAGAGCAATGTGATCCACTCCAGCCACGAGAACGGGGTGAAAAAGCTGCTCTTCCTGGGTTCATCGTGCATCTATCCGAAACTGGCGCCCCAGCCTTTGAAGGAGGAGAGCTTGCTTGGCGGGGTCCTGGAGCAGACCAACGAGCCCTACGCCATCGCCAAGATCGCAGGCATCAAGTTGGCCGAGAGCTACCGCAGGCAGTATGGCTGCAATTATATCAGCGCCATGCCCACCAACCTCTATGGGCCCAACGACAACTACGACCTGAACAACAGCCATGTGCTGCCTGCACTGATCCGCAAGTTCCACACGGCCAAGGTGACCAACGCGCCAAGCGTTGAGGTCTGGGGCACCGGCTCGCCCATGCGCGAATTCCTGCATGTGGACGACCTGGCCGATGCCTGCTTCTTCCTGTTGCAGAACTACAACGAGGAGTTGTTCGTGAACATCGGTACCGGCGAGGACCTCACCATCAAGGCCCTGGCCGAGATGATCAAGGACATCGTGGGTTATGAGGGTGAGTTGAAATGGAACACCGACAAGCCCGATGGTACACCGCGCAAGCTCATGGATGTTTCGCGCCTGCATGCGCTCGGCTGGAAACACAGCATCTCGCTGCGCGAAGGGATAAGCGCTGTATATGCGGAGTTCGCGCAAAGCGAAATGGCGAGGGTTTAGGACCAGTTCGTCCGACGATGGTCGAACGCCCGGCAGCAATGCCGGGCGTTCCGCTTTACTGGCTTGTGCGGCTCGGTTACCTTCGGCCTGCTTTTCACGCTGCTCCAGTGTCCTTTCTCCTCCGCCATTCATACTTTCTGTTGGGCTTGGTCTGCTCTGCTGCGCTGTTTGCGCAGCAGAACGATGTGCCCTTGCAGCGGGACTTCTACATCGATGTGGAGCGCAATGCGAGCCAGCTCCAAAGCAAGGTGCTCACCGGGTTGAAGCCAGTGATCGAGTCGCGCGCGGACCTCACCAATGTGATGGGCCACCGGGTGGACAGCACCAAGTACTATTGGCCTTACGAGGAGAAGTTATGGAGCGAGAGCCTCTTCATCGTGGACGATGGGGATTTCCACCTGACCGTGGATCCGCTCTTCCGCTTCGAATATGGCGATGACAAAGGTGACCGCACGGCCTATGCCGACACCAACGTGTACTACCACAACACGCGCGGTTTCCGCTTGGCGGGCGACATAGGCCCCAAGCTGTCCTTCCAGACGATGTTCCATGAGAGCCAGGTGCTGGTACCGCAGTACCTCTTCAGGCAGGTGCAGGCTACCGATGTGCTATCGGGCCAGGGGCGTGTGAAGTACAAGGACGGACGCATCCTGGATTACGGCTGGTCGCAGGGCAACGTGTCCTACACCCCGGTGGACTGGCTGAACGTGCAGTTCGGCCATGGCAAGCACTTCGTGGGTCACGGTTACCGCTCGGTTCTGCTCAGCGACCACGCTATCGGGTCGCCTTACCTCAAGTTCAGCTTACGCTCACGCTCGGGCAAGGTCCAGTATTCCACCTGGCATACGAAGCTGATGCACGGTGTAACGCGCTTCGATCGCCTGCCCACCGGCGGAGCCAACGAGCGGCTTTTCTACTGGATGCGTACACGCTTCAACCACTTGGGCCTGCTCCTGGGCAGGGTGGAGCTCGGCCTGTTCGAGGCCAGCATGTTCCAGACCATCGGTGACGATGGTGTGCTGCCGTTCGACCCCCTGGAGCTCAACCCGCTGATCGGGGTGAACACAGCGGTGCACGGCTTCGGCAATGTGAACAAGAGCATTGTTGGGCTCGACATGCGTGTGAAGCTCCTGGACAAGGTGTATGTCTACGGGCAGTTCGCCACGGACCAACCCTCCGAGGAGCGCTACGCCTGGCAGGCCGGGCTGCGCATCTTCGACCTGGTACGCAAGGATATCCACTTGCAGGTGGAGTACAATACGGCCACGCCTTTCATGTACCAGAACGATCCGGCCCAGCTGGCTTATATGCACGCCGGACTTCCGTTGGCGCATCCGATGGGGGCCTACTTCGATGAGATCGTCAGCATCCTCGACATGGGCTTCGGTCGCATCATCGGCCAGGCCAAGCTGAACCTCGCCACCTACAACCGGGATCGCACCCCGGAGCAGAACCACGGTGGCGACCTGAGCAAGCCCGAGGTGCCTGTGCTGGATGTTGCCGGGCCGCGAGTGCAGGAGCTCACGGTCCTGGAACTCAACGCCTCGTATTTGGTCAATCCTGCTTCGAACCTGCGACTCACGTTCGGTTTCCGCCGCCGCGACCTTTCGGCCGCTTCGGATGGGCTGCAAAGCAGCTACATCTTCGGGGCCATCAGCACGGAACTGTTCAACCGCTATTACGACCTTTGATCGGCTTCCGGTGAAAGAGCACGGCTACATACTCCTCCTTGGCGCCCTCACCGCATTCCTGGTGGTGGTCTTCACCATGCCATCGCTCATCAAGGTGGCGCGCATGAAGCACTTGGTGGACGAGCCTTCCGAGGCACGCAAGCTGCATGCCCGAAGTGTGCCCACGATCGGTGGCATCATCATCTTCGCGGCCATCATCTTCACCTACGCCCTGTGGTTCCCCGAAGCCAAGATGCTCGAGGCGGGCGGGCAGGGTTACAAAGCGCTCTACCTGGCCATGGGGGCCGCCTATTCGGACCTCAAGTACCTCATCGCCGCCATGGTGCTGCTGTTCTTCATCGGGGTGAAGGACGATATCATCGGGTTCTCACCCGTGAAGAAGCTGGTCGGTCACATGGTGGTGGGCTACATCTTGGTCGTTATGGCCGGCATCCGCATCACCGACATGCATGGCGTCCTCGGTGTCTATGCGTTACCGGAAAGCATCAGCATCGCATTCTCGTTCTTCGTTTATGTGGTACTGGTCAACGCCTTCAACCTCATCGACGGGGTCGACGGCCTTGCCGGTGGCATCGGGCTCATTGCTGCGTTGGCCTTCGGGTTCTGGCTCATCATGGCCGGTGACATTTCGCTCGCTTTGCTTGCCTTCGTCCTGGTAGGTGCTCTGGCGGGCTTCCTGGTCTTCAACGCCCACCCGGCGAGGATCTTCATGGGGGATAGTGGGTCCTTGATGATCGGTGCCATACTCGCCGTGCTCGCCATGCGGGTCGTGGACCATGACACTTCGCGTCTCCCGCTATACCTGAAGCAGATCTCAAAGCCCATCTTCGTAATGTCCGTGCTGGCCTATCCCTTGGTCGACACCTTACGGATCTTCATCTACCGGATATCGCGGGGCATTTCACCCTTCGCGGCGGACCGCAACCACATCCACCACCGCCTGCTCAATATCGGTCTTGGCCACCGGGGTACCACCCTGGTGCTCTACCTCTATGCCATCGCCATCATCGCGCTGAGCCTGCTCACGCGCAAATGGCATCCGAACGTGGGCCTGATGGTCCTAGGTACAAGTGCGTTCGTATTGGCGATGCTGCCCTTCGTTCTGCCCCTACGGAAAGCACAACAATGAGGACGCTTTCCACGGGGATCGCCATCGTGTTGGCCGCATGCGCCCTTGCACAGCCCGCTTGGTTGCCGCTCAGCCGCGAAGTGGAGCGGGTGCACCTCAAAGGGCTCTATGAACTGGGTTCGCCGGTCCATACCTCCATACGCCCCTATCGCCGCGACCAGCTGTGGCAGGCCCATGAAGCCGATACACTGCGGCCCAAAGCAGCATGGGCGACACTGGATCGCTGGGCGGGGGTGCGCAACGGACGCAAGCTGCGTTGGGGCCCCTTGTTGGATGCTGCTGGTGGCTTGGAGCCAGGCACTACGACCGAGCCCGTATACCGCGCAGGAGCGGGCTTTTGGCTCGATGCCGACCTGCACGAAAAGCTTTCGTTCCACTTCAATGGTCAGGCCTGGGACCAACGCTTTCCCACCTACCTGGACACCCTTGTGCGGGCCACGCAAGTGACGCCGGGTGATGGGTACGCATTCGGCAGCGGTCCGAATTATTCGCATTTCGACATCAACGGACACATCAGCTGGGATCCCGGCAAATACTTCAACCTCACGTTGGGCCGTGGACGGAACTTTTTCGGCGAGGGCCACCGCTCCATGATGCTTTCCGATGAGGCCTATGCATATCCCTATCTGCGTGTCACCACCAAGGTCTGGCACCTGCAGTATGTGAACCTGTTCACCGCCATGAGCGATATCCGCGGTGCAGGAGGGGATCCTTCACGCTTCGACCGCAAGTACACCAGCATGCACTACCTCTCGTGGAACGTGAGCAAGCGGGTCAATCTCAACGTCTTCGAGGCCATCATCTGGAGTGCTGGCGATAGCGCCTATCCGCGTGGCTTCGATGTCAATTACCTCAACCCCATCATCTTCTACCGTCCGGTCGAATATGGCATTGGATCACCGGACAATGCCATGTTGGGCTTGGGGCTGAATGTGAAAGTGGGAAAGAAGACCTTGTTGTACAGCCAGGTGATGCTGGATGAATTGATCGTGGAGGAGGTGCGTGAAGGCACGGGTTGGTTCGGGAACAAACAATCCCTGCAGCTGGGTGTCCTTGCGCGTGATGCCTTCGCCGTGAAGGACTTGGTCTTGCGGGGCGAATGGAATGTGGTGCGCCCATTCATGTACACCCACTCGGATACACGGCAGAACCATGCCCACTTCGGTCAGCCTTTGGCACACCCCTATGGCTCCAACTTCCAGGAGGTCATCGTTCATGCCGATCGCACCGTGGACCGTTGGAACTATGGCCTGCGCACCAGCATGGCCTGGTTGGGGTCCGACACGGAGTTCAGTTTCGGGAATAACATATTCAGGCCCGAGCAGGACAGGCCTGTCCTGGAGAACGGGAACTACCGTGACCGGGGGTACACCATCGGCGCAGCCCGGCAGATCGATCTGTTCCATGCCCAGTTGCGTGGTGGCTATCTGCTCGACCCCTCCACAGGCACACGCCTGGAGGTTTCCTACCTGTACCGCAGCCGCACGGGTGAAGGCTTGGAAACGGAACAGACGCATGTGCTACGCCTTGGTGTGGTCTGCCATTTCCGGCAGCGCTACCACGAGCAGGAGGTGCGTTATGTACTTCCTTGAGCACGGTACGCTCCGGAACGGTAATTTTGCACCGCCTTGTCCACCCCATCTTCTTATACCGCCACCCTCTCCCCGGTCGCCAAACTCCGCGAGGTGGCCGTGTTGTTCAAGCTGCGCTTGGCCTCCCTGGTAGTGGTAAGCGCGGTTCTGGGCTATCTGATGGGCGTGCCCGAAGGAGCTTTTTCGTGGCTTTCCATCGTTGGATTGGTCGTGGGGGGCACGTTGCTTACTGGTGCATCCAATGCCTTGAACCAGGTGCTCGAAGTGCGGGAGGATGCCTTGATGCGCCGTACCGGCAGCCGTCCCTTGGTGCGCGGTACGCTTAGCAGCAACGAGGCCGTGATCGCGGCATTCATCGCAGGTGGCATCGGCACCTTGATGCTCTGGCTCATGTTCGGACCGCTCACCGGCATTCTTGGCTTCATTTCGCTGTTCATGTATGTGGCGCTCTACACGCCGCTCAAGCAATACTCCTCATGGTCCGTGTTCGTCGGGGCCTTCCCCGGAGCCTTCCCGCCCATGCTGGGCTATGTGGCAGCCACTGGCCAGTTCGGTCTGGGGCCGGGGTTGCTCTTTGCCATGCAATTCATGTGGCAATTCCCGCACTTCTGGGCGATAGCCTGGGTGCTGGACGAGGACTACCGCAGGGCAGGCTTCCGATTGCTTCCTTCTTCGGGTGGCCGCGATCGCTCCAGTGCCTTCCTGATCCTTTTGTACACCTTGTTCGTTATCCCGGTAGGCATGTTGCCCTGGGTGTTCGGGTTCACGGGTATGGCGGCCATGGTGGTAGCTGTGCTGGCCGGGGTGGTGATGTTGGTGCCCGCATGGCGCTTGTTCCAGTCGCGTGAAGTGCGCGATGCGCGGAAGCTCATGTTCGCCAGCTTCATCTACCTCCCGATCGTGCAGTTGGCCTACGTGCTGGATAGACTATGACGAACACACCCACTTTTACGCCTGCCGAGGAGCTTCAGCGGCAGACCCGTACCCGCCAGCTTGTTACCTGGCTCATCGTATTCGCCATCGTGATGTTCTTCGCGGGGCTCACCAGCGCCTATGTGGTGAGCAAGAGCGGGGGCTATTGGGTGCATATATCCATGCCGAAGGCGTTCCAGTTGAGCACCGTGGCCATCCTTGTAAGCAGTGTATTCGCGCAGCTGGCGTTGTTCTTCACCACCAAGGGGCGCACGGCCATGGTACCAACCTTCCTGGGCATCACGCTCTTGCTGGGTCTGGTCTTCACGTGGTCGCAGTTCCAAGGGTGGAAGTCCTTGGTCGCCTTGGGCAACTACACCACCGGCAAGGTGTTGGACAACACGGGCGAGTACGGTGTGGATTGGACCATTTCACGGAACGGCTCAACGCTTGTCCTGGAGGATGGGAATTTCTACGACCCGGCCGATGGGCCGAGCGCCAGACCCCGCAACGCGGAGTTGGAGGAACAAAAGAACACGTCGAGCTCCTACTTCTATGTGTTGACCGCCGCTCATCTGGCCCACCTGCTGTTCGGTTTGGTGAGCCTGTTGGTCATGATCATCAAGGCTATGAAGGGGCGATACACCGCATTGGACCACGCCGGGTTGTGGTCCGGGGTGGTCTATTGGCACTTTCTGGGAGCCTTGTGGGTGTATCTGCTTTTGTTCTTGAGCATTGTTCATTAACATTGCGCCCGGAAAACCCGCACCATGGCAGGAGAAGCTACCAAAGCCCTAAGCAACGACGTCCTCTGGGGCGGCGGCCGATCCCCGTTCAGCATCAGCTACGGGAAAATGATGATGTGGTTCTTCCTGGTGTCGGACGCCCTGACATTCTCGGGGCTGCTGATCGCCTACGGCTTCGTACGCCACTCCACAACGGAGGCCTGGCCCATCGGCGACGAGGTGTTCCGCGCCCTTCCAGGTCTCAGTGGCAGCTACCCGCTGATCTACGTGGCCTTGATGACCTTCATCCTCATCATCAGCTCCGTTACCATGGTACTGGCGGTGGAAGCTGGTCATCGCATGGACAAGAAGGGCGTGATCAAGTGGATGTTCCTCACCGTGATCGGCGGATTCTTCTTCCTGGGCAGCCAGGCTTGGGAGTGGAGCCACTTCATCCACGGTGGTGGCGGTTACATCACCACTCAGGATGGTGCCAAGTACTGGGTCATGAACGATGACCACGACACCCACGACCCGGTGAATGCCGCGAATTTCCACCTGCTTATTGCCGAGGAGGGCCATTACCTCATGGGCGAAAAGGTTGAAGGGCCTGAGGCGGTCGCACTGTGGGAGAAGCGCGTGAACTACGTGGACGGCGCGAACATGACCCGCAACGAGTACGGGCCACCCCAGTACGCCAACTTCTTCTTCTTCATCACCGGATTCCACGGATTCCACGTATTCAGCGGCGTGATCATCAACCTGATCGTGCTGATCATGGCCATCCAAGGCGTATTCCACCGCCGTGGCCACTACGAAATGGTGGAGAAGGCCGGTCTGTACTGGCACTTCGTTGACCTTGTGTGGGTGTTCGTATTCACCTTCTTCTACCTCGTCTGATCAAACCAACCCCAAACGCCTACGCCGAGGCTTCGGCGGTTTGAAATGGAACGCGACGACATCATCGAATACAGCCTTGATGCCCACCACAGTGAGGAGGC
>CAYQMC010000058.1:0-16379 GCA_964418285.1 uncultured Chryseobacterium sp.
ACCTGCACGTGTTCACCTACAGCGAGCGTGCGAACACCACCGCTGTGCGTATGGACGACAGCATTCCCATGGAAGTGCGGCGCGAACGCACCAAGCAGTTGCGCATCCTCAGCAACAAGCTGCAACGCGCGTTCTACCAACGGCACTTGGGCAGCACGCGGACCGTGCTTTTCGAGCATGGCGATGATAGCAGTGTAGCGACCATGGAAGGCTACACGGACAACTACCTCCGCGTTTCCATGCCCTACGACCCTGCCCTGGTGGACACCGTGGTTCCGGTGGCGCTGGAACGGATCAATGGTGATGGGCATATTGTGGGTATTCCCGGACCTATGGATGTTTCAATTGTCGACCCAATGGGTCGACGCTACAGGTACCCTGTAGCGATCTAACCTGTTGGCGCAACACACATGTATCCTACTCTCTACCACGCCCTGCTCGACCTTACCGGTCTGGACCTGCCGTTCTTGAAATTCCTGAACAGCTTCGGGTTCTTCGTGGCGTTGGCATTCATCTTCGCGAGCTGGACGCTCGGCCTGGAATTGAAGCGTAAGGGTGCCCAAAGCATCATCAAACCCAGCACCCGAACGGAAACCATCGGCCTGCCTGCCAAGCCCATGGAACTCATCACCAGCGCTCTGCTGGGCTTCCTGCTCGGTTGGAAGGGCCTGTACCTGATCCTCAATTTCGACGAATCGGTGGGCGATCCGCCGGGTTTCCTGCTCAGCAGCAAGGGCGTATTCCTGGGTGGTGTGCTGGTAGCAGGGCTACTGGCTTGGTTGAAGTGGCGCGAGAAGGACAAGGCCAAGTTGGAGAAACCCAGGACCGAGACCATTGCGGTGAACCCCCAGGACCATGCGGGTAACATCACCCTCGTTGCTGCGCTTTGGGGTCTCATCGGTGCCAAGGCCTTCCACTGGCTGGAGAACCCCTCGGAATTCCTGGCCTTCATCAGCGATCCCAGTGGTGACGCCATCTTCAGCGGACTTACCATGTACGGTGGCCTTATCGTTGCCGGTGCCATGGTGATCCGCTACTTCAGCAAGCACGGCATTCCGGTTTGGCACGGCGCGGACAGCGCTGCCCCTGGGGTGATGCTTGCGTATGGCATAGGGCGCCTGGGTTGCCAGGTGAGCGGCGATGGCGACTGGGGCATCGTGAACACCACCTTCCTTGGGCCCGGCCCCACGTGGCTCTGGCAATACGATTACCCCAACAACGTGAACGGGGTGGGCATCCCGCTCACCGATGGGCGGCCCTGTTTCGAAGGTTACTGCACCGTACTGCCCGAGACCGTATTCCCGACCCCGCTGTACGAGGTCACCGTGTGCGTTGCGTTCTTCTTCCTCCTTTGGGCCTTGCGCACCCGACTGAAGCCAGCCGGCATGATCTTCTTCGCGTTCCTTTTCCTGAATGGACTGGAGCGTTTCTGGGTCGAAAAGATCCGCGTGAACGTGAAGGTGTGGGGCGACATCACACAGGCGGAGATCATCTCAACAGTGCTCATGCTTGCCGGTATCGCCGGCATGATCTGGCTGCGCCGCCGCAAACCGAAGGACAACGAAGCAGGCACGCCAGCCACTACCAACGCTTGAACCATGGACAAGAGCCAACTTGAACAACTCACCAAACAGGTCGAAGCGATCTGCGTGGACATCGCTGCTTTCATCCGTGAAGAAGCACCCAAGCTCACCGAAGCCGGTGTGAGCAGCAAGAGCGCCAACAACCTGGTGACGGACGTGGACCACACCGCTGAGGACCGCATCGTTGAAGCGCTGGAGAAGATCCTGCCCGATGCTGGCTTCATCGCCGAGGAAGGCAGCGGCGTGAAAGGAGCTGGCCTCAACTGGGTGATCGACCCGCTGGACGGCACCACCAACTTCGTGCATGGCGTGCCCTGCTACTGCATCAGCATCGCGCTGGTGGACGGCACCGAACCGATCCTGGGCGTGGTGCATGAGGTGACGCGCGATGAACGCTTCACAGCCTGGAAAGGCGGCGGAGCTTACCTGAACGGAGTACCGATCCGCGTATCGGCACGCAAAGAATTGCAGGACAGCCTGCTGGCTACTGGCTTTCCGTATGACGACTTCGGTTACGAGACCGAGTACATGGACCTGCTGCGCGAACTGATGCACCGAACCCGCGGCATCCGTCGCCTAGGCAGTGCTGCCGCCGACCTGGCCTACGTGGCCTGCGGCCGTTTCGAGGCCTTCTATGAGTATGGCCTGAACAGCTGGGATGTGGCCGCCGGTGTGCTGCTCGTGCGTGAAGCTGGTGGCAAGGTCAGCGGCTTCCGCATCACCAAGGACCCCGTGTTCGACGAGGAGATCGTGGCCACCAACAGCGCCATCCATACCGAACTGCTGGAGGTGATCGAAAGGAATTGGCAGCGGCAGGATTAGGGGGTGTGGGTTTGAGTGTTGCCGATTCGCACGACACCGCTACAGGGCACCTGTAGCGTCGACCAATTGGGTCGACCGAACCGGATCCTTTTCCGTACCTTGAAAGGGTATCCAAACACCCTTTCAATGTTGACCTATAAGAGCGAAAGCAGCCTGCATTTCCTGAGCATCCACGCCATCCATCTCGCGTTCGAAACCGTGTACGGGGGGATGGACGAGGACGTGACCTACCACAGCATCCAAGGCGAATTCCTATACTGCGGACTGCTCACCGATGGGCAGCTGCTTGTGCGCGAGGAGGACATGGACGAAGTGCTGCCGCTTTTGGACCTGAACGTCTTCAAGGTGGAAGGAACGTCGATGTTCGTCCGCTCCGGCGAAGCATGTACGGAGGTCCAAGTCCACGTGCGGCACATTTCCACCGAGCACTTCGAGGATGACGATGAGGAGGATGAAGAGATGATCTTTCTCGCGCTCAAGAGGCGGGGGAGCATCACTCTGGTGGGCACGGGAAATGGACCGAATGCATTAACGCATCTGCTCCAGCGCGACGACTTGGGCTTTGCATGATCTGCCGGACAGGTACCGTCAAGGAACACGACCGTGCCGCGGATCGGTCGTCATCCCGCTTGGGCCGCTGCTCGATCAGCTACGCGAGCGACGCAGTAGCAAAAGCCCAACGAACGTCAATGCCCCGTTCACCAGCAATAATTCGAACCCGAACTTGTAGCCGTTGAAGAGCTGCTCGGAGTATCGATCGAGCACATATGTCACCACCGGTGATAGCACTGCCACCACAGGTACCCAGCGGTCCTTCACCGCGAAGCGGGTCATCATGCCGAAAGCAAACAGGCCGAGCAAGGGCCCGTAGGTGTATCCCGCCACGCGGAACACGGTCTTGATGACGCTGTCGTCGTTCAGGGCCTTGAAGAGCAGGATCAGCAGGACCATCACCACGCTCATGATCACGTGCACCCGGCGACGCAGGGCGAGGCGCTGCTGCTCGGGCCGCTTATCGATCTCGAGGATGTCCACGCAAACGCTGGTGGTCAGCGCCGCCAAGGCACTGTCGGCACTGGAATACGCGGCGGCGATAAGCCCAAGGAGGAAGAGCAGCCCGGCCATCACGGGAAGTCCGCCATCGGTGGCCAACATGGGGTACAACTGGTCCGCCCGTGCTGGCACTTCGATACCGAAACGTTCCACATAGACGTACAGAAGCGCTCCCAACGTGAGGAACACCAGGTTCACCACGACAAGGACCAGACTGAAGGAGACCATGTTCTTCTGCGCCTCGCCGATGCTGCGGCAGCTGAGGTTCTTTTGCATCATGTCCTGGTCCAGGCCGGTCATGGCGATGGCGATGAACATGCCACCGAGGAACTGCTTCCAGAAGTAGGTACCCGGCTTGGGGTCATCGAAGAAGAATACCCGGCTCAGGTCGCTCGACCCCACTTGGGCCAGCGCTTCTCCCAAGGTCCAGTCCATCTTCCCTGCCACCAGCACCACCGTCACACCTACGGCGAGCAGCATGAACAGGGTCTGCAGGGTATCCGTCCAGATGATGGTGCGGATGCCACCCTTGTTCGTGTAAAGCCAGATGAGTGCGATGGTGAGCACCACGGTGACCCAGAACGGAACGCCCCAGGCATCGAAGAGCAGGAACTGGAGTACGATCGCAACGAGGTAGAGCCGTGCCGCGGAACCAACACTGCGACTGAGCAGGAAGAACCACGCCCCAGCGAGGTAGCTGTTGCGCCCGAAGCGCTGGCCCAGATAACCGTAGATGCTGGTAAGCTGCAGGCGATAGTACAGGGGCATCAACACGAACGCGATGACCGCATAGCCCGGGAGGTAGCCCAGCACCATCTGCAGATAGCTGAATTGATCGGAACCCACCATCCCCGGCACGCTGATGAAGGTGACCCCGCTGAGCGAAGCGCCGACCATGCCGAAGGCCACGATGTACCACGGCGACTTGCGTTCGCCGAGGAAGAAAGCGCTATTGCCCGCCCCACGTGAGGTGATATGCGCAATGCCGAAGAGCAACGCGAAATAGACCAGGATGACAGCAACAACAGAAGAGGATGCCATGGCACGAAGGAAATGGTCAGGTGCGCTCTGCGAAGACCGTCTGATCAAAGTTGTCCGTTGCACGTTGTTGGTTGGCGGTATAACCTGAGCCGTGGAGGGTAGCACAATGAAAGGGGTCCGACTTTGGCGATACACGGGTCCGGCCTCGCGCTTTTGGCAGCTCCAGGTGCTGCTCCTTGGGGCCATTGCCTCCACAGCACCGATATTCGCACCATGCTGACCCGCTCTACACACCTGGCCCTTGGACTGGCCCTACTGCTGCCCTTGGGCCTTATCGCTCAGAAAGAACTCACCAACCGCGACATCTGGGCGAGCCCTGCCTTCAGCGTCGACCGGGTAGGTGGACTGGCCAGCATGAACGATGGCCAACACTACACCGCGCTTGAAGCGGACGCTCTAGGCCAGGTCATAAGCCAATATGCCTACCGCAGCGGGAACGTTGTCGAGACCTTGCTGCGCAGCAGTGATCTGGTAAGTGCCGAAGGGCAGGACCCTTTGGTGATCGATGGTTACAGTTTCAGCGGTGATGAACGCAAGCTGATGATCGAGACCAGTAGCAAGGGGCTCTACCGCTACAGCTACTTCGCCCATCATTACATATACGACCGGAGCACCCGCGACCTGAGCCCACTGAGCGATCCTGATGGACCCAGTCAGCGCTTGGCGACCTTCAGTCCGGATGGCAGCAAGGCGGCATTCGTGCGCGACAACGACCTCTACGTGGTGGACCTTGGGACAATGGCGGAGACCCGGATCACCAACGACGGTGCATGGAACAGTGTGATCAACGGTGCTACCGACTGGGTCTACGAGGAGGAATTCGCACTGGTACAGGGGTATGCATGGAGCCCCAAAGGCACCAAGCTGCTCTACCTGCGCACGGACGAAAGTGCGGTCAAGGAATTCTACATCCCCATGTACCAAGGGAACCTATATCCCGAGGAACAGCGCTTCAAATACCCCAAGGCGGGCGAGGACAACAGCACCGTAAGCCTGCATGTGTACGATCTGGGTACCGGCGTTACACACACGATCCCCAACAGCATGGAATACATACCACGCCTGGGTTGGACCAGCAGCGACGACGTGCTCTGGTACATGCGCATGGACCGCCTGCAGCGCGTGAAAGAAATAGCCACCGTGGACCTTGCCCAACGTTCGCTGGAACCCATGGCCGATGTGGTGTATCGAGAGACCAGCGAAACCTATGTGGAAGTAACGGACGACCTCCATTTCCTGGCCAACGGAAGCGGCTTTGTGCTAAGCAGCGAACAGAGCGGCTGGAACCACATCCTGTATGTGCCCTTCGGTGGCAAGCCCCGCGCCATAACCAATGGCGATTGGGATGTATTGGAGGTGAAGGGCATCGACGAGCGCGGGAAGCGTGTGGTGTTCACGGCGGCAAAGAACAGCCCCATGGACAAGGAAGTATGGAGCATTGGACTCGATGGCAAGGGGCTTCGCCAATTATCACCCCAAGGCGGGGTCAACGAGGCCGAGTTCAGCACCGGATTCCGCTATTTCATCAACACCCGAAGCACACTGAACGACCCGCCGGTGATCACCTTGCATGAAGGCAGCGGCAAGGTGGTGAAGACCCTCAAGGACAATGCCCGCCTGCGCAGCGCTGTGGTGGACTTCGGCATGGTGAAGCGCGACTTCTTCACGATGACCAAGGAAGATGGCGTGGTCCTGAACGGATGGATCATGTTCCCGCCGAACATGGAGCGCGATGCCAGGTACCCCGTTTTCATGGTGCAGTACAGCGGACCGAACAGCAATGAAGTGGGCGACGAATTCGGTGGACGCAACCAGATGTGGCATTCGCTGCTCGCCCAGAAGGGCTACATCGTGGCCTGTGTGGACGGACGTGGGACAGGGCACCGCGGTCGCAACTGGCGGCACATGACCTACGGCCAACTCGGCAAGTTCGAGACCGAGGACCAGATCGCCGCCGCCCAATGGCTCGGCAAGCAACCGTACGCCGATCCAGCTCGCATCGGCATACAGGGCTGGAGTTATGGTGGCTACATGAGCAGCCTGTGCATCACCAAGGGGGCCGACGTATTCAAGGCCGCCATCGCCGTGGCACCGGTCACCAACTGGCGCTACTACGATAGCATCTATACCGAGCGCTACATGGGGCTGCCCCAGAACAACCCCGGTGGCTATGATGATAACAGCCCGATCAACCATGTGGCCAAGCTCAAGGGCAACTTCCTGCTGATACACGGCACTGCCGATGACAACGTACACTACCAGAATACGGCAGAAATGGTGAATGCCTTGGTCCGTGCCAATAAACAGTTCGACCAGTTCGCCTACCCGGACCGGAACCACGGGATCTATGGCGGAACCACCCGTATGCACCTCTACGACCTGATGACCGATTGGATCATGGAAAACCTGTAACAGATCCATACCGGGCTAGGCCGCGCTACTCAGATGGCCTCTGGACCGGACCACACGAACTCGACCCACCTCCATGTCAGCGCTACGGACCGCCCTAAGAAGATCGCGCAATGCACTACGCACCTGGAACTGGGAGCGGCGTGCCAGGACATGGCCGGCAACCCCGAAGGGTGAACGTCTGTTGCACATCGGCTGTGGCGATGTGGCGGCACCGCATTACATCAACCTCGACGCCCGTCCACTCCCCCATGTCCATCTTGTACGCAAGGACCTTACGGACCTGAGCATGATACCCGATGCGAGCCTGGACCTTGTCTATATGTGCCATGTGCTCGAGCATGTAGGCCGCATGCAGCTCCTGCTGACCGTGCAGGAGATGGCCCGGGTGCTGAAACCGGGCGGCGTGCTTCGCATTGCTGTTCCCGATCTGGATCGGATCATCCATATCTACCAAGCCTGCGGCAAGGACCTCAAAGTGGTGGCCCCCGCATTGATGGGCGGACAGGACTACCCGTACAACTTCCATTACAGCGTGTTCAATGCGGCCTTCCTGAGCGATCTGCTACAACGCGGTGGCTTCACGGATGTCAGGACCTGGGACCCGGCCACGGCGTCCTACCACGGTTTCAAGGATTGGTCCTCGGGCACCATACCGTGGTCCGGAGGCGAACACCCCATAAGCCTCAACCTGGAAGGCACCAAGCGTTGACGCCCACTGTGCACCGGCCAAGGTCGTAGTACAAAGCCTTTTCTATATTCGGCCACCCGCCGCGAACCACGCGGCGGCCCAACTCCCCCATCCAAGCATGAGTTCAAGCATTGATACGATGACCATTCCTGTGGGCGGGCCACCCAGTGGCAGACACCCCAAGGGCCTGTACGTTCTGTTCCTTGCTGAGATGTGGGAGCGCTTCTGCTACTACGGTATGCGGGTGCTGTTGACGCTGTACTTGATCAAGTCGCTCCTCATGGGCGACAACACTGCTTTCGCGATCTACGGTGCATACACCGCACTGGTCTACGCCGCGCCTGTTTTGGGAGGACGTATCGCTGACAAGATCCTGGGCTATCGGATCGCGGTGATCCTTGGCGGGGTGCTTATGGCCATAGGTGAGTTCATGATCCTTGGAGGATCCGAACACTGGCTCTACATCGGTATGGGCATGATCATTATCGGCAATGGGTACTTCAAGGCCAATATCAGCTCCATTGTCGGCAATTTGTATGCTGATGGCGATACACGGCGAGACTCCGGATTCACCATCTTCTACATCGGCATCAACATCGGCGCGCTGCTGGCCACCACGGTCGTGGCAGAGGTAGGCAACATCTATGGATACGAATATGGCTTCGCACTTGCCGGGCTCGGCATGCTCGCCGGCCTGCTCTTCTTCATAGGCGGCCAGAATACCTTCCGCCATGTGGCCGAAGCACCTGACCCTGTCAAGTTGAATGCGCCTTACCTGGGGCCACTTTCGTTGAAATGGACCACCATCCTGGGGTCTTTGTTGGCTGTCCCTGTCCTCTACTTGCTTATGGTGAATGCCTTTGTCGTGGGCTATCTCCTTGCGGTGATCGCCGCGTACGTCATCTTCAACCTGATGTCCCGCGGCATCAAGGAAGGCAATGTACTTCGTGACCGGATGATCGTGTTCATCATCCTGATGGTCTTCAACATCGTGTTCTGGGCCTGCTTCGAACAGGCCGGCACCTCGCTCACCCTCTTTGCCGACCGCAATGTGGACCGCGTCATCTTCGGCTGGGAGATGGGGGCTGCCACGACGCAGTTCTTCAATCCTGCGTTCATCATCATCATGGGTTCCGTGTTCAGCCTTTTGTGGGTGTATCTCAACCGCATCGGCAAGAACCCCAACATCCCGATGAAGTTCGGCTTGGGCATCGTCCTCCTCGGGCTCGGCTATCTCGTGGTGCTCATCGCGCCGGTCTCCCCGATCTACCTGGTCCCACTCTGGACACTTGCCCTGCTCTATTTCCTGCACACCGTGGGTGAATTGTTCATCTCGCCGATCGGTTTGAGCATGGTGACCAAGCTGGTGCCCAAGGACATGACCGGCACTGCGATGGGAGCCTGGTTCCTCAGCTTCGCAGGTGCCAATTTCGTAGCCGCCTTGCTCGCCATGGCGACCGGTGTCGGGCATGGTGGGGGAGACTCACCGGAACTGCCTCCCGGACACGCTGCACGCATCGAGACGATAAACGGACTACAGGGTGAGATCTTCGACAAGACCAGGAAGGCGCAGGCCAAGCTCGCGGTCCTTGAAACCTCCTATGCCGGACGCACGCAAATGGAGGAAAGCACCCGTCGAATCCCGAGCGAACTCGAACAGCTTGTGAACAACATGCCCGGGCAGCTCGAAGTGATGAACGGCGAGTTGTTCGGCCTGTACAACGATACGGCCTCGGTGAAGCTTCCGAAGCACATAAGGTTCCAGAAGATCACTGCGATACACTTGGAACAGATGTACGTGGCACGCGATGGCCTGGACAGCCTCATTGGAGCAGCGGACCGGTTGGCCAATACCACCGTGGACGATCCGGACCATGGCTCGCTCGCCGAAGCGGTGCTGAACATCAACAGTGCCTTGGAAACGATAAAGGGCAAGGTGGTGGAAGAGCTTCGTGGTGGACGTACGGAAAGCGACCCTTTCCTGCAACCGGCCCTTACGGCGTTCAATGAGTTCAATATGGGAACTAGCACCCTTTCCTCCCACATGTACTGGATGGTCTACAGCCGGGTCTATACCCTCATGGGCCTTATCACCGTTGGTATCGGACTGCTGCTCATGGTCGTCTCAGGTCCTCTCAACAGGATGATGCATGGTGTGCGCTGATCCGGCACGAAGCTTGCAAACCGAAGCCTTGATCCCAACCGTCATGCGAACGTTCCTCATAGCCCTTTCCTTCCTGCCCATGGGCCTGGCCGCCCAGACCGCAGCCCCCGCGACCACGGGCAAGGCCATTCAGTGGCTCAGCATCGAAGAAGCCCAGGCACTCACGAAAAAGACCCCGAAGCCCATCTTCGTGGATGTATACACCCAGTGGTGCGGTCCATGCAAGATGCTGGACCGCAACACGTTCAGTGATGCAAAACTCGCGGAATATGTGAACAAGAACTTCTACCCCGTGAAGTTCGATGCCGAAAGCGGCGATCCCGTGATGTGGAACGGCAATAAGCTGGAGAACCCCGACTTCAACCCGGCCATGAAAGGCGGACGCAACGGCACGCACCACCTGACCTATGCCATAGCCAATGCCAACGGACGCATCGCGTACCCCACCGTGGTGTACATCGATAGTGAGCTGAATGTGCTCGCGCCGGTGCAAGGCTACATGACGCCCCAGCAGATGGAACCCATCCTCACCTTCTTTGGTGAAGGGCATTACAAGACCCAGGACTACCAAGCGTTCATGGCCGGATTCAAGGCCAAGTGGTAGGCGTCAAGGCTCCTCCCAGACCCATGCGAAAAGCCCCGGAATTCCGGGGCTTTTCTTCTTTGGTGAACAACCTACCGTGGCACGGGGTTCCTTTGCTACCTTCGCACCCGACACATTCCCAGCACCCAATTTTCCTACGTTGCAATGAGCGAAAAGGCGCAGATCATACTGGACGGAAAGACCTACGAACTCCCCATTTTCACGGGCAGCGAAGGCGAGAAGGCGATAGACATCAGCAAACTGCGCGATCTGAGCGGCTACGTTACGCTCGACTTCGGCTACAAGAATACCGGAGCCACCACCAGTGCCATCACCTTCCTCGATGGCGAAGAGGGCATCCTCCAGTACCGCGGCTACCCCATCGAACAGCTGGCCGAGAAGGCCTCGTTCATCGAAGTTTCCTACCTGCTCCTTTTCGGTGAGCTACCCAACAAGCAACAGTTGGATGAGTTCGAAGGCAACATCCGCTACCACTCCCTGGTGCATGAGGATATGAAGCGCTTCTTCGAGCACTATCCCGCGAACGCCCACCCGATGGGCATCCTCTCGGCAATGGTGAACTCGCTCAGCACCTTCTATCCAAAGAGCCAGGACCCGCATCGTCCGCAGCAGGATGTACTGCGCACGATCTACCGGCTCATCGCCAAGATGCCCACACTGGCTGCCATCAGCTACAAGAACAACCTGGGCCACCCGAACATGTATCCCGACAACAAGTTGGGCTACGTGGAGAACTTCCTGCACATGATGTTCGCCCTGCCCACGGAGGAGTACAGCGTGGATCCCGTGGTGGCCGAGGCATTGAACACCCTGCTCATCCTGCACGCCGACCACGAACAGAACTGCAGCACCAGCACGGTGCGCATCGTAGGCAGCAGCCAGAGCAATCTTTACAGCAGTGTCAGTGCAGGCATCGCAGCCCTGTGGGGGCCGTTGCATGGTGGAGCCAACCAGGAGGTGATCGAGATGCTGGAGACCATCCGCAACGATGGTGGCGACATCCAGAAATGGGTCGACAAGGCCAAGGACAAGAACGACCCCTTCCGCCTCTTCGGCTTCGGACACCGCGTTTACAAGAACTTCGACCCGCGTGCCCGCATCATCAAGAAGAGTTGCGACGATGTGCTGAACAAGCTCGGGGTGAAAGACCCTGTCCTTGACATCGCCAAGCAACTGGAGGAGATCGCCCTGAAGGATGAGTACTTCATCGAACGCAAGCTTTACCCGAACGTCGACTTCTATAGCGGCATCATCTACCGGGCCATCGGCATCCCCACCCGCATGTTCACCGTGATGTTCGCCTTGGGCCGCCTGCCCGGCTGGATCGCACAGTGGAAGGAGATGGTGGAGAACAAGGAACCCATCGGCCGCCCACGCCAGATCTACACGGGTGCCACCAAGCGCGATTATGTGGCGCTGAAGGACAGGAAGTGATACCAATACCAAACCCTCGTGCAACGCCCGTCCGAAAGGATGGGCGTTGTGCGTTGATGGACGCTCCTCCCTCCCCCTTGCAGCTACCTTTGTACCTTCCCCCAAGCCGCTCCCCTTGTCCTTCGAACTCATCTCCGAATTCCAGCCAACGGGCGACCAACCGGAGGCCATCCGCCAACTTGTGGAGGGGCTGAACGAGGGTGTGCCGGCGCAAACCCTGCTGGGCGTTACCGGTTCCGGGAAGACCTTCACCATCGCCAATGTCATCGCCCAAGTTGACCGCCCGGCGCTGATCTTGAGCCACAACAAGACGCTCGCTGCACAGCTTTACGGAGAATTCAAACACTTCTTCCCGAACGACCGGGTGGAGTACTTCGTGAGCTATTACGACTACTACCAACCCGAAGCCTACCTGCCTACCACCAACACCTACATCGAGAAGGACCTTTCGATCAATGATGAGATCGAGAAACTGCGGCTTGCCACCACCAGTGCTTTGCTGAGCGGGCGCCGCAACGTGATCGTGGTGGCCAGCGTGAGCTGCATCTACGGCATCGGCAACCCGGCGGAATTCCACAAGACGATGGTACACCTGCAGGTGGGCCAGAAGATCTCGCGCAACAAACTCCTGCACGAACTGGTGAGCGGACTCTACAGCCGCAAGGATGCCGACCCGACACGCGGCAATTTCCGGGTACGGGGCGATGTGGTGGAGGTCTATCTGGCCTACGCCGACGAAGGCATCCGCATACACTTCTGGGGCGACGAGATCGAGCGGATGGAACGCTTCATGATCGGCGACAACCGCACCATCGATACCGAACAGCAGGTCACGATCTACCCGGCGAACATCTTCGTGACCAGCAAGGACACCATGATCGCGGCCCTTGAGGCCATCAAGGAGGACATGCTGAAGCAGGTGGCCTTCTTCAACGAGATCGGCAAGCACCTGGAAGCGAAACGGCTTGAGGAGCGGGTGATGTACGACCTGGAGATGATGCGCGAGCTGGGCTACTGCTCGGGCATCGAGAACTACAGCCGCTACTTCGACCAGCGCCAGACCGGGCAGCGACCCTTTTGCCTATTGGACTACTTCCCCGAGGACTTCCTGATGGTGATCGACGAAAGCCATGTGACCGTGAGCCAGGTGAACGCCATGTACGGCGGAGATCGCAGCCGCAAGAAGAACCTGGTGGAATACGGTTTCCGCCTGCCCAGTGCCATGGACAACCGCCCCTTGAAGTTCGAGGAGTTCGAGGGCATGATGGGCCAGACCCTGTTCGTGAGCGCCACGCCGGCGGACTACGAACTCCAGCGCAGCGAAGGCATCGTGGTGGAACAGGTCATCCGCCCCACCGGGCTGCTGGACCCTCCGATCGAGGTACGCCCGAGCAAGGACCAGATCGACGACCTCCTGTACGAGATCCGCAAGCGCGCCCAGAAGGAAGAGCGTGTCCTGGTGACCACCCTGACCAAGCGGATGGCCGAGGAGCTGAACGAATTCTTCGGCAAGAACGGCGTGCGCGCCAAGTACATCCACAGCGATGTGGAGACCCTGGAACGGATCGAGATCCTGCGCCAGTTGCGCCTTGGCATGTTCGATGTGTTGGTGGGTGTGAACCTGCTGCGTGAAGGCCTGGACCTGCCCGAGGTGAGCCTGGTGGCCGTGTTGGATGCCGACAAGGAAGGATTCCTGCGCAGCAATCGATCCCTTACCCAGACCGCTGGACGTGCCGCACGGAACGTGAACGGCCTGGTGATCTTCTACGCCGACAAGGTGACCGAGAGCATGCAGCGTACGATGGATGAAACGGATCGGCGCAGGGCCAAACAGTTGGCCTACAATGAAGAGCATGGGATCACGCCGACGCAGATCAAGCGGGACCGCAGCGATGTAATGAGGCAGACCGCAGTGATCGACATCCACGACACGGAGAAGAAGCGGACCTACTACGTGGAACCCGAGGAGCTTAGCCTGGCAGCCGACCCCGTGATGCAATACATGACACCGGACCAGGTGGAAAAGAACGTGCAGGTGCTGGAAACGCAGATGCGGAAGGCCGCTAAGGAATTGGACTTCATGGCAGCCGCCCAACTCCGCGATGAACTCTTCGCGATGCGGAAACTAGTGGAGGAAAAGAAGGCGACTTCCAGTACCTCCTGACCCTGCTGCGGCAACGTTTGCACTCCCAGTTGCGTCATTTCCTTGGTTCCGATCTGCGGACAAGCTCATTAACTTGTGCGCTCGAACCTGTGAAACCTTAGTTCTTGGAAGAATGCTCAAACCTTACGTGTTCCTTGCCCTGACATCGGGGCTCTTTGCAACGCTGCCCACAATTGCCCAGGAATCCTTCGGTGGTCATCCTGTAGGCCTCCGTGCGGACCTGCAAGTGCCTCCGGCACCCGAAGTGGTCATGCCACATGTGGATGCGGCGAGTCTACTGGCCGAAGATGATGCACGCAGTGCCAGCGGTGTCAAGGGTCCCTATCGCTTCGGGTTCAACCATGCGGTGGACTTGGGCTTGAACAACAGCGGCATCTGGCATGAGTTCCCGAACGGGGACCGGCTGTGGCGTGTGGCCATCGTATGTCCCGAGGCGTACAGCATCAACTTCGAGTTCCACGATTACTTCATCCCGACCGGTGCGCAGGTCTTCGTGTACAGCGAGACCGAGCAGATCGGGGCCTTCACCATGGCAAGCAGCGGCGGCCAGCATAGCATGGGTGTCACCCAGCTTGCCGGGGACCGTATCATCATCGAATACAACGAACCTGCCGCGGTGCGTGGCGAGGGGCGTTTGCGCGTGGGGCAGGTGACCCATGCCTACCGCGACATCCTGGGCTTTGCCAAAGGCTTGGGAGATAGTGGCTCCTGCAACAACAACGTGATCTGCGCCGTGGGCGACCCCTGGCGTGCCCAGATACGCTCGGTGGCCATCATCACCGTGGGGGGAAGCGGACTCTGTACCGGCCAGATGCTGAACAACTGCGCACAGGATGGTGAGCCCTATTTCCTGACCGCCAGACATTGCCTGCCAGGCAACCAAAGTGTGAGCAACTGGGTGTACCGCTTCAACTGGAACAGCCCCAGTTGCCAGCAGAACCAGAACGGTCCGACCAACCAGACCGTGAGTGGTTCCCAGTTGCTGGTACAGAGTGCCGGTAGTGATGTGGCCCTGATCAAGTTCAACAACCCGGTCCCGACAGCATACGATGTCTATTTCTCCGGTTGGGACAAGAGCGGAGTGGCACCTACAAGCTCTGTTGGGATCCACCACCCCAGTGGCGATGTGAAGAAGATCAGTTTCGATACGGACCCTGCTGTGAACGGTTCCTTCAGTGGAGCGCAATGCTGGCGTATCCTGAACTGGGAGGATGGCACCACCGAAGGGGGCTCCAGCGGCAGTGGTCTCTGGAACCAGGATGGCCTGCTCATCGGACAGCTCTTCGGCGGCCAAGCCAGTTGTTCCTTCAATGTGAACGACTACTATGGCAAGTTCAATGTGAGCTATCCTTCCCTCCAGCAGTGGCTGGGGTCCTGCGGGGACCAGCTCGGTGGATACCCCAGTGTTGTTGGCGTGGATGAACCAGCGGGCCAGGGCAATGGCCTGACCATTTCCCCCAACCCCACCAATGGGCAATTGAACGTAGTCCTCTCCGAGGGGCTGCGCGGCGCTGGACGCGTGGTGCTTTACGATGCCTTGGGCCAGATCGTATTGGAACGCAACACGACACAAGGCACCGAGCGCTTCACGATGGACCTTGGCGAGCATACTGCCGGCATCTACCTGCTGGAGATCGTGCAAGGTGGGCGCCGCGTGGTGGAGCGCGTGGTCCTGGACCGCTGATACCAGACCGACAAGAAGACCCGGCCGGCAAGGGATACACCCTGCTTGCCGGGTCTTGTCGCATACTGCCGGCTGCCGTAGTATTTTCACCATCCCTATTCCAAGGCCATGCATACCAACCTGCGCACCGCCATCCTGTTTGCCGCCTTCGCACCAGCGCTTACTACACAGGCGCAGGTGGCCTATGGTGGTCGTGCCTTCGGCCTTATGCCAGAAGCCATCGAATTGCCTGCAGCGACCTTGGTACAGCTGCCCGCCGTGGATGCGGAGGCCCTCATTGCGGCCGATGAAGCCCGGTACTCCAACGGAGCGAAAGGTCCTTACCGATTCGGGTTCAACCATGACACCGACCTCGGCCTGTACACCAATGGAACCTGGCATGAACGAACGAATGGAGACCGCATTTGGCGGGTATCGATCGAATGCCCGGGAGCACTGAGCATCAATTTCCGTTTCGCCGAATACCATGTTCCGCATGGCGCGCTCATTTACGTGTACAATGAGTTCGGCGACCAATTGGGGGCCTTCACTGCGGCCAGCGCTTCGGGCCGCAATGTGCTTGGAGTAACGCAACTACCCGGTGAACGCATCACCGTGGAGTACTACGAACCGGCCGATGTTGCAGGACTTGGCAACCTGCGTATCGACCAGGTGACCCACGGCTACCGGGATGTGTTCGGACTGGCCAAAGGATTCGGGGATAGCGGGGACTGCAACATCAACGTGATCT
>CAYQMC010000059.1:0-14575 GCA_964418285.1 uncultured Chryseobacterium sp.
GCTTGCACAACACGTAATTTCGAGGACTGCTTGCCCATGCCGGATACCGACCAGTTTTTCGACCACATCGTCATCGGCTCCGGCTTCGGGGGAAGCGTTTCCGCCATGCGGCTGGCCGAGAAGGGCTACAGCGTGCTGGTCCTGGAGAAGGGCAAACGTTGGGGCGCGAAGGACTTCCCGAAGAGCAATTGGAACGTGCGTAAGTACCTATGGGCACCGATGCTACGTTGCTTCGGGCCTCAGCGGATCGACATCCTCAACCGGATCATGATCCTGAGCGGTGCAGGGGTGGGCGGCGGCAGCCTGATCTACGCCAACACCCACATGATGCCGGGCGATGCATTCTTCACGAACCCGGCCTGGTCGCAGTTCGGCGATTGGAGAACGCGCCTGGCACCCTTCTACGACACCGCCCGCTTCATGCTGGGTAGCACGCGCTACGAGAAGGAAGGACCAGAGGACAAGGTGCTTGCCGAGATCGCGCGAGAAATGGGAAAGGCCGATACCTACAAACCAGTGGACCACGTCGGAGTGTACCTCGGTGATCCAAAGCGTGCCACCGACCCCTACTTCAAGGGCCTTGGGCCCGAGCGCAAGGGATGCGTCGAATGCGCTGGCTGCATGGTGGGCTGCCGCTACAACGCCAAGAACACGCTGGACAAGAACTACCTCTGGTTCGCTGAACGGTTCGGCGCACGTATCGAGGCGGAGACCTTGGTGGAACGCATCGAACACAGCGATGGCATCTACCATATCCACACGCGCAGCAGCACGGCCTGGGGCGGTGGTAAGCGTCGTGTTTTCAGGTCGAAGGGCCTGGTGGTGAGCGCGGGCGTGTTGGGTACGTTGCGCCTGCTCTTCCGCCAAAAACAGGACCTGCGCACCCTTCCAAAGCTGAGCGACACACTCGGGGGAAGCCTCCGCACCAATAGCGAATCGCTCTGCGGCATTTCGGGCATTCCGGAGAAGATGAACCACGGCGTGGCCATCAGTCGCGTTTTCGAGCCGGATGAGCATACGCACATCGAACTGGTGAAGTACAACGATGGATCTGGAGGTACCGCTCCACTCGCCGTGATGGCCGCTGGCGATGGCCCACCCGTGGTGCGCATCGCCAAGATGCTTTGGAACACCCTCACCAGCCCGCGGAAAGTGTGGAATGTGGTCCGTCGCGATTTCGGAAGGCACTCCATCATCCTGCTGGTGATGCAATCGCTGGACAATGCCGTCTCCATGCGCTGGAAGAAGGGCCTCTTCGGTGGGCGCCTGCACGTGGTGGACGGCAAGGACCATCGGGTGCCGGCTTACATCGGCGTGGGGCAGGACGTGATGCACCGCTACGCTGCCAAGACCGGGGGCACCGCGATGAACGCCACGACCGAGGTGCTTTTCAACATGAGCAGCACCGCACATATCCTGGGCGGCTGCCCCATGGGGACGGATGCCAGCAATGGCGTGGTGAACGAGCACTTCGAGGTCTTCGGCTACCCGGGAATGCGCATCCTCGATGGCTCCATCATCCCCGCCAACCTGGGTGTGAACCCGAGCCTGACGATCACTGCACTGAGCGAATATGCGATGAGCTTGGTGCCGCCGAGATCCGGACACACGGGCCGGACCTTGGAGGCGGAATTGGCGGATCGGAGCTGAGCCTCTTTACCCGACGGGCGCCTACTTCTTACCGCCCTCCAGTCCAGCCGGACCGACCGCTTCGGATGCAGCATCCTCGAGCTGATCGACCGATCCCTCCATGGGTGGCAGATAGTAGGCCAATGGAGCCTTGCGAAAATGCGTCCACACCGCCCTTCCGATGGGCCAGAGCTCTCCGTAAGGGATGCCACGCGAGCGCATGGCCAAGGCCAGCGACAAGGTGAAGCTCACCGTGAAGTTGACCAGGCCGATGAGACCAATTCCCAGGATCGAAGCGACCAATGCATAGGTCCCGATCTCCCAGTCCCCACCCACCAGTCCCAAGGCGAGGTTGCCGGCCGCGAAGGTGATGTGCCGGATATCCAGCGGAAGGCCGATGATGATACCCACCGTACCCAGACTGCCCATGAAAATGCCGAACCAAAGGTTGCTGACGATGCCTCCGATGTTGCGTTCATAATAATCGGCCAACCGTTTGCGCGCTTCTCCACCCAACGCCAGTTTCAGTGCAGGATGCTCTTCGATCCGCTGCGGAATACGGCGATGCAGGGAGTGGTTCGTAGCCGATCCGGCGATAAGACCCGAGAGAAAGAGGAACAGCCCGGCGAAGGCCGCATGGAGCAAGGCCAGCGAAGTGAAGGGGTCGAGTTCGTGGATGAGCTTGGGCGCTTTGTTCACGAACAAGTCCCCTCCGAACAGCGCGACCCAGGCATATACCAGCGCCACGCCGACCGAAAATGCCATGAACACGTTGCCCACGAATGCGATGAATTGCGAACGCCACACACGCGCCATCAGATCGACCAGTGCCTCATACCGGTCTCTGCCCTTGCGGCCCTTCGCCTTGTCCAGTGCTGCGGCGAGCGTGGCTGCGGTCATGGCCGGTTGCTTGGTGGCCAGGGTCAAGTGCAGCAGGTAGATGGTGATGAATGCCCCGGCATAGTTCGAACTGTACAGGAAAGCCTGACCGAAGAGACTGACATCCCAAGTGCCGAGCCAGGCTTTCAGCACACATGCGAATGCCACCACCCCGCCACCACCCAATGCGGTGAGCAGCATCCTCCGGTAATCGGCCCGGGTGGTGGTGATGTAATGTTCGCCCTTGCGTCCCGCATGCTGGGTGATCTCCTTCGCAATGACTTGTGTGGAGCGGTCCAGGAAACCCATGACGCGGGTATTGCCCGAACTGGTGCGCACAAGCCCTTTCACCAGGTCGACCATCGCGACCCGGCCGTCGACCCCTGGATCCAACGCGATGGTGTTCAATACGGACCCCAACCGGGACAGCATGCGCTCCAGAAGCATCAGGTCCTGGTTCACCCGTAGGCCTATGCCGAATTTACTGCTGTTGCGATAGGCCTGGTCGACCAGGTCCTCGCCTTGCCCCAACAGAACGCGTACATGTTTGTAGGCCGGTTCGTCGCGGCTACGCGATATGTCACCGGACAGAAGTGCACCGAGATACTGGTCCACCTCGGCCTCCAAGGCCACGAAGGGGCTTTCGAAATTCGCGTATTCGGGCACCATGCGCAGCACCCCGCTGTCGAATGCCCGCCCGGCGATGCGGAGTGCCAGCGCCTTCGCCGTGAAGAGCAGTTCCTGCACCCAGAACGCGTGTACCGGAAGCTGGTCAAGTCCTACTCCGCCAATAAGATCCAGGAATCGGACGCACCGCCCTTCATCCAGCCCCTCCACCCATTCGCCATCCTCTTGTTTGAAGAAGACATTGACCAGGACGTGTTCCAGGGTATCGCGTTCGGGCTGGTATGGCAACACCTTATAGATCAACCGTTCCCGCAGTTCGGACCACAGGCCACCATGAGGCATTCCCGCATCCAGCAGGATCGTGCTCAGGCGCTTGCCGTCCAACAGCCGGTCCAGATACCCGGCAAGCCCGTTGCGCAGTACTTCATCATGCTCCAACAGAACCAGTAGAGCCTCGAACTGGGGCACCTCCCCTTTGCTGCGCGCAGCTTTTCCGGGACGGATGGTCTGCACCAACCGGGCAAGCAACTCCGTGTCATTGCCTTGATACAGGACAATGGCTTCAAGGACTTGACGCATGGGGCTTTTCATGGAATGGCCTGTGGATGGCATATCCTGGATGTACTTCAATGGCCGCGCCTCCCGTGCTCCATCCACCCTTGCAGGATGATGGTGGCACTGATCCGGTCCAGCGCACCCTTGTCACGCCGAGCCATGCGTCCCTTGCCACTGGCGAGCACGGTCTGTTGCGCCATGGAACTGGTGAAACGCTCGTCCACGGTCTCCACCCAGCAGGTAGGAAAAGCATTACGCAGGTGCTCTATGAAGGTGACCACAGCGGCTGTGGCATCCGTGGGTGAGCCCTTGAGGTCCATCGGCATGCCGACCACAAAACCTTCCACAGCCTCGGTGGCCACATAGCGCTTCAGGTAGGCGAACAGTTCGCTTTCGGGTACCGTGTCCAACGCAGTTGCAATGATGCCGAGCGGATCGGTCACCGCCAATCCCACCCGCTTGGATCCATGGTCTATGGCGATGATGCGCGGCATGGCTGCGAAGCTACTGCGCAGGCGACGGCAGGTCCACCGAAGAACCTGAGAAAGGTCATGCCTGCTTTTGTGAAGCCTGCCAACCTTCGTGGACCACCCACCAACGGGTCGAGGAAACCACCATGAGCACCACAACAAAAGCCCCCACTCACAAATACATCGGAGATCTGCACCACGAGCACATGATGTGGCTGAACACCCTGCAATTCCGAAAAGAGGAGACAGCCATCCTGGAGCGCCGGATGGAGGATGTCGTGCGCAGGAACAACCAGCCGGATGTAATGGCCGAGTTGGAGCACTTCCAGAACCAGTTCATCCGTCAGCATGAAGTGATCGACGAACTGCGGCATGAAGTAAAGGCGCACGAGAACGAACTGGAAAAAGAGGCCATGGACCACCCGGTGGCCATCGACCACAGGCACTTCACCGATCACGGCGCTTTGCGCGAACGCATGGAGATCTTCGAGAAGATCTACATGGAGTTGAAGAACGACTTCTACCGCTGGGTCGCGAAGTGGATGTAGAATACCGTTCCGAAGTGATGCGCTCACACCCAGGAAAGGGCCTTGGCCCAATGACTGATCACGGTCACATGAACGGATGAGCAGGATCATAGGGGCATGGCCAACGATACGGGAAATTGCACCCGCTGCGGGTTGTCTCCCGCTTGGATGGAGCGATGGAAGTACTCCATGGCCTCCGTTCTGCAAGGATGACAACCATCAGGCACCACACCGATGCAAGGCGATACGTTAGCGGCTTGATGCGCACCAGCAGCTAGGCCATGAACCAGCAGAAGCCCATACCAGAGAGCAAGTTCCACACCGTTGAGGAACTGATCGAGGCCCTGAAGCAGGAATCGGCTTCAGGGGGATATCTGACCATTTTGGAGCGTGCAGCCATACCCAGCGAGGATTTCCTGGAGTATTGCACATGGAACGAGAAGCACTATACGCGCAACTGCATTGCCCGTACCGCGGAGTTCGAGCTCCTGCTCATATGCTATGAACCTGGGCAACGGACCAGTATCCATGACTACAACACCCAGGAAGCTTGGGTACACCCGATACTCGGTTCGGTCGTGGAAGAACGCTTCGAGCCACCGTCACAGGGCAGCCTGCGCAAAGTGAGCAGCGCCAAACTTGTCACCGAGTCCTTCTCCTACCTGCACAATGGCCGCAGTATACACCGCTACATCAACAACACGGATGAACGCGCAGCGACGCTGAACCTTTATGCGCGCCCCCTGATCAAGTGGAAAGTGTATGACGAGCGCTCTGGTGAGCCTCGGATGGACTCCCCCGAATAAGACTATGGACCGGTAGGCAACGCACACCTAACTTCGGCCGCCATGGAGTCCCGTTTCGCCCCAACGCAGCTGTCCAGGATCTGTTCCCTGCTGTTCGCCTCGGCTGCGGAAGGCTTGGTGGTGGTGGACGGATCGGGGACGATATGCCTGAAGAACCCCCGTCTCGACGAGCTGTTCGGATACCAACTGGAAGAACTCATCGGCGAGCCCATCGAAACGCTTGTTCCGCAAAACCTACGCAAGGGGCATGTGGAACATCGGACCCATTACCACGAGCGGCCCACCCAGCGTTCCATGGGCGGCGGCTTCGACCTCATGGGGCAGCGCAAGGACGGCAGTTTTTTCCCGGTGGAGGTAAGCCTCAACCACTTCGAAATGGACGGGGTGCGCTACGCAATGGGCTTGGTGAGCGATGTGACCAAGCGCAGACTTGCCGAAAAGGAACTCCAGACCGTAAACGCCGTACTTGAAGAACGGGTGGAACAACGTACCGTTGAACTACTCGCCACCCAGGAGGACCTACATCAAGCACTGGAGGCCGAAAAGGAGCTCAATGCCTTGAAATCACGCTTCGTGAGCATGGCGTCGCACGAGTTCCGTACGCCGCTTAGTACCATCATGAGCTCGGTGGACCTTATCGCCCGGTATACGGAGGAGGTCCCTGAGGAACGCATCCACAAACACGTGGAACGTATCCGGGCCAAGGTGCGTGAGCTCACGGGCATGCTCAACGATTTCCTGTCGCTCGACAAACTTGAGCAAGGCTCGGTGACCTGCAACCCTGTGGAACTCGATGTGGTACACATGAGCATCGAACTCATCGAGGAGCTGCGCGGACTGGCCAAACCGGGACAGGAGATCGAGTACGACCATGCCGGAAGCGAACGCATCGTCTTCCACGACCGCTCCATGTTGCACAATGTCCTGAGCAACCTTCTGGGCAATGCCATCAAATACAGCCCGGAGAACAAACGCCTCGACCTGTTCACCACCCTGAAGGACGGTACCCTTCAGATCCGGGTGAAGGACCAGGGCATCGGAATACCACTGAAGGACCAACAGCACCTCTTCGAACGGTTCTTCCGGGCGGGCAATGCCTTTACCGTCCAAGGCACCGGATTGGGACTGAACATCGTTCGCAAATACCTGGATCTCATGGGAGGATCGATCGCCTTCGAGAGTACACCGGGTGAGGGTACCACCTTCACCGTTTCCCTAGCACAACGACATAGCGCATGAAGACCATATTGCTGATCGAGGATGATGCCGATATGCGGGAGAACACCGCGGAGATCCTCGAACTGGCCAACTATACCGTTTTGAAGGCGGAGAACGGAAAGCGCGGCGTGGAACTGGCACGCAACACTCCCCCCGACCTGGTGCTCTGCGATATCATGATGCCCGAATTGGATGGATACGGCGTGCTGCACCTGCTTGGTCGTGACCCTGCAACAGCCGAGGTACCCTTCATTTTCCTGAGTGCCAAGGCCGAGCGTAGCGATGTGCGCAAGGGCATGGAACTGGGCGCCGATGATTACTTGACAAAGCCTTTCGAAGAGAGCGAACTGCTCAATGCCATCGAGGGGCGCTTGAAGCGGAGCGAGTTGTTCCGCAAGGGCTTCGACCGCAGTGCCGAGGGGCTCAACACCTTCATTGAGAGTGCACGTGGCCTGGGTGCGCTGAAAGACATCACCGCAGAGCGTAAGCCGCGCCATATTGGCCGCAAGGAGATGATCTTCCACGAAGGTGATGAGCTGCGCAGCGTCTACTTCATAAACAGCGGCAAGGTGCGCACGTTCAAGATGAACGATGATGGGAAGGAGTTCGCCACCGGCTTATACACCGCCGGCGACTTCCTGGGCTACATGAGCGTACTTGAAGGAGGTCGGGTGAGCGACAGTGCCGAAACCTTGGAGGAATGTGAGTTGGCGACCATACCACGGGAGGAACTGCTCGCCTTGCTGTACAAGGATCGCGACGTCAGCATCCGATTCATCAAGATGCTGACCAAGGAGGTGAAGGAGAATGAATCACGCTTGTTGGAACTGGCCTATTCGTCGGTACGCCAGCGCGTAGCCATGGCCTTGCTCCGCTTGCGCGACACCTTCGGCAAAGGTGAGGACCAAGGTCTTGGGCTGCGGATCAGCCGGGACGACCTGGCAACGATCGTGGGTACCGCCACGGAATCGCTGATACGGACCCTCAGCGACCTGAAGGAGGACGGACTCATCGAGCTTCAAGGCCGCGACATCCGCGTGGTCGACGTAAAGGGCTTGGAGCGATCGGCGCGCAAATAGTGCGAACGATGACCAATGCCATGACTTAATGCGAGGGATCGGCGTAATTTGGCCACCGTTCCAAGTTTAGAGACCCAAACATGAAAAAGTACATCGGCTTTGCCCTCTGGCTTCTCGCCCTGCTCATCCCTTTCCGGTTCTCGCTGCTCAGCACCTCAGGGGTGGATAACATGATGGGGCTTTTTAGCTTCCTGGCCTTCCTGGCACTGATCTTCACCGGCTATGCCTTGGTCGATTCCAGCGGAAAGCAAACAGGCGAAAGCCACGGTCATTGATACAATCCACCAGCAAACCTCCCCATGGCCAAGGTCCTCGTCCCCACTGACTTCAGCAGCAATTCGCTGAACGCTGCTCGCTATGCCGTGCAGCTTTATGGCACCGAAGGGGTCGAATTCATCGTGCTCAACAGCTTCATGATGCCACGGGGCGCGGCGAGCACCATGTGGAGCATCGACGACCTGCTCGCAAAGGAGGCGCAAGAAGGCGTGGATGGCTTCATGGCCCGTATGCGGGAGGAACCTGAGCTGGCCAAGGCAGAGCTTACCGGGGTCGTGGAGCATGGTGATCTCCCCAACGTGGTGGACCGCTTCGCGAACGACCCCGAACCACCGGAGCTTGTTGTGATGGGCACGCAAGGGGCCACCGGCCTCAAAGAGGTCCTCATGGGAAGCAACACCGCCGATGTGATCAAGCGAGGAGGTCTGCCAGTGCTTGCCGTGCCACAAAACACCGTTTACAAGTCTCCCAAGCGCATCATCCTGGCCGACGACGGTGGAGGTGTGCGCAAGGAGAGCATCAAGGTGCTCGTTGATATCGCCCGCTGGTCGCACTCCGAAGTGATGATCGTTCGGGTTACCGATCCCGAACGTGCGGGTGAGGAGGTCGGTGATTCCCCCTACGATACCCTCCTGGGTGCGGTCCCCCACTCCCACCACTTCATCAGTGGAGAGAATGTGAACACCGCGCTGCACGACCTGGCCGACCAGAGCGAAGCCGACATGGTGGTCCTGCTGCACAGGAAGCGCGGCCTCTTCGAGCAACTGTTCCACCGCAGCACTTCCACCAAGCTGGCCATGCACACCCACATCCCGATGTTGGTGTTGCAGGAGTCCGACCACTGATGGCCGGACAGGTTCCAACCTTGCGGGGATCGGCTCCCCTGTTCACGTTCCGGGGCATACGCGTGTATGTGCACTGGACCTTCCTCATCCTGATCGCTTACATCGCTTTCATGGGCTACAGGGCCGAGAAGGAGCCCTTGGCCATCCTCGGAGAGATAGGCTTGGTGCTCATCGTTTTTGTTTGTGTGGTGCTGCACGAATTCGGGCACGCGCTCATGGCCCAGCGCTTCGGTGTGGATACCAAGGACATCACACTGCTGCCCATTGGGGGGATCGCCAGCCTGAAACGCATGCCAGAAGAGCCCAGGCAGGAATTCTGGATCACGGTCGCAGGACCCATGGTGAATCTGGTGATCGCCGGCTTGGCCTTCATCGTGGTCGCGATCATGGGGGTAAGCATGGTCTTTGGCGACCTGTTCCTGGGTGCCACCACATGGACCCAGGTACTGCTGTTCATCTTCGGCGCCAACATGATGTTGTTCCTCTTCAACCTCATTCCTGCCTTCCCTATGGACGGTGGACGCATCCTGCGTTCCCTCCTGAGCATGCGCATGGCCCGCAACAAGGCTACGCGCATTGCCGCCGGGGTCGGCCGGTTCTTCGCGATCGCGTTCGTGGTGTTCGGTCTGATGAACGGACAGCCCTTCCTTGCGCTCATCGGGGTGTTCATCTTCATGGCCGCCGGGGCCGAATCGCGTATGGTGGAGCAACAGACCGCCCTGCGTGGGATACGTGTGAAGGACGTGATGCGCACCCGCTTCTGGACCATGCCGACCAGCTCCACCGTCCAGCAGGCCGTGGATGAACTGCTCGCCGGTGGTGACAAGGACCTTGTGCTCACCGCTCCTGATGGCACATACGTTGGCGTGCTCACACGGCGGGACCTGGTGCAGGCTCTTTCGAACGGAGAGCACATGCGGACGTTGGGGGAACTGACCTTTTCGCAGCCGCCTGCGACGAGCCCGAGCGATGCTGCGAATACCGCCTACACCAACCTGCTCACCGGGCAATTCGCGCTGCTCCCGGTGTTACAGGAGGGCAGGCTCATGGGGGTGCTCGAACCCGAGAACCTGGCCGAGTTCCTGCTGGTCAAGGGAGCGCTTCGTGATGCTGGAGGTGAGGCAGCGGGCGCTGCGAACTGAGCACGTGTTCAAGGCACCTTCTTGGGGTTGTGGAGCGTGAATACGCGCGAAATGTTGAACCCGAAGTGGATGTCGCCCGCGCCCCAATCGCCTGTCGTCTCGGTGATGAATCCCCGCTCGAACATGGCTGTGCTGTTGGTGAAATGCAGCTGGAATACATGGCCACCGGTCTCGATGTCGAAACCCAGCGCCAACGAATTACGGTAGATGTCGGGCAACTGGCCCGGCAGCACATAGAAGTATTCGGCATTCAACGCGATGCGCTTGGTCAGCTTCATGCGTGCGGCACCGCTGATGTGGAACACATCGTTCGGGTCGTCCACCGTGGGGACGAGGTTGCGGTGCACCACACCAGGGTTCAACTGTAGGGAGAAGCTCTCACTGAACTTACGACCCACGATGAGCTGGAACGAATAGCCCATGCGGTGCGAGAAATAATCCTGACGCTCGGGATCGTACCATGGCAGATCGGCCTGCTGTAGGGTGGTCATGGAACTCGAGGCGACCACGGCCAATGTGATGGGCATTTCGCAACCGGCATCGCACTGCTTCAGGAACTTGTATTTCACCAGGCCGTCCAAGGTCTTCTGGAAGCTGCTCCGTCCGATCCCTACCATCAAACGGTCGGTGACCCCATAGTCCAAACCCAGACGCACAGTGGCACCATCAAGTCCGAAGAACTCGTTGACACCGCCGTTCACGAAGCCGAAGCGGTGCCCGATGCGGAAGTCGAGCACGCCATGCGCCACGTTCTCCAGGCTGTGACCGTTGATCACACGCGTGGCCTTGAAGGCCGCCGAAGTGTATTCGGGACCGGTCTCTTCTTCGCCGAGCAGGCTGAGCAAGTCATCGTCCTGCGCATACAGGGCCCCAGGAGCCATGAGCAACAGCAAGGAAAGGTATAGGGTGCGGGTCATGAGGGCGTACGTCGTTCAGCTGCAGTGGATCACATCTTGGTGAGGTCGAGGCGCACCTTCACGGTGATCTCCTCAGCGATGTTCTGGCGCACCACACCAGGGATAGCGATGGCATGGTCCTCCGGCTTCACAACGAAGTCACTGGACGCTTTAACGGTGCCGTCCTTCTCCACCGTGAGGGTGCCGGGATGCTCCACCGACTTGGTGACCCCGTGGATGGTGAGGTCCCCTTGGACCGTCACCGGGTAGGTTCCGGGCTTCTTCAGGTCGTCGGCGCTTGCACCCGTCATCTTACCCTTGAAATTGGCCTTGGGGTAGGTGTTGCTCTCCATATAGTTCTCGTTGAAGTGCTCCTGCATCAGGGCCTTTTCGAACTCGAATGCCTTGATGAGCGCTGCGAATTCGATGGCACCGGTCGTAGCATCGAGCACACAACTCACCTTGCGGTTGTCCGCATCGATGTTCTCCATGGTCGTTTCGGAATGGAAGGCGATATGGCCGGTACGGGTTGCATAACGCTCCTGTGCTGAAGCGGCAAGTGGCAGCAGCATGGCAGCATAGGCGAGGGTCTTCAGGGCTTTCATGGTCATGGGTGGGTTTGGTCGGTTCTGTTCAACAGGAAAGTTCATTGCACTGGCACACAGCGCACCAGCACAACATCCATCAACATGCCGGTACAGATCCCTTTTACGGTGACCTCGGAGCCGGCACGCCAGGTTTCGGGTACATCGGCGGCCGCGAATTCGCAGACTACGCCGGCCAGAGCATCATCGGTCTCCAGCACTACGTTCACTTTGCCGTCGTCAGCATCCTCCATCGAACGGATGGGACCGCTGACCTCGATGGCCTGCTCGGTGGTGCCCACGAACCTGGCTGTGGCAGCCACCTCGTCCGCTGCGAATTCGGCAAGCAATTCCGAAGCTGGCAGCTTCGCCACGCTGGTCATGTCAGCGACGTCGGCCGCGCCCCGGTTGTACTCCTTCAGTGCGAAGATGCCACCTACAACGGCAACGGCGGCGGCAACGGCAATCATGGTCTTTATCCTCATGGTTTCAATTGTTGGGTGCACCAGCGTCGATCCACACTTGCAGCTTCTGGATGTCGCAGTCGGCAAGGCGTCCCGAAGGAGGCATGCTTCCCGCCTGGATCACCTCGGCCTGGAAACGGCCGTCGTCCACTTTGGCCTTCACATTGGCGTATTGGGTGAAATCCCCTGGGCCCGTACCTCCGCTGACATGGCATCCGGGGGTGGCACACCGCGCTTGGATGAGCGGTTGGACCGTAGCGGACCAAGTGACACCGGTCGTCTCGCAAATTGCGGTGCCAGGGTACAACTCCTCTTCGTTGTCGTAGTAGCATCCGGAAAGCACGGCAGCGGCCAGGATCAGGAAACGCACTGTGGATGGTCGCATGGATGATCAGTTGTTGGGCGCTCCGGCTTCGATCCAGATCATGAATTGGCGGATGTTGCAATCCGGCAACCTGGGGCCACTGGGCGGCATGGGTATGGCACCAGGTGCATGGTCCACCGAGGCGGCAAGCCTACCATCATTGGCCAGTGTATTGAGCACGCTCCAAGAGGTCAGGTCCAGCCCTCCTTGCGGTGTGGCACCACTATGGCAGCCTTGGCAGCGCTGCTGGACCAGCGGAACGATCATGCCGGAATAGGTCAGGTCCAAGGTATCGCAACCTGCCGACGTACAGCTGTTGTTCTGTGCACCCTGCATGATCCACTGGGCGATCATATCGATCTGTTCCTGGGAAAGCGGCGGTGCAGGAGGCTCCGGCATACGCTTGTCCGGGTCGCTGTCGGTGATGGCTTCGTACAGATCCTCGCTGAGATCATAGGGGTCCACGACTCCGGAGGCCATCAGGCTTTCATAACTGGTAAGGTCGATGCCATCCGCAGGATCGTTGCTGCTGTGGCAGCCAGGCATGGAACAATTGCTGACCAGTAAAGGCAGGATGTCCTGCTGGAAATAGACCACATCGGGGTCGCAAGGCTCGATCGGTCCTGGACCACCGGTTCCTACCTCAGGGACCAACGGCCCCTCCGGCGGTTCATGTTTGCAGGAGCTGATGCCCAGCATGCCAGAAAGGAGCAAGAGCGCCGTCACCAGGGTACCCGGATGGATGCGTTGCGCGTGTTGCATGGGTGTTGTTGCTGTGTTCAGTGAGCGGACCGAGGTACGACTCCTCGGTTACCGGCCATCAAACCTACCATGATCATCCTGTGCAGAAAGAAGGATCCGGACGAAACGGGAAGGGCGGCCGATGAACCGGGCGGTCGACTGCCCACGAACGGGTAGGTCGGTTCCAAAGCGCGCCCCGATATCCGGCGATCGCATCTCGAGGAGTTGGACACTGATCGCGATCGCATCCAGTTGGTTGTGATACCTGGGCAAGCGGTTCATGCAGAGGATACGACCCGGCAGTTCCGCAGGTGATGCTGCCATGAGTTCCTTAAGATCGGAGCGGCGAAGAAGGTGGAGCGTGTCCATGGAGAAGTGCTTTGGGATACCCGAAGTTGGTGGGATCGATGGGGCGTTGCCGCATTGAGCCGGACGAAAGCGGAAGAACGAGGGATGAAGTGGGATGCCCAGAAGCCCGATGACAAATGCACTGTATTGTGGGTGGGAGTATCGTTCGGTCAGGTCCGGCACATATCCCGCACGTGATCGCTGGCCATCCCAGGTCGAGCAGCACAGCTCGGGTGCGATCGCTCCCCCTCCGATCAGAAGGATCCGCTCCAAAGCGCTTGGTATCTCCGGGAGGAACTATCCTCCGGCAAGCCAACGCTTGAACTCGGCCGATCGCTCGCTGCTCACGATGGCATCGTCGCCATAGGGTGGATCCAGCAACACCTTCACCCGGCTCTTGCTGTATGCCACCAGTTCGCGGATGCTATCCACTTGCACGATCAGTTGCCTGTTCAACCGGGCGAAACGCTCGGGGTCCAGCTGGGCCTCCAGCCGGTCAAGGCTCTCATCCATGGGCAGGTCCTTGCCGGCACGTGTCCGCAGGAAGGTGTTCTTCTGCATGGAATGGATATAGGCGATGTCCGCCGGTTCCACCACTTTGAATTGATCACCATACCGGATCAGGAAGCGCTTCACGGGAGCCACCGGACGATCTTGGGCTCCCCCTTTGCCCAACGCTCCGCTTTCCCGGATCGCGCCCACACGTGTTATGCGTTCAAGGGCCCCTTTCAACTCTTCGCGGCGGACCGGTTTCAACAGGTAGTCCACGGCATTCACCCGAAAGGCCTTCAGAGCATGTTCGTCATAAGCGGTCACGAAGATCACCGGGCATTCCACCGAGACCCGGTCGAAGATCGCGAAGCTGTCCCCATCCGCCAGTTGGACATCGAAGAATGCCACATCAGGTGCCGGCTCGGAAGCCAACCATACCACGGCATCGGCAATGCTTCCAAGCTCCCCCACCACCTGGACGGTCGGGTCCAGTTCGAGCAGAAGCCGACGTAAACGTCGAACTGCCGCAGCCTCGTCCTCTATGATCAACACGTTCATGGCAGTGGCGCTAACAGCGGAATGCGTACGACGAACCTGTCCTCGGTGACCTCCACGGCCATTGGCCTGGGATCA
>CAYQMC010000059.1:14585-16334 GCA_964418285.1 uncultured Chryseobacterium sp.
CGGACGAGCGCCGACGGATACTTTGTAGACCGAATCCGGTGGAGCGCGGCGGCGTTATCCGTGGCACACGATCATTGGCCACCTGGAGCATGCCATCCTTCAGCGATACTTCCACGCGTAACGGTCGCGCCGTCGTTGCAGCGTTGTGTTTCAAGGCGTTCTCCAAGAGCAACTGCAAGGTAAGGGGCACCACACGGTGGCGCATCACCTCTTCGGGAAGCTCCACCACCAACTCCAGCGCAGGCCCGAAACGCTCCCGTTCCAATGCGAAGTAGGCTTGCAACAGGGCCAGCTCCTCCCGGAGGGTGATAAGCTCCTTGTCGCGGAGCATGAGCATGCTCCTGAAAAAGTCGCTGAGGCGGTCCACATGGCCTACAGCACGTTGTGGTTCGCTCTCGATGAGCTCGACCAAGGTGTTGAAACTGTTGAACAGGAAATGAGGATCGACCTGGCTGCGCAGCGCTTCCAGTTGGTAGCGCACCCTATCCTGCTCCAAGCGCTGACGGACACGGATACGGCGCTCGCGAACCCTGACGAACAACACCAGGAGACCTAGGGCAAGGACCAGCAACAAGGCCTGTACCCAACTCCTACCATACCAGGGAGGCAGCACGGCGAAAGGCCAAACCACCCATGCCTCATCGCTTGGAAGCTCCTGACCCAAAGAGGCACGCACCTGGAATGAGTAATTACCAGGGGGAAGCATGGCATAGCTTACCTGGCGTTCCGCCGTGGACTGAACACGTTCATCATACCCTACCAGCCGGTATTCGAAACGCACCGCTCCAGGATCCGCGTAGTGCAACCCGCTGAAGTTGAACGTGATGTCATTGCGATCGTGTGCGGTCTCCAAGACTGCCACCGGATCCACAGGCGTGGTTCCGACGTGCACCTCCGTTATCACCACCGGAACAGCGACCATGTTGCCTTTGCCATCCGGATCGAAGCGCATCAGCCCCTTGTTGCAGGCGAACCAAAGACCGCCCCTATTGTCGTTGCACACCGCGTTCAATTCGGCCTCCATGCCTGAAAGACCCAGGGTTGCGGTCACGTCCATCCAGGTTCCTTGCTGCAGGTCATAGGCGGAAACACCGGAACTACCGAAGACCAGGAGTCGCTCGCCCCACCTGCCCAGAGCGTACAGGTCGGCCTTGAACGCATCCTCCGAAGCTCCATGGCACTCCAGACCGTTCTCTCCCACAGCACACAAACCGGTACCTGGCCCTGCGGTCCAGGCCTCGCCAAGGTGGTCAAGGACCAGGGAGTAGTAGGTGCCCCGTTCAACGCCTTCCCCTTTGGGCCTTGCACGCTTGCCGGCCAACTGGATGCCATTGCCATCCGTGGCTATCAGCACTTCCCCATCCGGAAGGGGAAGCACATCATACACGAAGCCGGCAACACCAGCGTCCACACGCGTAAACCCGCCATCAGCATAGCGGCAAACACCATCCAAGGTGCCCACCACCACGTCGTCCTGGTAACAGCGAACGGATAGGACATTGTCGTTCAGCAAGCCTTCCGCCACTGTGAATTCCTCAATTCGGCCCGCAGGATGGACCGCACGGATACCACTTCCGAAAGTGGCGGCCCAAATGGTCCCGTTGCGTTGGGCGGCCAGCGACACGATCGGTGTTCGGGGATCGACCTTCAAGGGAACGCGCTGCACCGAAGCATCCTCGGTGAATGCCGCCTTGTGGTTGAAAAGGCCCTGGGGGGTCGCGAACCAGATCCGACCCTCAGCATCCGCAC
>CAYQMC010000060.1:0-16185 GCA_964418285.1 uncultured Chryseobacterium sp.
CTTGTTCAACACGAACCCATCGAAGCGGAGGCGCAAGCGTCGTACCCGTGCATCCACGATCGCCGCGCTAAGGTCATCGCCCGCCACCGTGGTAAGACCAAGGCGGTTCTGCATGCGAAAGCGCAGATTCAGCAGGAACAAGGAGTCCTTGCTGATGCTGATGCCGTTCTTGACGTTGATCAAGGCGCGCTCATCCACCTCCTGCTGGGCCCGCATTTCCGCAGGGATGAACATGATCAGCACGAGCAAAGCACGGATAAAAGGACTTGGTACAAGACCTAGGATCGTCGAGAGGGAAATACCTGGTGACATGGATGGGGGCTCAAAAGAAATCAAGATCCCCGAAGGCGAGTTCGAAGCCATCGGAAAGGAGGCGTCGGGTGTGTTCGCCATCGCGCCCTTTCACCAGCAGATTGAAGCCACTGCTGCGCTCGATCTTGACGAACTGTCCGTCCATCCATGGCATCATCTGTTCCTGTTTCAGGACCAGGACGCCTGCAGCCCGCTCGCGCCACGCCGTGATGCGTGCTCCGTGCAACAAGGCTGCACCGCGTTCCGGGGTCGCTGGCAGGGCATCCATGAGCAGCAGGAAGGGCAAGCCCATCTTACGGACCCTCCGCACCATGATAAGCCCATCCGACGCACCCTTCGGCCCAACCTCGAGGACCCGGTGTACCGAACCGGGATAGTCCTTGTAGCGCCAGGCGAAATGCACGTCATCCTTCCGCATTGACCACGCCCGGGTCGATGCACTCGGGGTCGTGGCGAAGGCCCCCTCCATGCTCCGAACGACAGCGTTCCCAGGGCGCGCGGACAGTGCGACAAGCCCCGGAGATGGCACACGCACATGTCCGAACTTGGACAGGAAGATGGGAGTGCTGGCAGCATTCGTGACCGTGAGGAAATAGTCCACACCGCGCTCAAGGCAAGCAGCTTGGGAAGCATGGTAGAGCTTGCCGAAAATGCCCTTACCACGAACGCGCTCATCCGTAAGCACCTTCTGAGGCATCCCCACCAAGGCCACTTCGCTCCCCTTCCGATGGAAATAATGATCGTTGATGGTGGCCATGCCTACGATGCGGCCATCCAACCAACCCACGATGACCGACGCACTCCCCGATGGATTGTCGAAGTACCAATGCGCGAGGTACTCTGCCGATGCGTGATCGGTACCATGGCTGCGCATGAATCCGGCCAATCCTTGCAGATCCTCGAACTCCGCCGGTCGGATCACAAGCTCGCTCATCCGGTAGGGATATCGCCGAAATGGACCATGCGGTAGGCCTCAAAGATGGGCGCTCCGCTGAGGGCCGCATACTCCGCAGCACAACGCTCCAGGAATGGACGTTTCGACCCGGCTTCCTGCTCGTACATCGCAAGCACATCAGGTCCCAGGATGTACGGATGGACCATCACCTCCAGTATCGCGTCGCTTGGGTCGCGAGCGATGAGGCTGTGGTAGGTATGAGGCGTGTATGGCCCGGCTGTAGCAAGGTCGTGTATGCTCACCAACCGGCCATTCACCGGGCCGGAATAGGTACCCCGGTCCAACGCGGCAAAAGCGCTGTTGAGCAACTGCTTCAGAGCTCGAGCTGGTCGGAACAGATCGTTCGTGACCGTCCTCCAAGGCGGTGACACCATACGCACCGGCACACCACGTTCATGCAGCACGGGTGCCAGCGCGCTGAAGATGGGTGGGAACATGAGGACATGCTGGTGACTATCCACATGGTCCAAGAGAACTCCCTTCCCATGGAGGAGTTCCCATTGCGCCTCGAATTCCTGGCGCAGATCGACGGGTTCCACCCTGCCGAGCAGTGCCGCCTTCAACAAAGAACCACGCGGCATGAAGCGACCCGCGCCGTCCGTCAATGAGGATACACCGGTAAGCGCGCGCCCTTCGGATAGGCAGAAGTGCAATCCTACAGCAAGACCAGCGTGGTCGGCGAGTCGTTCGATCGCATCATCCGTACCCGGCATAGTGGCCATCAAGGTGGCCGAATTCAGGTTGCCCGCCTTGAACACATCGAATATGGCGGTATTCACCGACCGGCTCAAGCCAAGGTCGTCGGCATTCACAATGATCCGTTTGGTCCGCATCCGATCAGAGCAGCATCGAAGAATGGCGCTGGAACACCACCAGGTCGTTCGAAGGAATATCGGTCAAACCCAATGCACGCATCATGGTAATGAGCTGGCCGCGGTGTTGGGTACTGTGGTTGAGGCAGTGCATGATCATCTGCCAGGCCGGTTGGCTGTGTTCGTTGCCTCGAAGATCCGTGTACGCGTGCTCACGAAGCAGTTCATCGGCGTCCCGTTCATGCACCAATGTGCGCAAGCGCTCCGTATGATACACGAGCGTGGCGATATCCGTTTCGGGCTGTGCCGGCCATTGGGTGGGAACGTTCATCAAGCGGCACCACCATACGTGCTCCGCATCGCGAATGTGCAGGAGCGTGGCGCGAAGACCGGGAAAACTGTTCGGTACCGGGATGTCCAACGTAGCTTCAGGAAGCTTTTTCAAGCGCCCCACAAAGCGTTCATTGGCCCAACGCCCATAGTCGGCATACTGGTCGAGGAGGGTTTTCATGGCAACGAAGGTGGATAACCTTGTTAAAAATACATGAAGCCAACGAACGAGTTCCGACGCTGGTCGCCGGAACTTCGTCCCTTGTAAGGAAAGCGCATGATCGCAACACTGTTCGGAAAAAAGAAGCTCACGGAGGACAAGCTCGCGAATGTATTCGTGAATGCGGTCCTGGAGCTGACGGCCGAAGGATTTCCCACTGTGGCCGACGAGTTGAACGAGTCGCCTGAGTTCGCTGTATCCCCGAACCTTGCGGAAAACGATGACCGGCCTTTTGCACTGATGGTGCTCGCGGCCAACCTGATCGAGATGCAACGCGTCGTAGGCCCCGGTCTGGACAAACGGCTCTACTCGCTGTCCGTGTCCAAATTCGCCCAAGCCATGGGAACGACCGGTTCCGACCTTGAACTCGAGGTGAAGGCGGTACGCGACCGCATGGACCGGTTGAACTACCCCAGCAAGAACACCGTGTATGGCATGAGCAAGGTGCTCTTCAGCGAATACGACCTGTTCTGCTTCCAGGACACGTACTTCCGGGAAAAGCGCAGTCCGAACCCGATCATCCTGAAACGCTTGAACGGGCTGATGGGCTATTTCCTTTGGAACTGGTCCGGGGTACTTGAGCAGTACAAGGTGGTCTGACCACCTGCACCTCGCCACTCGTTACGTTCAGCCTTACGCCCCCAGCCCGAGTTCCACCACGGCCATTTCCGTGATGTGTCCACCTATGGCCAGCGCTGCAGTGGCCGCTGGTGAAGGAGCGTTGAGCACATGGATGTGGTTTCCCCTGCGCTCGATGCGGAAATCGTCGACCATAGTGCCATCGGTGCCGAGCAACATGGCGCGCACCCCGGCCCGCCCGGGCTTGATATCGTCCATGGTGAGCGATGGGATCAGGCGCTGAAGGGTGCGCAGGAACAAACGCTTGCTGAATGCGCGACGGTACTCATCGATACCGTAGCCCATGTTGCGCATGAATAGCTTCCAGGTGCCGCCGTAGCTCAGCGCATCCCAGCTGTCGCGAGCATCGAAATCGGTCTTGCCGTAGCCTTCGCGTTTGAAGGTGAAGACCGCATTGGGGCCACACTCGATGGAGCCATCGGTCATGCGCGTGAAATGTACGCCCAGGAAAGGGAATCGCGGGTCGGGCACAGGGTAGATCAGGTTCCGGACCTTATGCTTCCCTTGCTCGGTCAGGTCGTAGTAATCTCCGCGGAAACCCACGATCTGCTCCTTCACCACGGCACCATCGGCACGGGCCAAACGGTCGCTTTGCAAGCCCCCACAGAAGATCGCGAAGCGTGTGCGATAAGTGCCCTTGGTGGTGCGCACCACACTTTCGGCGCCCTCGGTGTCGATGCCCAGGAACTCCTCGCCCAAGGCGACCCGGCTCTTCGGATCGATGCCCAGGGCCAGGGCGGCCATGGTCTCCGTGGCACCGCGGAAGTCGATGATGCCCGTGCACCCCACGCGCACCCCGGCGATGCCTTCACAGAAGGGTTCGATTTCGCGCACCTGCTCAGCCGTCACGCGTTCCATGTTCTCGATACCGTTGGCGATCCCGGTATCGAAGATCTTCTCCAGACGTGGCAATTCCTCCTTGTCGGTGGCCACGATGAGCTTGCCACAAATGTCGTGCTTCACACCATGTTGCTTGGCGAAAGCGACAAGTTCACGGCGACCTTCCACGCAATTGCGCGCCTTGTAGCTACCGGGTTTGTAGTAGATCCCACTGTGGATGACACCGCTGTTATTGCCGGTTTGATGGTCGGCCAAGGCATTCTCCTTCTCCAGCAGCAGGATCCGCAGGGATGGAAAGCGTGTCTGCAGTTTGTACAGCGTTGCCGCCCCGACGATACCACCACCTACAATGGTCAAGTCCCACGTGTCCTGCTCGCTCATACTTAGGAAAGAATGGCGCGAAGGTAGCGCGGCGAACAGCCTTATTCCCCGCCCTCGAGCTCGGCCTCCTCCTTTCGGGGCACCAAGAACAACAGCACCAGGGCCGCCACGAAAAAGGTCCCGATGATGATCACCGTGTTCCGCAGATCGTCGGTGATCTGGTAGACCAGGCCATAGGCGAATGTGCCCAAAACCGTCCCCACATAGTAGCTCACATCGTAGAAGGAGAAGTACGAGGCGTGATCGATGGTGTCGGGAAGGAACTTGGCGTAGGTGCTTCGCGAAAGGGATTGTGAGCCACCCATGACCAAGCCTACTCCACCGGCCAGCAGATAGAACTCCCAGGCCCAATGGATACCATAGGCGAAAACGCAGAGCAGTATCCAGAACACACAACCTATGATCAGGGCCATAAGATTGCCCCAACGCTTGCTGAGCCACACGAACAAGAAGGCACCAACAATAGCGACAAGTTGGATGATGAGGATGGAAATGATGAGGCTGGCATCGCTGATGGGGACCAGGGCCCCATGTGCATCCACGTCCTTCACCTCCTCCTTGGCATAGGTAACAGCGAGGTACATCACGGTCTGGATCCCCATGTTGAACACGAAGAAGGCCATCAGGTACTTGTACAGCCGACGCGTACTCTGCAATTGGAGCCAAACCTTGCGTAACTCGCGGTACCCGTTCAGCAGGATATCCCCGGAAGGTTTGCGACCGTGCGGATTATCGGGCAGCACCCGAAATGCGAACTGTGCGAAACCCGCCCACCAGATGCCAACGGTGATGAAGGAGATCCGTGCCGGAAGGCCCTCCTGGTCCGGTATGCCGAACCAGTCAGGGCGCATCACCATGAGCAGGTTGAAGACAAGCAGTATGACGCTACCGATGTAGCCCATGGTATAGCCCTTGGCACTAACGCTGTCGTGGTCCTTGGGTTCTGCGATCTCGGGCAGGAATGCATCATAGAAGATGAGGCTACCGCTGAAGCCCACACAGGCCATCATCACCAGGAATAGCCCGATCCACAGGGTCTCCAAACCGAAGAAGAAAAGACCTGCGCAAGAGATCGAGCCCAGATAACAGAACCCTTTCAAGAAGCTCTTCTTCCTTCCCGTATGGTCCGCGATACCGCTCAGCAGTGGTATGATCAGGGCCACCAACAGGAAACCCGCGGACAAGGCATACGAGTACAGCGACTGCGCCGGAAGGCCATAGCGCTCCTTCACAAGGTCCAGATCACCACTGTGCGTAATGGCCAGGTAGAAGACCGGAAAGATCGCCGTGGTGATGGTCAGCGAGTAGACCGAGTTGGCCCAATCGTACATCGCCCAGCCACGAATGACCTTGGGGTCACCTTTCTGCATGTCGGAAATGTAGGGTTGAAATACCGAAGCCGACCCATTGTGGGTCGGCTTCGGCAATACTTGGCATCAACGCACTACTTCGCCAGGTCCACTTCGACCTTTCTGTTCTTGCTCATTGCCACCTCGGAGACGTCCTCATCGGGCATCGCATCCATGCTGGCCGCTGAGGTGGAGATCCGCGCAGCATCGATGCCGGCTTCCACCAGTGCATCCTTCACGGTATCGGCCCTTTCCTTGGCAAGCTGCTCCAGGTCGGGGCGCATGCGCATACGGTATTTTTCGGTGGCATCCACATGACCGGTGAGTTGGATGCGGATGGTCTCGTCAGCCTTCATGAAACCCACCAGTTCATCCAACCAGGATTCCATGGAACGATCGATGGAGCGTTGGAAACGCTTGAAGTAGAAGACCATCTGATCGGCCTTCTCGGCAGGTTTCAAACTGGGATTGATCACACCCCTACGGCTGAAGATGTGCTCACTTTCCGCCTTGTCCAATTGCTCACAACTGCACTCCGAGTTGCTCTTGATGGGTGTTACGCTCACATCATCGATGTAGTAGTATGCGTTCATCATCTGCGGACGGCTTTCCCCTTTGGGCCGCTTGATCTTCATATTGTCCGTATTCTCGTTCGCAGCGAAGTTGCCTATGAGCAGGAATTGCTCATCACCCACCGCATCGAACACCCCGCACACCCCTTGCCAGGTGTACATGTCGTCGTGGATCTTGGTGCGCAGATTGGGCACTTGTGGCGTATAGGTCAGGTTCACAGCTTCCTTCTTGCCGATCGTGAGCTTGCTGACATACGCACCGAGTTCGTTGGCTCCATACTTGCTCAGGTCGGCGAGGCTGACATAGTACTTCACACAGTACTTCTGCCCTTTCTTCAAGGGTTTCTTGAACTTGGCCTGCAGGTACGAACGAGGCTCCTTGCCCCCATAGCTCCACCAACGAACACCGGCATAATTCACCCCGGTCAGTGCGCTTTGATCGCCGTATTGGTTCCGGGGCGCGCTGATGGGAGTTCCAGGAACGTTCTCGCTGAACAGGTCGGCATTCACCGAAGTGGGACTCTTCCAGCCTGTGGCCATTTCTATGCTGCCCAGACGCTTCAACTTACCGCTGACATCCTCGAAGCTGCCATTGGGCACCATGTTGTTGGGATCCGGGTCCTCGTCTTGCGCGGAAAGCAGCAAGGGAGCACAGAGTAGTGTTGCAAGAAGTAATGTAGAACGCATGATCATGGTTGTTCGATGTGCTTTCGTAATGCTGGGCGGGCTGCCAAGTTAACGGGTTGGAACGTCTTCGAGGGGTGTATCCCAGTGACCTGCCCTTCCCCTGGCTGGGTCGTACGGCCAAGTTCGTGCCGATCACAGGACGCAGAAGAAGAAAAGGCGGCCGATGGCCGCCTTTTCCAATGGACCCATACCCAGGTCAGAGACTCAGCACGTAAGCGATACGAACCCCCAGATAAGTGGAGGAGGACGTTCCATCAGGTGCATCACCATCGGGAGTGATGGCATTGTATCGCAGACCGATGTCCAACTTCTCCAACTGGTAGCCTACCCCAAGGGCGTAGCTGAAGTTGGTGTTCGAATCCGATTGCCCAGGCACAGTAACCCCCAGGATCGTAAAATCCGCGGTCTTGATGGTGGTGGAGTGTATCCCCGCCTGACCATGCGCATACAATCCAAGCTGTTGTTCGCTCAAGTAATACTTCAATCCCAGTTGAACAGGGATCATGCTCCAACTGTCGATGAATGGATTGTCATCCTTCAAGGTCACGATCTGGTAACCCAATTGTGCCGTGACACCCAGGTTATCCCCTACAGGGAGTTCGAATCCCACCGAAGGGCCGATTATGAGACTCGCGGCATCACCAAAATCGCCCAATGGCAGGCCCGCGTCAAGTCCAAAGGACAATTGATTGGATTGCGCGGCCATACTTCCTGCCAGCGCTAACGCAGCAACGGAAAGTGTCGACTTCTTCATGCTCATTTCGTGTTGGTTGTTGGTTAGGATCGGATCAAACTTAGGGGTTCTGTGTCATTTCTCGACTTTATGAATTCCTAAGGAACGCGAAGCCCAATGATACTTGCACCATGTTCTGGTTGATCTTTACAAACTCCGTATTCTCATTGAGGGTATTCAACCCACGCCAATAACGCACCCCGATATCGAGTCCGTTGTCGGCATGGTAACCCACTCCGAGCACCCCTGCCAGCTCCACGGAACGAAAGCCCTCCGTGCTGGTGTCCGTGTCATCCACGGGAGTCGTTGTTGTCTGCCCGCCCATCGTAATGCTTTGCGTACCCGTGGTCTTCACCTTGTTCCCGGTGAGGATACCAACACCCGGACCTGCCTGTATGCTGAGGTTCTGGGAAAGCCTGAGCCCGAAAAGCACGGGCACCTCCAGATAGGACATGGTCTGCTTCACGTCAAGGTCGATGTCCGTGGTGGTCCCCAATATGCTGATGCTCGACTCGGTCGTGGAACTCCAGCTACGCGTGCTCCAGAGCAGCTCGGGGCGCAGGTAGATGTTGTCGGACAGGCCGACGTGTAGGAAGCCCCCGAAATGGAAGCCCAAGCCATTGTCGCCCTCTGGCGCTGTAGCACCTGCCGGTGCATCGTCCCCCAAGGAAACGCTCTGGAAGTGATAATTCGCACCGACCTTGGCACCTATCTCGAACTGCGCCTGGGCTGCTCCTGCGGTGAGCAACGCCACCGCTACAAGTGTCTTCTTCATCATGGCCGTAACGTGTTTTGGTTCGCTTGGCACGCAAGCTACATGCCGATCCTTCGCCGGAACCTGACATTGGACAGGGAATACCTCTCAAAAAAAGATGACCCCGCTACTCAGCGGGGCCATCTCCAAGCGTTGGGCGTTGTACGCTCAGCCTCCTTGCTGCGCCCGGATGATATTCAATGCACTACCTGCCTTGAACCATTCGATCTGCTGTGCATTGTAGGTGTGGTTGCACACGATGGTGTCGCTGCTGCCATCCCTGTGCTTGAAGAGAAGTGTCAGCGGTTTGCCGGGTGCGTAGGACGTAAGGTCCGTGAAGTCGATGCGATCGTCCTCCTGGATCTTTTCGTAGTCGGCCTCGGTGTTGAAGGTGAGGGCGAGCATGCCCTGCTTCTTGAGGTTCGTCTCATGGATACGGGCAAAGCTCTTCACCAGCACGGCGCGCACGCCCAGGTGGCGTGGCTGCATGGCGGCATGCTCGCGCGACGAGCCTTCACCGTAGTTGTGGTCGCCCACGACCACACTGGCCAAACCGGCAGCCTTATAGGCGCGCTGTGTGGCGGGCACGGCGCCGTACTCGCCGGTGATCTGGTTCTTCACCTTGTCCGCTTCACCGCTGAAAGCGTTTATGGCGCCGATCAGCGTGTTGTTGCTGATGTTGTCCAAGTGACCTCTGTAGCGCAGCCACGGGCCGGCCATGCTGATGTGGTCGGTGGTACACTTGCCCTGTGCTTTGATGAGCAGCACGGCATCGGTGATGTTCTTGCCATCCCACGCTGCGAACGGCTCCAACAGCTGGAGGCGTTCGCTGTCCGGCTTCACGACCACGCTCACGGTGCTACCGTCCTCGGCCGGGGCCTTGTAGCCTGCATCCTCCACGGCGAAGCCCATGGGTGGCAGTTCGATACCCTTCGGTTCATCCAGCTTCACCAGCACGCCGTCCTCGTTCATCAGCTCGTCCTTCAGTGGGTTGAAGGTGAGGTCTCCAGAGATGGCCAATGCGGTCACGATCTCCGGGCTTGCCACAAAGGCATGCGTGTTGGGGTTCCCGTCGTTCCGCTTGGCAAAGTTGCGGTTGAAGGACGTGATGATCGAGTTCTTGCGGTTGGGGTCGTCGCTGTGGCGGGCCCACTGTCCGATGCATGGACCACAAGCGTTGGCCAACACCACACCACCCATGGCATCGAAGGTCTTCAGAAGGCCATCGCGTTCGGCAGTGAACCGGACCACTTCGCTACCCGGTGTGATGGTGAACTCGCTTTTCGCCTTCAGCTTCTTGTCGATGGCCTGTTGGGCGATCGAGGCGCTGCGCGTAAGGTCCTCGTAACTGCTATTGGTGCATGAGCCGATGAGCCCCACCTCGAGTTGGGCGGGCCACCCTTTTTCCTTCACCGCTTCACCGAATTTACTGATCGGCCAGGCCAGATCCGGGGTGAAGGGACCGTTCACGTGGGGCTCGAGGGTATCGAGGTCGATCTCGATGACCTGGTCGAAATAGTTGGCGGGGTCAGCGTAGACCTCGGGATCACCTTGGAGGTGCTCCTTGATGCCATCGGCCATGGCAGCCACTTCAGCACGACCAGTACCCTTCAGGTAGCGGCTCATGCTGTCGTCGTAGCTGAACGTGCTTGTCGTGGCGCCGATCTCGGCACCCATGTTGGCGATGGTACCTTTACCGGTGCAACTCATGCTCTCGGCACCCGGGCCGAAGTACTCCACGATGGCTCCCGTACCGCCCTTCACGGTGAGTATGCCGGCCACTTTCAGGATCACATCCTTAGGGCTCGCCCAGCCGTTGAGCTTACCGGTCAACTTCACGCCGATCATCTTGGGCCACTTCAGTTCCCAAGCCAGGCCGCTCATCACGTCGCAGGCATCGGCACCGCCCACACCGATGGCGATCATACCCAGGCCGCCCGCGTTCACGGTGTGGCTATCGGTACCGATCATCATACCTCCGGGGAAGGCATACTGCTCCAATACCACCTGGTGGATGATCCCTGCACCGGGTTTCCAAAAACCGATGCCGTACTTGTTGCTGATGCTCTCCAGGAAGTTGAAGACCTCATTGCTCTTCAAGAGTGCTTCCTGCAGGTCGGCCTTCGCGCCCACGCGCGCCTGGATAAGGTGATCGCAATGCACGGTGCTGGGCACTGCCACCTGCTTGCGACCAGTGGTACTGAATTGGAGCAGGGCCATCTGTGCGGTAGCGTCCTGCATCGCAACACGATCGGGCGCGAAATCGACATAGTCCTTCCCGCGACCGAACGCCTGCTCGGCGGCACCGTCCCAGAGGTGCGCATAGAGGATCTTCTCGGTCAAGGTCAGCGGGCGGCCAACGGCCTTGCGGGCAGCGGTCACACGTTCGGGGTAGCGGGTATATACCGCTTTGATCATGTCAAGGTCGAAGATCTGGCTCATGCTACGGTCGTTTTCGGGCTGCAAAGGTAAGCCTCGCGAAATTGCCAGCGAATTTTCGCAGGAGAGGCCGGCATGCTGTTACGCCCGCACGCTTGGGAAAAGGAACTGCGTGAACGTCCGAGGCGCATTCACCACGAACTACTTCGGGCTTATCGCGATGGCCAGATTGTTCAGCAACATATCGACCAATGCATCATCTCCTTCGCTGCTTGGATCCGCTGCCATATCCACTGCCAACAGCAGGACACGCAGGTCCACTTGAATGGCGAGCTCCAGCGAACTACCGTCGACCATATCGGCATGCATGTGGAAGTGGCGCAGCGGTCTTGTGGCACCTCCCTTCAATGCGTGGTCGAACGCAACATCGACCCCGTCGTCGAAGTGGCCATCGTTGTTCACATCCACATAGCCCGCCATGCGCATGTGCATACGCTCCATATCGACCGGGTCCTGCATCGAGGGGTCCGTGTAGGGGTGTCCGTGCGGAAATGCAGCTTCGCAAGAGAACGCACGATCCAGTCCGGGCACGAACTTGAACTCCTCGATATGGCCATTGGGGATGCGACCAAGTTCGTAGCGCTCCACCGACCTGCTAGCATCCAGGAGCAATGCGGAGTTCGAGATACCGCTGATGCGGTTGCTATCAACATCGTACAAACCGATGTTGGACAAATAGAACTTCAGGGTGGTGAATCGGACCTGGGCGCCGGCACCATCCACACTCCACATACCTGCGGAGAAGGGACGTGTACCATTCACGAATTCCACGCGGAGCGAAACATCGCCTTCCGCGGGCTGCTTTGTGGGCAGCACACCATCCTTCAGGCATCCGGTGAAGAGCAGGAACATGGCCACCCCGACCGTAAGGCCAAGTGAACGTTGCATGAAGTCCATGACAAGGATACTTCTTCAGGACCGCAGGGGCGGAGACCTGTGTCTCCGCCCCGCGTTTCCCAATGCGCCGCTTAATGGCTGTCGATCGCGGTTACCAGGTTGTTCATCAACAACTGGTTGCCCGCTCCGTTGCCCATGGCTACGGGCGTGGTCAGCAGATCCACCCCAGCAAGCAATGCGTCCACATCCACATGGGCCTCGATGGTAATGGTCGATCCTGCTGTGAGGTCGGTATGCGCATGCAGATCGGTTTCCCGAAGCACGGGAGCACTTGCTGCCTGGCTTACGTTCTGGGCACAGTGGTACTGGAAGGCAACGTCGACACCATCCTCGAAGGTGCCATTATCGTTGACATCCACATAGCCTTCCATGTTCATGAACTTGTATCCGGCATTGGGGTTCCAGCTCCAATGCATCCCCGGAATGTTCAAGGGGTATTCCGCCAGTGTGGGATCCGCACGGTTCGTGGTCTCGTCCAGGCCGAGCATGAAGTGCAGTTCGTGTACGTGGCCCGCGTTCATGGTACCCAGGGTAAAGGTGTTCATGTTCGGCGCAGCGGCATCCACCAGCATATAGGTGCTGTTGAAGCTGCCCACGGTGGTACCGTCATCGTCCTTGGCATGGGCGCCGGAGACGTAGAACTTCAGGGTGGTGAAGCGGATGGTGTTGCCCGCACCGTCGGTATGCGCAGCATCGAAGTCGAAGGGTGCCATGCCTTTCACGAACTCCATGGCGAGCCGGACGGTGCCTGTGGTGGCCGCCGGTGTGGGAGGTGTGGGCGTAACGGGATCCTCTTTCTTGCAGGCTACCAGGGCAAGCGACAGAAGCGCGAGCGCAGCGATGTGTTTTGTGTTCATGTCGAAATGTGTTTCAGTCTTTGATGAGGTTGTAGGTGACCCCTGTAACGAAGCGCATCCGGTTGGGGACCATGAGTTCGCCGACTTCACGCACTACAGCGTATTGGAAAGTGGCCGAGATCATCCAGTTGCGCCACCACATGCGGGATCCGGCATGGGTGAAGAGTGTCGAACTTCCGGTGCCTTGAACGGTGGTACCGTCCTCGACATCCCTGCCAGCAAGTTCATGATACAGCCCTAGGGAGGGCATCCATTTGAGGTGTTCGCCGAAGTCCCATCTGCGGAAGACCTCGGCCGTGGTGCTGACCCCATGCCCCAGCATATAGCCGGTTGCATTGGAACCGTTGTGACGTGCGATCATGTTCACCGCCGCCCCATTGCGTCCATGGCGCACCATGTATTCCAAGCTACCGAGCAGGTCCAACGTTCCGGTCCCGGGTTGCATGTCCACCGCGACCGGTTGGTCCAGGAAACGAACATCGCTGCGACCAAGGGGCAGTTTGGCCCCGGCACCCAACATCAGACGATGCACGGTTCGCTCATCCTCAGTAAGGCACTTGGTATTGGCAACAAGGTAGCGTCCTATGAGCAAGGGGTCGCCCACACCGTAGATATCCGTGCTGATGAATCCGTTCACCGCCCGGTAGTTGTTCACCATGGGCACGGAGGCCAGCACCGCGAAGCGCTGGCCCAACCAAAGATCGGCGCGTACCTCGAGCACTTGGTACAACTCCCGATAGTGGTCGTTACCGGTAAGGGCTATGCCGTCCACACCATGACCGCCGTGCTTGGGCACACCGGACTTGGTCACTGGTTGCAGCAGATCCCCTTCCAGGTGACGGTAACGCCACAGCATGGAAACAGAACTTGTGCGGTCGTGTGGCTGGATCCCTAAGAAGATCCCGCAGACATCGCAGGCTTGGACCATGGACGGCAGCAGCAGCAGCCATGCCAAGGCCAGTAAGGTCCTCATGGTTCGGGTTGATGAAGGTTCACGGAATACCGCGCTGTACATCCCGCCATGAAAGGGCAGGCGCAGTACGGCCGAGGGTGGACCTTATCCCCGTGGCACGTGCTCCACACGCGCTCCGAAACCGTCGGAGAGGTGGAGCACTGGATCGGGCAGCACCAAGTCGGTGACCTGCGCAATGACCGGCTTTGGAGCAGGGGCGAAGTCCACTACGGGCTCATACCGCACCTGCACACGTTCGGTAGGAAAACCTGCTTGCGATTCCTCTTCAAGGGCCTTGAACCGCTTGGAGAGCTGACACTCCCCATGGCAGGAACGCATCTCCCCGACCAGATCACGCTGCACGCAAAGCTCGCGCGCGATACGTGCCTGATCCATCTTGAACTCCAAGAGTACCAAGCTCGGAGCCAAGAGTACCACTACGAAGAGCAGGGTAACGGCCGGTGCGAGAATCCGCTTCATGCGGTCCCAAAGGTAATACAATTGGTTGTGGTGTATGTGACCGTCGTCACCCCATACAATGGTAAAGGCGGGCCATAGCCCGCCTTTACCACTCTTTGTAGGATCGGTCTTGCCGATCACCGATCACTCTTCGATCACCTCGAACTCGATGGTGCGCACGACATCGCGGTGGAAAGCCACCTCGGCTTCGTATTTACCAACGTTCTTGATGGCATCGCCCTTGATCTTGATGTTCTTGCGGTCCACCTCGAAGCCGAGCGCCTTTATGGCATCGGCGAGCATGATGGTGTTCACAGAACCGAAGATCTTGCCGCTTTCGCCCACCTTGGCACCGATCTTCAGGGTCTTGCCTACAAGACCTTCAGCGGTCTTTTCGGCTTCCTCCTTGACCTTGGCCAATTTGTGCGAGCGCTGCTTGAGCGTTTCGGTCAGTTGCTTGCGGTTGCTCTCGGTGGCCACCTCGGCCAGGCCGCGGGGTAGGAGGAAATTACGGGCGTACCCGTCCTTCACCTTCACCACGTCATCGGCGTAGCCCAAGTGCTCCACGTCCTTCTTCAGAATGACTTCCATGGCTGTGTCGCTGTTGGGTGGTTCACTTGAGCATATCGGCCACGTATGGCATAAGGGCCAGGTGGCGGCTGCGCTTGATGGCTTGCCCCACTTTGCGCTGGTACTTCAGGCTGGTGCCTGTGAGGCGACGGGGAAGGATCTTGCCCTGCTCGTTCACAAAACGCAGCAGAAAGTCCGCATCCTTGTAATCGATGTAGGTGATGCCGAGCTTCTTGAACCGGCAATACTTGTCCTTCTTGGTCTCGATCGCTATGGGCGTGAGATACCGGATCTCGCTGTTGTCTGCCATGGCTTATGCGTTATTGGCTTCCACGTTGTCCTTACGCTTGTTGCGACGGCGCTCGGCGAATGCGAGGTGGTGCTTGTCCATCTTGGTGGTCAAGAACCGGATCACGCGTTCGTCACGGCGGTATTCGGTCTCGAGCTTGGCCACGAGCGTAGGCTCGCTTTCGAACTCGATCAGGTGGTAGAAGCCCGTGGACTTCTTCTGGATGGGATAAGCGAGCTTGCGCATCCCCCAGTGCTCTTCATGGCGGACCTTGCCATCGCCTGCGGTGAGCAGGTCTTTGAATTTTTTAACCGCCTCCTTTGTCTGGTCGTCCGACAAAACGGGAGTTAGGATGAAGACGGTCTCGTACCGGTTGGTCATGTGCCTTTCGGTTGAAATGGGCGGCAAATGTAGGGCTTCGCACTGGAAGTTGTTGGGTTGCATTCTCCTCTAGCCCTTCAGCAAGGGTTGAAAACCGCGCGGAACGTTCTTGTACAACAACGCTAAAAGCATTGTATATCAATCAATTGCGCATCCACAAGAACGCAATTCCCGAGGCAACTTCTCAACCAAGCCTTGGTCGGCGTCGCCCCCCCTCTATCTTCGCCACCGGATGGAGCAGTTCGTCGTAAGTGCACGCAAATACCGCCCAGCCACCTTCGACACGGTGGTGGGTCAGGAGGCCGTTACCGGCACCTTGAAGAACGCCATCCGGACGGGGCACCTGGCATCAGCCTTCCTTTTCACAGGACCGCGGGGTGTGGGCAAGACCACCTGCGCGCGGATATTGGCGCGCACCATCAACTGCGAGAACCTCGGCGACGACCTGGTGGCCTGTGGTCGATGCGCTCCCTGCAAGACCTTCGATGAAGGCCACAGCCTGAACATCTTCGAGCTTGATGCCGCCAGCAACAACAGTGTGGACGATATCCGGAACCTGATCCTTCAGGTCTCCATCGCCCCTCAGGTGGGTACCAAGAAGGTGTACATCATCGATGAGGTACACATGCTCAGTTCGGCGGCGTTCAATGCCTTCCTGAAAACCTTGGAGGAGCCTCCCTCCTACGCGATCTTCATCCTGGCGACCACCGAGAAGCACAAGATCCTGCCCACCATCCTGAGCCGTTGCCAGGTGTTC
>CAYQMC010000061.1:0-16104 GCA_964418285.1 uncultured Chryseobacterium sp.
GTAGTTGCCACACGATAAGCGGTCGCCCTCGGTGCAGCAGCGGCAACCTTATCGCCCGTTGTGTGTTGACCTTTGCATGTGGACCAGGATCCATGGCCCAATGCTCATGAATGTGCACATCCCCTGCCTTCTTACGGCCTTGGTCCTTGCCGTGCTTTCTCCTGCGGGGAGCTTTGCACAGCCCGACCACCAGCGACTGCTGGATACGGCCGTCGTGGCGAACGGTGTGTTGCCCGGTTATCTGACGGCTTCGCGAGAACATGTGCTACGGATGCAATACGGCCCCGTGCTTGAGATGCATCGCTATGGCGAGGATGGCACGCCACGATGGTGGAAGGGTTACACTGTTGAAGGCGTTGCATGGAATACCAGCGTGGTGTGCAGCGATGGTGCCGATGGTGCCCTGGTATTGGGCAACGTGACGGTGGAGGACCGCAATGGTCCGGACCCGCGCTTGGTCATGATGCACATGGCCGTGGACGGCGACGGTGCGGTCCAAGAGAGCGCGTTCCTGGAGTTCGATCTGGATCCTGAATTGGCGGTCGAGTTCCAGCCGATACCGCGCATGGTACCCGTGTCGGATGGGGGGATGTTCCTCGTCGTGGCAGCGGCGGATATCGGCTATCCGGAACTCTTCATTGCGAAACGTTCCGCAACAGGTGCCATCGAATGGGCGCGCGGTCTGGGCGATGCATCCTCCGGTTCGGCCTCACCCTGGGGAGATCCGGCGACCAAGGTCTGTTCCGATGGGGAGGCAGGTCTCTACGTGGTTCGCCGCGATCTCGGCTCGACCTCCCTGTTGGCGGCACGGATCGGTCAGGATGGGTCGTTGCTGTGGATGAAGCGTTTCGAGGATCCCGATGGGTATGCCGTGGAGACCTATGACATCGCTTCTTCGCCGAGCGGCGAACTGCTTGTGCTGGGGCGCATGCTGGGCATTGGTCTTCCATCCGGAGGAACGCTCCAGACCATCTCACCCCAGGGCAGCATGACCAGCTGGAACAGGTACCAATGGGACATCGGCAGGCGCTTGTTCGTCCTCGCTGATGGGAGCATGGCCGCGGTGAAGATCCCCAGTATCTACCGCCTGGACGGGACCGGGTCCGTTCTTTGGGCAAAGACCTTCGAGGATTGGGTGATCGACCCACACCAGTACATCTTCGCCATGACCAACATGGAGGTCCACCAAGGGCGCTTGTGGATGCAGGGTGTTCTGCGGCGCATCCTCATCCAATTCAATACGCAGCGCTTGCTTCCAGCATTTGCCACCCATCCCCTGGATTCCATCAGCGGGTGCCAATGGGCCGAGGTCGACGGTTTCCTGTCCACCGCATTGGACACGTCCACCTTTTCCGTTTCGGCCATTGCGGAGCAACTCCTCCAGGTCTTGGATGAGCGCGTGCAGAACACTCCGGTACAGGTCGTGGTCACTGTTCCGGATCGGCATGATCCGATCCCTTTCTGCGATCAGGTGGTATCATTTCCTGAGTTTGCTCCGAGGCGCTCCGGATTCCGCGTCCTCGCCAATCCCGTCGAGCGCGGCAGCGCGATCGAAGTGCGCGATGCCCTTCCAGGCCTGTTCACACTTACCGATCCCCGGGGGCGCATGCTATGGGAGTACCGCTTGAACAGTGCCGCGACACGACTAACGTTGCCCCAGACTCCCGGCATTGCCGGCCTGTACCACCTGCGTTGGGTGCCTGGCGATGGTGGCTATGGTACTGCGGTTAAGGTTCTGGTATACTGAAGGCCCGCGAAAAGTAGTGTGCAAGTGCGGGGGGCAATGCCGAACTTGGCGGCATAACCACGGAACATGCGTTTGCTTGGTACCTCGATCCTGCTCTTGATCCTCGTGAGCTTGAATGCCATCCTCGGCACTCGACTCGTGATCGGCGATTCGCCGGTTCCACCGCTGGGTCGGTTTTTGAGTCCCCAAGAGGGATTCTGGCGCAATGCCGAACCGATCGATGCGCGACCCGCACCCCTGGCCTCGCTCGATGGCCTTGCTTCTCCAGTGGAAGTGGTATGGGACGAAAGCGGTGTGCCGCACCTTTTCGCTGCCAACGATAGCGACCTGTACCGCGCCCAAGGCTACGTTGTTGCCCAGCTTCGTTTGTGGCAGCTGGATTTCATCGCACGTGCCGCCGTGGGTCGTATCAGCGAGGTCATCGGTGAACAAGGCCTGGAATTCGATCGCGGGCAGCGTAGGAAGGGCATGAGCACCGGCGCGGAGGCCAGTACCGCAGCGCTCATGGCGGATCCTGTGATGGCGCCCTTGCTGAATGCCTACAGTGATGGTGTGAACCAGTACATCGCCACGCTGGGCTATCGCGATCTGCCCGTGGAGTACAAGCTGTTGAACTACCGTCCCGAAGCATGGAGCCCCTTTCGGTCAGCGTGTATCCAGCAATACATGGTGGAGAACCTGAGCGGCTGGGACCGTGATGTGGAGGATAGCCATTCCTATGCGCTACTGGGTGCCACCATGCACGAGCTGCTTTTTCCTGTGCGTCCACCCGGTGTGGTGCCCACTGTACCCACCGACAGCGTATGGCCCTTTGTACCTGTTCCTGTGGACGCACCGGCGGACTATGATCCAGGCCAAGGCTTCGTAGTGGATCCCTTCCGCAGCGATCCAACCAATGGAAGCAACAACTGGGCGGTGCATGGCAGTCGCACAGCCACGGGCAATGCTCTGCTGGCGAACGACACGCACCTTGGCCTGAACTTCCCGTCGATCTGGATACCCATCCAGCTTGCAACGCCTGATCACCGCGTGTTCGGCTTCGCGCTTCCCGGTGCTTGTGGCGTGGTCATCGGTCATAACGAGCACGCTGCTTTCGGCGTCACCAACGCACCACGGGATACCCGGGACTGGTATCGGATCACCTGGCAGGACGATACGCACAGGGCCTACCTGCATGATGGCGAATGGCTGCCCGTGGGTTATCGGGTGGAGACGTACCGGGTTCGTGGAGGAAGTGACCATGTCGACAGCATCCGCACCACCATCCACGGGCCGGTGGTGTTCGATGAGCACTTCGGCGCGGCAGCTGACCGGGCACAACTTGCTTTGCGTTGGATGGGCCACGAACCAAGCCTGACGCAGAAAGCCCTCTACCTGATGAACCGCGTGAAGGACCATGCAGGCTACGTGGAAGCACTGCGTTTCTTCGCTGCGCCGGCACAGAACTGGGTTTTCGCAAGCACCAGGGGGGACATCAGCATGCGCGTGCAAGGAACCTTCCCCAATAAATGGCGCGATCAAGGGCGCTATGTGTTGGACGGCGCCGATCCCAAGCACCGCTGGCAGGGCTTCATCCCCTTCGAGCACAACGCCATGCAGAAGAACCCGGAGCGCGGCTTCGTGAGCAGTGCCAACCAGCACAGCGTGGATGAAGGCTATCCCTACTGGTTCTATAACGCTCATTTGGAGTACTACCGCAACCGCAGTGTGAACAACACCCTTGCGGCTGGAACGGACTTCACCATCGAGGACATGAAGCTGATGCAGCACAGTGGCCACGATATCCGGGCGGTCGAGGGCATGGCGGCCATGGTGCCGCTTCTGGATACGATCCGCATGGATGCGAACGAGCTGGCCACCTTGGCCGACCTGCGACGTTGGGATGGCATTGCACGGCACGATCGTGAGGAGGCCGCACTATTCCAGCATTGGTTCGATGCGATGCGGACCGCGTACTGGGCCGCCCTACAGTTGAACGATCTTGCGCTTGGTGAGCCGACGCCCTACAACACCATCCGCATCCTGGGGGATACAACCTTGCGGAACACGGTGGATAGCCTCCTCCAGGTCGATGTGGCGAGCATTGTACAGAACACATTCTCGGACATGGTGCGTAAGCGTGTCGCCGATGGCCCCTTGTTGTGGGGAGTGGTGAACAACGCGCGCGTGACCCACCTGGCACGCCTGTCCGCGTTCAGCGAGGAGCAGCTCCCGGTGGACGGCTGCGGAACGGCCATCAATGCGCAGCGTGGAAATCATGGTCCATCCCAGCGCATTGTTGTGGAGTTGAGCACCCCTCCTGTTGCGTGGTACCAGTTGCCAGGCGGCATCAGCGGCAACCCGGGTAGCAAGCACTACGCAGACCTATTGCCGGAGTGGCATTCGGATACCTACCGCCAGGTCCACTTCCTACGCAGTGCCCGCGAAGGCACCGACAAGGGATTCTCCATCACAACACTGAAGCCATGAGGTTCCTGCTCACCATACTTATTACTGCTGCGTTCGGTTGGGCCATGGGTCTGTGGCTTCCGTTCTGGAGTCTTTCGCTGGCTGCCATGCTGGTGGGCTTCCTGCTTCGGCCGGGCGGTTGGAAGGCTTTTTTGGCCGGATTCCTCGCTGGTGCCTTGCTGTGGGGGGGCTTGGCATACTCGGCCGACGTCGCGAACGACCAGCTCCTGTCCACTCGTGTGGCGCGCATCTTCGGTACGGAAGCCGGCACCATGCTGGCAGTTACCACGCTACTGGGAGGGCTGCTGGCGGGCCTTGCCGCACTGCTGGGTGATCGTGTACGCAACGCGGTGAGTTGACCGGAAGCTCCTTGGCTTTCCGGAGCCTTTATCGGACCAGTCGTCCACCTACTTTCCAAAACCGATCGCCTGCTTCAGCATGTCGGGCAGCGCGGGCAACTTGCGGCGCTCGAAGAGGAAGCTGCTCAGGTCCGCGATCTCGCTGAAGACATAGTGGCTGTCCATGGCTCCTTTCAGGTAGGCCTTGCCCGAACTTCCACCAGTGCCCACGCGCAACCCGATCATGCGATGGACCATGTTCATGTGCCGGCTGCGCCATGCGGCCATGCCATTATCGATCTCCAGCAGTGCTTGCAGGAAACGGAAGGCTTGCTGGAAGATGGGCTCATCGCGGTACAGCATGATGAACAAGGCACTCCGGCATGCGGCGGGGGAAAGGCGGCGTTCTGAACTACCCTCCACGAAAAGTGTGCGCCACAAGGTCGCGTTGCCTTCCTCACCTTCCACAAGTGTGCTTATGTAGAGCTGCTCAAGATCGGCGAAGAAGGAGTTGCCGTCCTCCGGCCAGTATTTCGCGTCCAGGAAGGGCATGCGCTCCAGCCAGGCGTTCACCAATTCCAACAGGGTGGGCAGCTTCTCCAAGGCATCGATCTCGGCCTTGTGTTCGGGCTTCAGTTGGCTGGTGTAATACTGCTTACCGAAACGTGCTTCCATGCGGAGGCCAAGCCGTGCCTCCAGGATCTTGAATTGCATGCTCTGGAATCCGCTCGCGGGACGCAGCAGGTCGCGGAAATCCAGGAAGTCCAAGGGGGTCATGGTCTCCATCACGTCCATCTGGTGCACCAGCACGTCCAGGATCTTCTTCACGCGCTCCAAGCGGTGCACAGCAATGTTCAACTCGCCTCCATTGTCGTCCACATGTTCATCGGCGAACATGTCGATCACACTGCCCACCTCGTGCAACACCTGCTTGAACCAGAGTTCATAGGCCTGGTGGATGATGATGAAGAGCATTTCGTCATGCGCTTCCACGCCGTGCTTGTCGCTTTCCGGGGCCTGTGCGCCGAGGATCTTGTCCAGTTGCAGGTAGTCGGGATAGTATACGTTGCTCATTGTAGGGGGGCGAAGCCGTATTGAGGATGTGCCTTGGTACGCGGCCAAAAGTAGGGGTGTTCGCCAGAGTTGGATCGAGGCCTGTCACCAAATACAGCGCTGTATGCGAAGTACCTTCGTGCGATGCGGAGTTGGATCTTTGTTGTCACCGGACTGTTCGCTGCGCAAGTGTGTGCCCAAGAGAGCGTACCGGAACTCGTGCGTTCTTCCGATGGTGCCCAGCGGGTCTTCGAGGAGCGAATTGCCAGGCCTGGCGGCGCTCCGTCCGTTGACCGTATCTACCCTATGGATGCGGTGGAGTCACCTCCGGTACATCCCGGCGGAACGGACTCGTTGCTGGTTTCGTTGTGGCAGGGTTGCGACGCACGCATGGAACAAGCAGTACGGGCCTGCATGCCTTCGCCCGATCCGGTCTTCCGCTTTGTCGTGGAGCGGGATGGCAGGGCCACACACGGGGAGTTGATCGGTGCCGCAGCATGCCCGGCACTTGTGGAAGCCCTGCACTGCTCCATGCGCGGGTTGGCCCGTTTCAAACCTGGCCGCGTGGAGGGCAACCGGGTACGGGTGCGGATGGAACTGCCCATCGGTAACCATCCTCCGCACAGGTAGTTCCTTACAATAGCTTGCCGTGTACGAAGCCGGCGAATTCCAGGTCCTGCTTGTGTGCACGGCCGCTCAGGAGTTGCGGCTTGTCCTTGAACACCATGGCCACAACAAGCACATACCGATCCCCTGGTATCGTGTCGTTCGCGCGGTATGGCCGGATCAGCAAGGCACTGTCGTGCGCAGCTTGGAATGGGATCGGGCGGTCGGGTCGGAACAGGTACCAATCCTTATCGTCGTCCATGATCACCCGCTGGCCCAAGCCGCCTTCCAAAGGCAGCATGCGGTGCAGGTCCATGTAATGCCTGGTGTCCGATCGATCCTCCGGGATGCGCAGGACCAGTCGTGTTCCGGTCAGGTCTTCACCCCAGTTGATGGCGGGCATCAGGAAACGCCACAACCCGCCTTTGGGGCGAAGCGGAGCGATGTACCCGGGAACGAACCGGAAGCTGCTGAAACTGATGGCCAGGAAGAGCAGCGTTGCCCCCATGGTACTATCCTGCGCCAGGAGCAGGTCGGTCGCAGCATCACGCCCTTCCAGCAGGAACTTCACCCCGTAGGTGAACAGGAAGATGGCCATCAGCGCGTTGATGATCCGGTACCGGAACATGATGGGCTGCGGCCGCATGTCATCCTGGTAGTGGGGGGAAAGGTTCACCAGATTGGTCTTCATGGCCACCCACAGGTGGATGCTGGCCAGATAGAATACCAGCGTAAGGGCGAAGGCGCCGTTGGGCGTTATGAGCCACAGGTCGTAGAAGCCATGGGCCGCGGAGGCCAGTACCAGACCACCGGCACCATAGAGCAGCGTGGATCGCCCTTCATGCCGTGCTATCGCAATGGCATACGCGATGATGGACGTGAAGAACATGTGTGCCACACTGGCGAACAACAAACGACCTCCAACGGCATAAAGCTCGGTGCGCTCCAGGTAAAGGGTGTTCTCCACAAAGGCGAAACCCAGAGCCGAAATACTCCCATAGAGGATCAGGTCGAAGGGTTCGTCGCATTGCTTGGTGAACAGCAATAGCAGCACCAAGGGAAAGAGTTTCACGCTCTCCTCGACCAGGCCGATACCGATGGCGCAATACCACCAGTCGTTCCATAGGGTACCGTCCAGCCGAACCCCGGTCGCCGAAATGACCAGTGTGGAAAGTGGGAACGTGAGGAAGGTGCCTGCGCTGGCAAGCAGGAAGAAGCCGAGTTCCCAGCCCAGCTTTTCGCGTTCGAAGGGGTCTAGCCAGGTGAGGTACCGGTACCAGGTGTAGGAGATGAGGAAGGAAAGCAGTACATGGACCGTAAGGAGGCCACCCGCTGAGAGGTTCAAGACACCCCCGAGACCGCTGAACTCGACAAAGGCCACAGGGCCAAGCAAGAGCAGTACGAACGTGAGTCCAGCCCGCTTCACCGGAGAGGCCAGCACGCCGACAGGTTTCAAGCGGTCGACCATGCGGATGTCGCGCCGCAATTGGTAAAGAACCAGTACAATGAGCGCGAGCAGGAAGACCATGGCGCTGAAGATAGTCCTCCAAGGAATGCCGCTGGATCGGGAACGCTCCGGATATTCCGCCGAGAACCGCAACAGCATGAAGCACGGCCATCCGCTTACCACCTTGGCCAACCTACCTGTGCGAATGCTGTCCATTGGCCAGGCATCCGCTCAAGGCGGGAACATCGATCAAGTGTAAAGGCCCATGGTCGTCGAGGAGGAGCCCTCCGATCAGGCATCCACCCTCGTGGAGCAGATGCCGCAGTACCCGGGTGGGCAGGATGGGATGTTCAGTGCCTCATGGGTGCGACCCGTTATCCCAAGGATGCGAAAGAGGCTGGCATACAGGGGGCGGTGTACGGGAGATCCGTGGTGAAGAAGGACGGCTCCAACGATGCTGTTTGCGTGTTGTACGGCATTGGTGGTGACTGCGGCAAGGAAGCTGTACGTGTCGGAATGGCCATGTCCGAATTGGAGCCCGGTTCGCAACGGGGTAAGCCGGTGCGGGTGCAACTCAACCTACCCATCCGCTACACGCTTCGCAACCCGACCTGGGAAACGTAGTGATAACGCGGTGATCCCCAGGAACTCAAAAGGCCCGGTGTTCACCGGGCCTTTTGAGTTCCATTACACACTGGTTGCCGCGCGAAGTGGGCCGTTTGCATGTGTCTACCGATCACCTTGCATGCGCTTCCGTTCCATGTCCACGCTGCTCTTTCCATCGCGTACATTCGCCTTGCGCTCCTGGTACTTCGCCTTACGCTCGGCCTTTATCTCCTTCAAGCGATCTTGTTGTTCGGGCGTAAGCACTGCATTCACGGCGGTCTGTTGCGAACGGCGAACTTCCTTCATGGCTTGCTTCCGTTGGTCCTCGTCCTCGATCTCCTTGATGCTTTGGATCTTGGTCATGTGCTGCAGCTGGATGACCTTTATCTTCTCGGCCTGCTCAGTGGAGAGTGCCAGTTCCTTGGTCATCCATTCGGTACGCTGTTCGGCGCGTGCGGCGCGATCCTTGTCCATTTTCCGCTGGCCTTCCTGCGCTTGGGCAAAAGGCACCACGAGGACCGTTCCTGCCATCAGCAACGACCTCAGTGTTTTCTTCAGGGTCTTCATGGTGTTGTTGGTTTTGCTGATAGGATGCACGAAGAGGGCCAGGGTTCGATCGGGAATGTCCAAAGGGTGTTAACATCTGTAAATGCTCCTCGACAAGGAAGGGGGCTAACTGCCGGTCACGAACCGGTCCTCTGGATCGCCAAGGGCTTCCTCCACCTCCTGGATGCGTTCCAAGGTTTGCATCTCACCGGCCGAAAGGGTGAGTTCGGCGACCGCCAGCGCGAGGTCGTGGCTGGCGCGTGCTATAGCCCTGTTCACCAGCAGTGCGGTGCTCAGGTCCAGGTTCCTCAGGTTGCCATCGCGCATGGCGAGGTCCACTTCGCGCATCCCTTGTGCATCGTCATCCTGCAGTTGACGCATCAGAGCGGCTAGGTCCGCCGTGGTGTCCTTTTCATCGGAATGTTCAAGCGCACGCACGATACGCATATGTGTGGCCATGATCCGCTTGCGCAGCAGCCCGCGGAAACGGTCCAGGAAATCACTGGCGTCCTCGAAGGAATCGATGTTGTTCTTCACATCCTTCAAGCTCTTTGCGGCATAGAGGGCGAGTCTTGCAGCATGCACGTAACGCGTAAGCGCCTTCGATTCCACTTCGTTCAATTCAAAGCGTTCCACCTGATTTACGAAGGCGATGATCTCGCCCTGTAGTTCCTTCAGGTCGTTGTAGCGTTCGGTATAGGTATCGTAGCGCTCGCGAGGCATCAGTTCGGTGCCGATGGGCAATACCAATTTGGTGTCGATATCCAGCAGATACAGGTGGAAGGCCACGGTTTCGAACATCAGGTGGCGAACCTCGCTCTGCACACTGGCTACCGCAGCCTCTGGCACCCCCGGTTCGGTCTGTGCGATGAATTGCGAACGCTGCTCCATTCTTTCTGGAACAGCCCGCGTTATTGTTCGTGCGAACCAGGCAACGAAAGGCAGCGCCGCCAAAACGCCAACCAGGTTGAACATGGTGTGGAAGAGGGCCAGGCCCACCACAGGGTCGAATCCCGCTCCGAGCATCTTCGCCACAACGAACAGGTACACTGGTAGCGCGGCAATGGCGAACGAGGCCGCGAATACATTGAACGTAAGGTGCGACCAGGCCAGGCGCTTCTTCACCACCGTACCGCCCAATGCACCAAGGAATACCGTTACGGTGGTTCCCACATTGCTGCCCACGATGGCCAATGCGCCTTCACGGAAATCGAACAAACCGGCATAGAGCGCGGTGAGGAGGATGGCGACAGTGGCGGAACTGCTTTGCATCAAGGCTGTCAGTGCCAGCCCAAGCAGGACGAACATCCAACCCGGGGCATTTACAAGGAGTGCCGGATCCAGGTCGTTGGCGAAGGCGGAAACGCTGTCCTTCATCTGATCGAGGCCCAGGAAAAGGAACCCGAAGCCCACGAGCAAGTGGCTGACCTGGCCATAGCGCGGAGACTTGCCAAGGAAGATGAGCACCAAGCCGCCGATGCCGATGAAGGGCAGGGCGAGTTGTTCGATGTCGAGCTTGAATCCGATGGTTGCCACGATCCAACTGGTGGCCGTAGTCCCGATGTTGCTGCCGAGCACTACACCTATGGCGCTTTCCAATGAAATGATCCCGGCCCCCACAAAGGCAAGCGCCATGAGCGTTACAGCGGAACTGCTTTGCAGGATGGCCGTTGTCGCCGTTCCTGTGGCTATGGCCCGCAGGCGTGTATTGGTACCCACCCGGACCAGGCGCTTGAAGGTCTGGCCACCAAGCTTGGCTATGCTGTCCTCTATCAGGCGGATACCGAACAGGAAGATGCCCAGGCCCGCAAGCAGCAACCAGATGTCAAGGTGTTCCCACATGGACGTTGTCGATGCCACCGAAGATAGCTGCGGAGTACCCCCATGAACACCGAACGCGCCATTGCGGCGCGCTCGGTATTCATCGTATGGGGTGGGGTCATTTCGTGGGAGGCGGGGACTGGGACTCCAGCTTTTTCATGCCCTCGCTGCTTTTCGCCTTACGCCACTCCTGCAATTTCTGGTACTGCTGTTCACCCAGGATCTCCTTCAGCGCAGCCTCGTGTTCGTTGTGGAGCTCTTCGCTTTTCTGGATGATCACTTCGCGGTCGCTGGTCATGGACCGCATGGCGGACATGGCCATCGCGTACTTCTCATCGGCCTTGGCCATCCGTTCGGTCTGCTCGGCATCCAGACCGAGTTCCTCCGCCATGGTCGTCGTGTAGGCCGAGATCCGGGCTTGTTTGGCCGCCACCTTATCGGCTTCCGTTAAGGCATCTTGTGCTTGAGCGCCCAGCATGGCTGTTGCTGCCAGCACGGTCAGGGATAGGGTCTTGAGGTTCATGGGTCCGAAGTTAAAGCTTGTGGGACGAACTACAAGTACCGTTCCGATCGATACTGGCAGCCGAGGCAGGGTCAAGCTGTTGGGGCGTCACGAAGCGCTGGGGCGGATCGACCTTCGGTACCTTCACACCCCATGGCTCAACGCTTCTTCGATCGGGATAGGCTTCCCATGCCGCTGTTGCTGCGCCTTACAGTGGCCATGCTGTTCTGGTTGCTTCTCTTGTACATGCTGATGGCAGCCCGCGGTTTCCTGTACCCCCTCGCGCTGGGTATCCTTTTCGCCCTCCTGTTGTTGCCTGTGGCGAGCCGGCTTGAACGCATCGGCCTGCCCCGCATCATCGCCAACCTCATCGGCCTGGTCCTGGGCATCGGGGTCATCTACGGGGTCATGTTCTTCCTCTACAAGCAGCTAACGCGGCTCGGACGTGATATGCCGGACATCAAGGTGCATGCACAGGACAACCTGCGGAGCATGTTGGACGGTCTTGGCAGCCGTGTGGGTCTAAGGGTCACGGACGAGATGGCGGCCAGCCTCTACCAGCGTTTCGAAGACCTGCTCCAAGGGACGGGTGAGTCGCTCGGTGGGGTCATCAATGCAACAGGCAACACATTGCTCGCCGTGGGGCTCATGCCGGTGTACGTTTTCATGTTCCTGTACTACCGGGACAAGTTCGCACGCTTCATCCTGATGCTTGTGCCGGAGAGCGCACAGGAGCTGGGACAGGTTATCCTGACCAAGGTTTCGCAGGTCACGACCCGTTACATGACCGGGATGTTCGCCGTGGTGCTCATCCTCTCGGTGCTCAATTCCGTGGGCTTCCTCTTGATCGGTCTGGAATACGCCGTTCTCATGGGTGTGGTCGCTGCAGTGTGCAACATCATACCCTACTTCGGAACGATCATCGGGTACTTCTTCCCCTTCGTGTTCGCCTTTCTAACAGGTTCCAGTTTCGATCTGGCATTCGCAGTGCTGATCCAGTTCTTCATCGTCCAGTTCTCGGAGAACAACATCATCACCCCCAATATCCTGGGTGGCATGTTGCGTATCAATCCCTTCTTCATCATCCTTGGGGTGCTGGGTGGCGGTATGCTCTGGGGCTTGCCGGGTATGTTCATCATAGTTCCGGTCCTGGCCATGATCAAAGTGACCTGCGATCACATACCGGAGCTGAAGCCTTGGGGTTTCCTTCTCAGCGATAAGGGCACCGAGAAGCACTCCCTTACCGCCCGGAAGATCCGGCGCATGTTCGCTTTTTCGAAAGAAGCGAAGAAGGCGAGCGGTGTGCTGAAGGACTGAATGTAGGTCGGGCGATATCCGGGGTAGCGTTAGGCCGCGCTCAATGCACTTGCCTCGGACCTGCCATCTGTTCAAGAAGGTCCATCCCGATCTGTTCCAATGCCGGGGTCGCGAAAAGGGGGGCGTTGGTTCATCGCGTCACCGCTTGTCGACCTTGCATTCGACCACATCGAGCAGCGCGCGTAAGGCAGCATTGAAGTCCGCCGCGCGCTCCACATTGCTCAAGTGGCCGGCATCGGATAGCACGACCATGGTGCTATTGGGCGCGGCTTGGACCATGGCTTCGCTTGTGGACAGGGGCATCAATTCGTCGGAATCGCTGGTGATCACCAGCAAGGGCACGTCGATGGCCTGCATCCACTTCAGCTTGTCGGGTCGAAGGGCCATGCCTCGTGCGGATGCTGCAGCTGCTTCCGGTCGTTGGCGTGCGATCATGTCCTCCACGCGCTGGATCAAGTCCGGGCGTTCGCGTCTGGTGGCTTCGGTAAGCAGCTTCGGTGCCATGGCCCGAGCCAACACGGCCATGCCTTTGGTCATGGCGTTCACAGCGCTTTGTTCGCGGCCCTCACGGGCTGCGTCGTCGTCCGCGGTGGCTTTCGTATTCGCGAGTACAAGTCCTTCGACGCGTTCGGGCCAGCGCTCCAGGAACGCGAGGGCGATGTATCCGCCCATGCTCAGTCCACACAGCACCACCCGGTCGATGCCGCGTTCATCCAGTAGCTCCTTCAGGTCCTGGGCATGGGCTTCCATGGTCATCGCTGCCGGAAGCGTACGCGTGTCGCTACCGAATCCCCGCAGGTCCGGTGCGATCACCCGTGCAACATCCTCCAGCGCTAACCGTTGGTCGCTCCACATGGATGCATCCAGCGGGAATCCGTGGATGAGGAGCAGGGTGGGGCGGTTCTTGACGGGCATGCGAGGTGAAGAATGCTGTGTTGGAAGGAATGGTGGACGAACACGCGGGGTTCGCGATGCGGTCCTGTTTCCGGACCACGTGTCATGGTGCTGCGAAGGTACCCGATGATGCGCGCCCTTAGTAGCTTGCGGGCATGCTGTCGCGTTCCATGGCATTCCTCGTACTCTTTCTGTCCACGCTTGCCGCAGGCGCAAAGGAGTATCACGTACCTCCGGATGATGTGGCCGGCTTCTTTGCCCGTCTGCCGAAGGATGCCACTTCGGTGGTCTTCTCCAAAGCCTCCGTGTATCGCTCCAACACGGATATCGTGCTTCCCGATGCACAACTCCTGGTGATCGATGGACGCGGAGCCAAGTTGATCCTGGGGCCGAATTCGAACGGGTTCACACGCCGTGTAGCCGACCAACGTGAGGCCCTGCGTATGACCGCAAGCCGTTATGTCTTCCGCGATTTCGCGGCCATCGAAGGGGGGCTGAAGGGCATCGATCTGAAAGCGACTTTGGGCAGTACCATCACCAATTGTCGTTTCACAGGGCAGAGCCAGGTGGCCATCGATCTGCGCTTCTGCCTTATGGCGCGTATCCAGAACGTACTGGTGACGAAGCCCAGGAACAAGGGTATCGTGGTGCGCCATGGCGATTGGCCGGGAGCCACGGCTACGAACAGCCAAAGCAACAGTACAGTGTTGGACCAGTGCCGAGTGTACTGTGATGCCACCACCACAGCAGCATTCACGGTCCTGAATACAGGTGGCGTGCGCATGAGCGATTGCATCTCCGAAGGCGCTCCGGCCGACTACGACCTGTTCCTCAGCGCCACCATGGACGGCAACGAGGAGGGCGTGGCAAAGAACCCTGTGGTGAAGTCCTTCAAGCTGGAGAACTTCCACGTGGAGCACAAGGTGCGCAAGGCTTCCATCTACGTCAATATGCCTGTGAAATCCAGCGTGGTGTTGGCGAACGTGTATTGGAACGGTACACAGGTGGCACCGGTACTGCTGTACGTAAGTGGCCAGGTCAACCTGCTCGACATCGGCTGGTTCAACAAGTCCTTTCGCATCCATTCGCGGGTGGAAAGTCCACGCATCAACATCCAGCGTTGCCACAACTTCCTGCGCATCGACCCCAAGGACGACCGCACACCCGCCCGCGTGGGTGTGCTGCGCTTGGTGGACCCCTTGCCCGGGAACAAGGAATTGAAGTTGAATTACATACGGACCTCCATGGCCTCCTGGTGACCGTAGAAAACACTGAACAGTTCCGTGATCGACAAGCGGATCCTATCCTATCTGAGCATGACCTTCGGGTCCACCTGGGCTTTGGTCGCGATCGGTTACCTGCTCGGGGTTCGCGATGTTTCGCACACCGGTTATGTGGTGCTCGCCGCCTTGTGTATGCTGGGTCCGGCCGGTTCGGCACTGGTCCAACAGCGGCTATTCGACCGAGCGCCGTGGAGCGGCCTGGGTCTTCCCTTGAAGGGCACGCGCTGGGGCATTGTAGCCCTCACCGCCCTGCTCGGGATGTGCATCGTTCCACTCTATTTCCTGGCGCAGCATGTGTTCGGTACCATCCTCGGTTTGGAGGCTTTCGGTCGGGTAAGCATCAGCACCGAACGTATGATGCTATCCCTGACAGAGTTGCTCGCGGCCACCGGGCAGGAAGGTCTGTTGGCAGGACGCTTCGACTTCATCCGTGATACCCCTGCGCCGCTTGTGCTGCTGGCCGCCTTGGTCGCGGCCCTCATCGGGGCCTTCACCTTCAACCTGCCCTTCATGCTGGGTGAGGAACTGGGTTGGCGCGGTTACCTCTGGCAGCGCACGGCACACTGGTCTGGCGCGCGTCGCGTTGGTTTCACAGGTACTGTTTGGGGCCTCTGGCATGCTCCACTCATCGCATTGGGCCACAACTACCAGGACCATCGCGTGGCAGGCATCGGTATGATGGTGATCTTCTGTCTGCTGTTGTCGCTGCTATTCGACTGGACCCGCACGCGCAGCGGTAGCATCTGGTCCGCGTGCATCCTGCACGGCTTGATCAATGGTTCAGCAGGCGTTACCGTGCTTTTCGCTTATGGTGGCCACCCTTTGTTGGGCAGTGTGGTGGGTGTTGCCGGCTTCGCGGCCACAGGGCTGCTGGCCATGCTCATCCTCGCATTCGATACCGTTTACCGCAGCCGCTTCGTATCCGCTTCGGTGGAGCAATTAGCCGCACGGGAGTAAGCGTTTCCCAGCAGCGATGTTCAGGCCGCTGATACCACCGATATCCTAAGGTCCTCGAATTCCACAACCTGCCCATTGCGGATCTTGCAGGTCTTGCGCAGTTCCACTTCACCGTCCACGCGCACCAGACCTTCGGCCACCAGCTGCTTACCCTGGCCACCGCTATCGCAAGCGCCCACCAGTTTCAGCAATTGGTTCAGTTCAACGTAGTCTCCCTCCCATGCGAAGCGGGTGCTTTCCATGGCCGCCAAGGTATGGATGGGTTGTTCATTGCTTGGAGAACGCATATGGGCGGTTCAGCAAAAGAGTGGGCTCCGGATCCCTCCGATGCCCACCCTTGAGTTGGTCCCGCGAACCGGGAGGACCGATCACTCTCCTCCGATACCGAATCCGATGTACAGTTGTGCCACACGGTTCTTGGCATCGCCGAGAATGAGGTCCGAAGCATCGCTGTTCGCGATCTTGCTGAGGCCGTGCAGGTAGCGCACGCCGATCTGTGTGGTCGGTCCCACATTGAAGGCCACGCCACCGGCTATCCC
>CAYQMC010000062.1:0-16002 GCA_964418285.1 uncultured Chryseobacterium sp.
AGCTGCTTCACGTAGTTCGCCTTGTCGGCCGGCAACAGCTCAGAGCGGTGGTCGATGATGCCCAATGCATCCGCGACAGCCTTTGCGGTGCGTTGTCCATCGCCGGTCTGCATGTGGATGCTCAGGCCCAACTCCTTCAGGCGGGCCAAGGCCGGTGCTGCCGAAGGACGTATACGGTCGGCGATGGCGAGTGCCGCCACCGCTTCGCCACCGAAGGCAAGCCAGATCACCGTGTGCCCTGCACGTTGCCACGCCGCTGTCGCCTGGACACGGTCCATCGGCACGTGAACGCCATGCTCGTCCAGCAAACGACGACTGCCCAGAAGAGCGACGCTTCCATCCACGGTGGCTCTCACGCCTTTTCCGGTGATGCTCTCGTATTCGCTCACTGCAAGCCCAACTCCCGCCCGGCTCTGCACGTGACGGGCGGCAGCATCGCTCAAGGGGTGTTCGCTGCGCGAGGCCAGGGCATGCAGCACTGCCACACCTTCTGGGTCCAGACCGAAGGACTCCACCACTTCGGGCCTGCCTTCGGTGAGCGTGCCCGTTTTGTCCAGTACCACGGCCGTGACGGCATGCGCCTGCTCAAGGCTCACAGCATCCTTGATGAGGATACCCGATCCGGCGCCACGCCCGACACCGACCATGATCGCAGTGGGCGTTGCCAAACCCAACGCACAGGGACAAGCGATCACCAGCACGGACACCATGGCCATGAGGCCGTGCGCCAACTGTCCTGTTCCGCCGACGAGCCACCAGAGCAGGAAACTGAGCAGCGCGATGCCGATGACCACGGGAACGAACACGGCGGCCACCTTATCGACGAGCTTCTGCACCGGGGCCTTGCTCCCTTGGGCCTGTTGCACGGTGCGAACGATGCGTGCCAACAACGTATCGGCACCCACTTTTGTGGCCCGCATGCGGAAACTGCCCTGACCATTGATGGTGCCGGCCAGCACCGGGCTGCCTGCCGACCTATGGACTGGCATGGATTCCCCGCTGATGGCACTTTCATCGATGTGGCTTGCACCCTCGGTGATCAGGCCATCGACCGCGATCCGTTCGCCGGGTCGCACCTGAAGGACATCCCCCGGTACCACACCGGCAAGCGGTACTTCGTGAGCATGCCCGTCGGAACCGATGCGTCGCGCTGTGTCGGGCGTAAGCCCCATGAGTTTGCGGATCGCCCCCGCCGTGCCGGCTTTGGCGCGTTCCTCCAGCCACTTCCCCAGGAGCACGAAAGCGATGACCACTGCTGCCGGCTCGAAGTACACATGCGGCTCCAGTCCTCGCGTCGACCAGAATTTCGGATACAGGGTGTTGAACACACTGAAGAGATATGCGATACCGGTGCTGAGCGCCACCAGCGTATCCATATTGGCCTGGCCGTGCCGGGCCTGGCGCCAAGCGTTCACGAAGAACTGCCTTCCCAAATAGAAGACGACCGGTGTGGTCAGGACCCACAATGCGACGTTCGCCCAAGAGGCGTGCATGGCGAACACGCCGATGACGACAATGGGTACGGCCAGAACGATGGCTGCGATCGTGCGCTGGCGCAGAGAGCGGTAGCGCTGTTGCTGTTCGGCTTCCGCGGCGGCAGCGGCCTGTGCGGGATCATCGATGATGATGAGGTCGTAGCCGGCGGCTAGCACAGCAGCCCGCATGGCGCGGTCGTCGACCTGTAGGGGGTCGTAGCGAACCTCGGCCGTGTTGGTGGCCAGGTTCACGTTCACACGTTCCACACCAGCTTGTGCGGCCAAAGCCTTTTCCACGCCCAGCACACAGCTGGCGCAGGTCATGCCAGTAACCGGGAACGTGCGATCGGTCGGTCCGCTTTCTGCCATGGCACAAAGGTCCGATGTATCCGACCTACCAGCGGATGCGAACAGGCGGGAATGCGTTAAAGCTTCCTGAAGTACCCGTTGGAATACTCGTTGGCATAGAGCACGCTGACCTTCTCCGGCTTGTCCCGGAAGAATTCGTCCGTGGCCCGCTTCACCCCGGGGGAGCGATAACCGCCGGACAAACCCTGCCGGGGCAGGATGGTTTCGTCGTAGTACACGGCGATCATGCCGATGGCCCCTGGCGACATCCGTTCATAGACATGGGGAAGCAAATGCTTGGTCGATTCGTACAGATCGCCATCGAACAAGGCAAAGCTGATCTTCTCCGGAAGGTATTTCGGCACCGTTTCCTCGAACCACCCCTTATGGGTATGGGGCATTTTCAGGTCCAATGCTTGGAATTTGCGCGTGAACAGGTCCAGACCAGCAGCCATGTACCCCTTTCCATACACTCCGTCACGGCTATCGTTCTCGGACAATTCGGGCAATCCTTCGAAACTGTCGAATGCATGGACCTGTTTGGTTGGGTCCAATTCGGTGACGATGCGTTGCATCACGATCGTGCTGTCACCTGCATTGCAACCCAGGTCCACCACATCGCCAGGCACCTTGTTGACCACGGTCTGCTCCAACAAATGGAACAGATTCATGCGCGCCTCGATATTCGCCATATCGGATGGCGCGGGTGCAAGGCGCACCGGTAGTCCCAGCTTACGGAACACCTTGTTCGAAAACCGCTGCCAGGATGTCGGGTTGCGGTGGTCCCAGTCGAATGTGGTGGCAATGAAGGCGTTGTCCATCGATCTAGTTACAATTTCATCAAAGATCACATGCTACGCGGATGCCAGTGGGAGGGTTACGCCGGGTGGCATGCAGCACAATACGATCCAGGGGTATCACACGGTCCTTGGTTCCAGTGGTAAGGGCTTCCAAGGAACCGGAGTGGGCTTACGATCGAAACACCTTGACAACCTTGTCGTCCTGGTGTAGTACGGAAAGCTGGTCACTGGATCGAAGGCTTCAACCCTTGTCGACCACACGCGGCACCTTGAAGTAGTCGCTGTCCTTCACCGGACTGTTCTTCAAGGCCTCCTCCTTGGTGATCGTGATCTCGGCGATGTCCTCGCGCAGCACATCGGACTCGTCGGTCATGAAGATGAGGGGCTCCACGCCCTTGGTGTCCACTTCGTTGAGCTTCTCCACGAAACCCAGCACCCGCTCCATGTCTGCAAGGATGGCCTTGCGCGCTTCGGGGTCACTGTAATCCAGCTTGGCCAATTCAGCAATGCGGTCCAGGGTGGCGTCGTCGATCTTCATACGTAACGGATGTGGAGATGTGAGGATGTAGAGCTGTGTTGGATGTGAAGCTGGTCAGGGATCATGGATCGATCAACGGAGCTTCGATCACCTCGTACACCTTGCGGCGTAAATCTACCAGATCGGCTTCGGTGAGGCCGGTGGTGGATATGGGTGCATGCACCACGGCGCGGGCCACTCCCGGACGGGCGCGGCCGAGCAGTTCGGTGGGCTCCCCGAAGAGCTTCCAGTGGTTCACGAAGGTCATGGGCACGATCGGCACCTGTTTCTCGATGGCCAGGCGGAAGGCGCCATCCTTGAAGGGCTTCATGCGGGGCGTGAAGGGCGGGATGCCACCTTCCGGGAACAGCGCGATGCTGGTACCACGGTCGATGGCCTGTGCCGCACGGCGAAAGGCCTTGGCGGCTTCGATGTGGCTGCCCCGGTTCACCGCGATGTTCATGTCCTTGAAGAATATGTTGAAGAGGGGCCACTTCAGCAGTTCGTACTTCCCCATGAACAGGAAATATTCGGGGATCACGTTGTACATCTGGATGATGTCCAGGTAGCTGCTGTGGTTGCAGCAGATCACATACGGAGCCTGGGGCAACGGGGCGTGCTGTTCCACCCGCACCGGCACCATGCTGGCCCATTGGAGGAAATTGGCCCATACACGCTTCAGGCGGAATGCCCTTTGGTAGCGCCGCGGGGTGAAAAGCAGGATCCGGAACGGTATGTACAACAGCACCAGCGAACCGAAGAACACAAGCGCGAAATAGACCTTGTACAACGAACGGAACGGCATGAAGAGCCATTTGGCCACGGGATTTCTGCGGCTTTCGCTATCGGCGATCCGGTGCTTCTGCGACCGTCCTTCCAGCGAATGCTCGGTATCCTGTGCGTTGCGGGCCATGGTATTGGGGAGGGCGAAGGTAGCCTGTGCGTCGACCCCACCTCGACTGCACTCGGCATGGGTCGACGCTACAGGCTCGGTATCTTCGCCGCCCATGGCCCGCATCCTTACAGGCATCCAAAGTACCGGCACGCCCCACCTGGGCAATGTGCTGGGCGCCATCCGTCCGGCGATCGCGTTGAGCCGCGATACCGCGAACGAGTCCTTCCTCTTCATCGCGGATCTGCACTCGTTGACGCAGATCAAGGATCCCGATATATTGCGCGAGCACACGTATGCGGTTGCCGCCGCGTGGTTGGCCTGCGGGCTGGATACCGACCGCACCGTGTTCTACCGACAGAGCGACGTACCCGAGGTGACCGAGCTGACCTGGTACCTCAGCTGCTTCTTCCCCTACTCGCGCCTCGCATTGGCACACAGCTTCAAGGACAAGGCCGACCGGCTGGAGGACGTGAACGCAGGGCTCTTCTCCTACCCCATGCTGATGGCAGCGGACATCCTGCTCTACGATGCACACTTCGTGCCTGTGGGTAAGGACCAGAAGCAACACCTGGAGATGACGCGTGACGTGGCGGAACGCTTCAACCACCAAATGGGCGAGACCTTGGTATTGCCCGAGGCCCGCATCGACGAGCAGGTGATGCTGGTGCCCGGCACCGACGGCGAGAAGATGAGCAAGAGCCGCGACAACCTGCTTCGGATCTTCGCATCGGAGAAGGAGCTGAAGAAGGAGGTGATGGGCATTGTGACCGACAGCGCGCCCATGGAGGAGCCCAAGGACCCCGAGGGGAACACGGTATACAAGCTGTTCAAGCTGGTGGCACCCAGCGATGCTGTGGGTGAAATGGCCGGAAAGTTCCGGGCAGGTGGCTACGGCTACGGCCACGCCAAGAAAGAGCTCCTTGCCGCGCTGCTGGACGGTTTCCGCAACGAACGCGAGACCTTCGCCCAACTGATGGAGGACCGCAGCATGATCGATGCCGAGTTGCGGAAGGGGGCGGACAAAGCCCGCGTTGTGGCGCGTGGTGTACTGGGTAGGGTACGCAGCAAGCTGGGCTATTGAGTCTTCTCGTATCGCTCCTTGTACTGCCGGTATAGCTGCTTGTGGTGGTCGTCCAGCAGGATGGTGCGACCTTGGATATAGGCGTGCGTGATCTTGCTGGTGCGCATGTCCAACGCATCGCCTTGTGAGACGATCAGCGTAGCATCCTTGCCGACCGTCAAACTGCCTACCCGCTCGTCGATGCCGAGAATAGCGGCAGCATCGAGGGTGATGGAGCGTAACGCATCTTCTGCTGAAAGCCCATATGCCATGGCGGTGCCTGCTTGAAAGGGAAGGTTGCGCAGGCCCATGGCTTCCATGTCGCCGGAACGGTCGAGGCAAAAACGGACACCGCGTTCTTTCAGCAGCGCTGGCAAGCGGTATGGCAGATCCACGTCGTCCTCAGGGCGCAATGGAAGGCTGTGCAAACGATGAAGAACAACATCGACCTTGTTATCGCGCAAGAGGTCGGCTACACGCCATGCGTCGTAGCCACCCACGATCACGGTCCGCTTGACATCTTCCGCTTTGGCGAACTGCACCGCTTCGGTGATCTCCCGCGCTGCATTGGCATGCACGAAGAGTGTTCTCCTTCCATCGAAGACCCCGCGCATCGCTTCCATACGCAGATCGATCTTCCCTGGCACAGGCACGGTCGAATAGGCCTTCGCTCTGCGGAAGAAGTCGCGCAGTTCTGCGATACGCTCGGTGCGTTCATCCTTCTTGGCCCTATCGGTCTCGCCGGGCTCGGCCCACCAACCACGGCGGTCGTAGGCCGTGGGCCAGTTGAGGTGGACACCATCGTCGATACGCACGGCGGCTTCCTCCCAGTCCCAGGCGTCGAGTTGCACGATGCTGCTGGTTCCGCTGATGGTCATACCACGCGGCACCACTTGGGCGATGAGCACGCCGTTGCTGCGCACCGTCGGGATCACAACGGAAGCGCTGTTGTACGCGACCAAGGTGCGGAGTTCAGGCTCCATCGTGCCGATGTCGGCCCGATCCACACTGGCTCGTACGGCCTCGATCTCGGCCAGGCCCAAGGTGGTGTTGGCACCGATGAAGCCTGGATACATGTGCTGCCCGGCCACATCGATCACCGTGTCGTAGACCGCCTTGGCGCCGTAGTTGAACCCCACGTAGTCGATGCGGCCATCGCGGAACCCCACCGCGCCTTCGTCGATCACCTTGCCATCACCCACATGCACGGTACCACCAGTGATGAGGATGCTTTGGGATTGCGGTGGGGCTGGGGTGGGTTGTTGAGCGAGCGTGAGCGTTGCGATCATCGCCATGCTCAATGCCGCTAGGTTACGCTGTGCCTTTCCGGGCCGGCCCAAAGGGTCGACGATTCCGGAGGAAATGCAGAGGTCCATTACAGCGGGGTCCGAGATCCGAAAATGCTGCAACAAGCCGGAGGGGGTGCGAAGATCTTTCATCGGCTTAGAGGTCCTTGTGTGCATCGTGCTCATGTCCTTCTTCCCCGATATCATCACAATGCCACAGGTGCTGGTGATCGCGCTGTGCCTTGCGGGTGGGTGCGCCTTCGCCCTTGGCCACGATCATGGCGCGCACCAGGCGGTCGCGTTCGGCGGCGATCCAGCGACGTTGATCTGCATCACGCACCATGTCGAAGTAGCGCACGCCATCCACCCAGGTCTGCTCGGCCTTGGCGCGAATGCTGAGCGGGTTGTCGTTCCACAGCACCAGGTCGGCATCCTTGCCCACTTCGATGCTGCCCAAACGGTGATCGAGCTTCAGCATGCGGGCAGGGTTCAAGGTCACCATCTTCCACGCTTCCTCCTCGCTCACTCCGCCATACTTCACAGCCTTCGCGGCCTCCTGGTTGAGACGGCGGCTCATTTCCGCATCATCGCTGTTGATGCCCGTGTTCACACCGTGCATGTGCATCAGCGCAGCATTGTATGGGATCGCGTCGTTCACCTCGAACTTATAGGCCCACCAATCGCTGAAGGTGCTTCCGCTCACACCATGCTCCTTCATCTTGTCGGCCACCTTGTAACCTTCCAGGATATGCGTGAAGGTGTTCACCTTGAATCCCATGCTGTCGGCCACATGGATCAGCATGTCGACCTCGCTCTGCACATAGCTATGGCAGCTGATATGCCGTGTCCCGTTCAGGATCTCCACCAATGTTTCCAGTTCCAGGTCGCGTCGCGGGGGCGTTCCAAGCTCGCGTTCCTTCGGCTTCAGGTCGCTCCAGGCCCGTAGTTCCTTGTCGTAGTCCTTGGCCCGAAGGAAGGCATCGTAGAAGTACTGCTCCACACCCATGCGCGTTTGTGGGAAGCGTGGCTTGGGCGACCGCCAGTTGCTCTGCTTCACGTTCTCGCCCAATGCGAACTTGATGTGGCCGGCTGCGCCCTTGATCTGCATGCTGTCCGCGGTCTGCCCCCAACGTAACTTGGTGATGGCGCTCTGCCCACCGATGGGGTTGGCACTGCCGTGCAGTTGGTGTATCGTTGTGACACCGCCGGCAAGGTTCCGGTAGATGTTGATGTCGTCGGGGTTCACCACATCGCCTATGCGCACCTCCGCACTATTGGCCTGACTGCCTTCGTTCACACCACGCGAGATGGCGATGTGCGAGTGTTCGTCCACGATCCCGGTGGTGATGTGTTTTCCAGTGGCGTCCACCTCCACCACCGTTGGTTTGTTCCGCCCAAGGAAGATCGTGGAAGCATCCAGACCCTCGCCGATCGCGTGCACCTTGCCCTGATGGACCAGCACATCGGCCCTTCGCAAGATGCCTTGCTCAGCGTTGGTCCACACGGTCGCATTGCGGAATAGGACCGTCTCCTGCCGGGGCATTCCGGTCCATCCGAAGCCTACCAAGGGATAGGTGATGGCCCCGGGGTCCACCGGCTTCTTCAGCGTCGTGGTGTCGGCTTCCGCCGAAACAGCACCTCCCGGTATTCCGTTCCCCGATCCCTTGTCATTCTCCGACTTCGCTTTCCGCAAAGCGCTCCACACGAACCACTGCCCGCCGGGTTTCTGTCCCTGGCCATCCCACAATCCACCGTTGGCATGGATGGAGCCGTTCAAGCGGATCAGCGCTTCGGGTTCGCCCTTCGGCGCCCAGCTTAGGCTGATCACCGGTCCTTGCCGTTCGAAGCGCGCTTTCACTGCAAGGCTATCGGCATCACCGGGGCGACGCACCCTTGCCTCCAGCTTGTCGCCTTCACCTTTCATCTCGAGGGTCCAGATCTCGGCAGCAAGGTTCAGTTCGTAGGTGCCTTTCAGGTTGGGTGCATCGGTATCACTGATCACAAAGCGCTTGCCATCGACCCAGGTCTCGTGGATGGTGTTCTGCTCGTTCAGCAGGTGTTGCGAACTGATCAGGAAGTTGGCGAACATGCCAGGCCGAAGCGCACCCAATCGATCATCCACCCCGAACAGGCGCGCAGGGTCGATGGTCAGCAGTTCGATCGCACGGGCGCTATCCAACCCACAAGCGACCAATTTGCGCAGGTCCTTCCACAGACCCTTCAGGTCCTTACGACCGTGTGCGGTGAGGGCGAAGGGCACCCTGGCCGTATCGAGCATCATGGCGTTGTAGGGTGCCATCTCCCAGTGCTTCAGACGGGCGAAGCTCACCTCCTGCGCGTCATAGGGGTCCTCCACATCGTAGGCTTCCGGTAACGCGAAAGGCACGATCAGCGGCATGCCCGTGTTCCGGATCGACGCGAGGCGTGCGTACTCATCACCATCGCCTTTGATGATCGCCGGGAGCTGGAATTCATCGAGGATCCGCACCCATCGCAACAGCTCGTTCCGGTCGCCCGCTTCGAGCACGATGCGTCCTTTCAACTGATGGGCCAACGCCGCCAGCACGGCATCCGTTTCGGCGGGTTGCAACTGCGCCGCGTACCAACGCGCATCCATGAAACTCTGTCGGATGAGCGCAATGGCTCCCATCTGTGAACTGGGGAACCCATCCGTGCTGCTGCCCTTTCGGAAGCTGAAATGTGCCGCGAGATCGGACTGGAGCACGGCTTTCTGCGGCTCATCATTACTGAGCAGCACCGCTGCCGAAGTGCCGCGCGCGATACCATCCATGCGGTGTGTGAACACCGCACCGAAGCCCTGCTTACGCAACTCGGCCACCTGCTTGGGATCGAGGTTGAGCAGGTGGTGCGCATGGGCATCAGCGCGAAGCGCGCCGTTCCAATGGCGAGCAGCACGCTCCTCGCTCTTGCGCTCCTCGTTCGTACTGGCTGGCAGGCCTAGGTCGCTATAAGGCTCGATGAGCGCCGGCCACACATGCATGCCTTTCAGGTCGCGCACCACGGCACCAGTTGGTATGCTCACTTTCTCCCCCGCGGCCAGCACCTTGCCATCCTTGATCACCAGGGTGGCCTTTATGACCGTGGTCCGTGCATCCACGTGCAGTACGCAGTTGGTGAAAGCGAAGAGCGACGGCGCCACATCCTGGATGTGGGAGGCCGGAGCGGTGGACTGTGCATCGGCCATGGTGGCCAGGACGAACAGGAACAGAGTCGTAAGCAGGGAGCGCATGTGCGTGGGCGAAAGTAGGGAGGGCGATCGTCACGATCGAGCAGCAGGTATGGTCGTTGTTGGAATGGTGATGACCGGAGCCTGCTACCTTTCCCACCATGTCCACCACCAAGTCCTTCCGCACCCCCGACGCCCTGCTCATCATCAGCGCCGTGCTCATCCTCGCCGTGGCGCTCACATGGATCATCCCCGCAGGCGAGTTCGACCGGGTGGTGGAAGGCAGCAGGACCTTCGTGGTACCGGGTACCTACCACACCGTGGATGCCGCGCCGGTGCCGTGGTACGGCTTCTTTACCGCACCGGTGAAGGGCTTTACCGACCATGGTGCGGCCATGATCATCGCCTTTGTTCTACTGATCGGTGGGGCGTTCGCGGTGCTGAATGCCACGGGCGCCATCGAGGCCCTGCTGTTCCGTGTGCTGCACATGGCACGGGAGAACCGGGCGTACAAGCAACTGGTGATCCCCGTGCTGATGACCGCCTTCGCCATCGGTGGTACCACCTTCGGCATGGCCGAGGAAGTGCTGGTGTTCCTGATGATCACGATCCCCTTGGCGAAGAGCATGGGCTGGGACGCCATCGTAGGTGCGGCCATCCCCTTCGTGGGAGCGGGTGTGGGCTTTGCCGGGGCGGCCTTCAACCCCTTCACGGTGGGGATCGCGCAGGGCATCAGCGAATTGGCTCTGTTCAGCGGTTGGGAATTCCGCATGTTGGTGTGGGCCGTGCTCACGGGCATCGCCATCTTCTTCGTGATGCGCTATGCTGCCCGTGTTGAACGCGACCCGCGCAACAGTCTGCTGCATGGTGTCGCTGACACTGGCGACACCGACGGGGAAATGCAGGAGATACCCCTTACCGGACGGCGCGTTGCGGTGCTGTTGCTATTCGCTGCGAGCATTGTGATGCTCATCGTGGGTGTGAACAAATGGGATTGGTACATCGAAGAGATCGCCGGGCTCTTCCTGGCCATGGGGATCGGTGCGGCCATGATCGGTGGGATAGGTGGCAACGACGCGGCCAAGGCTTTTGTGGGCGGCGCCAAGGACATGGTGGCCGCCGCGATCCTCATCGGCCTGAGCAAAAGCGTGTTGATCGTGATGCAGGAAGGCAAGATCGTGGACACCATGCTGTTCCAACTGAGCAGCTCGGTCGCCGGGCTGCCCGCAATGGTGAGCGTGCAGGTGATGCTGGCCGTGCAGTTCGCCATCAACTTCTTCGTGCCCAGCGGCAGCGGCCAAGCCGCGCTTACCATGCCTGTAATGACCCCACTGGCCGACCTCCTCCACATCCCTCGGCAGAGCGCGGTGTTGGCCTACCAGCTTGGCGATGGGCTCTGTAACTTCGTCATCCCCACCAGCGGTATCACCATGGGCGTGCTCAGCATCGCGGGCATTCCCTTCGGCCTTTGGGTCAAGTGGATCGCGAAGATGCTGGCCGTTCTGGTGTTGGCGGGCATGGCCTTCCTGGCAGTGAGCGTCGGGATGGAAGTCTGGTAGGTGGGCTACGTCGTTCCTAGCGCGATGCTCGGGCGCTGGACGTCGATCAACGCTGCACCGCCGTAATTTCGCACCGCTCTGGTACAACACCCCGAAATCTCCAATGGACCATTCCTTCCTGATCTTTGCACACAGCCTTCTCCGCTACTTCGTACTGCTGACCGTCGCCTATGCCGGCATCACGCACTTGCTGGGCTTGTTGCGCAAAGCACCCATCCTGAACGGCGAACGTACCGTGGCCATCGTGGCAATGGCGCTGTGCCACCTGCAGTTGGCGTTGGGCCTGGCCTTGTATTTCCTGCGTCGCGGCTTGTACGAGGACATGGCCAAGCCCTACCAGACCTTCTGGAAATACGAACACTTGGGCACCATGCTCATTGCGATCATCCTGGTCACCTTGGGGCGTTCGCTGAGCAAACGTGCGCAGGAAGAGCGGGGAAAACAACTGCGTGTGGCGGTCTTCTACCTCATCGCATTGGCCCTCATGCTCTGGGCCACGCCATGGCCCTTCACGCAGATCGGACGCGGACGCCCATGGCTTTAAGGAACACTATTCTGCTGGCGGTGCTGAGCACCGTGCTCGTGTTATCCTGCGCAAGCGAGACCACTGAGGCTGCGAACCCACCCGGTGGAAAGTCGCGCGGTGCAGCGCTCTTCAGCACCCACTGCACGTTGTGCCACGGCAAGGATGGAAAACTGGGGCTAAACAACGCGAAGGATCTTTCCGTCTCCACACTGACCAAGGAGGAGATGATCGCTTTGGTGACGAACGGGAAAGGAGTGATGGCCGCCTACAAGAACGTGCTGACCAAGGCCGAGATCGAAGCCGTGGTGGAACATGTCCGCACCTTGCAAGCCGCCGAATGATAGACCCTCTGGATAAAAAGACCCGTGCCGAAACGGCCGTGCTCATCGGCCTCATCACCGATCGCCAAACGCCCGAGCAGGTCACGGAGTACCTGGATGAGCTTGAGTTCCTGGCCACTACGGCGGACATCGTTACGCTCAAGCGTTTCACCCAACGGCTTCACAAACCCGAAGGGCGCACCTACATCGGCAGCGGCAAACTCGCCGAGGTGAAGGCCTGGATGGAGGAGCACGATGCCCACTCCGTGATCTTCGACGATGAGTTGACTCCTGCGCAGCAGCGCAATCTGGAAAAGGAGCTGGGGAAGCCCGTACTGGACCGACCGCGGCTTATCCTGGACATCTTCGCCGGCCGCGCCCGCACCGCACATGCCAAGACCCAGGTGGAACTGGCGCAGTATGAATACATGCTACCCCGCCTCACCAAACTGTGGACCCACTTGGAGCGGCAGCGCGGTGGAACGGGCACACGGGGTGGTGCTGGTGAAAAGGAGATAGAGACCGACCGCCGTCTGGTGCGCGACCGCATCAGCCTGCTGAAAGGCCAGTTGAAGATGATCGACAGGCAGATGGCCACGCAGCGGAGCAATCGTGGCAAATTGATCCGCGTTGCCCTCGTGGGCTACACCAACGTGGGCAAGAGCACCCTCCTGAACCTGATCAGCAAGAGCGATGTGTTCGCCGAGAACAAGCTTTTCGCAACGCTGGATACCACAGTGCGCAAGATCGTGCTGGGCAACCTGCCCTTCCTGCTCAGCGATACGGTGGGGTTCATCCGCAAGCTGCCCACACAGCTCATCGAAAGCTTCAAGAGCACGCTGGACGAAACGCGCGAGGCCGACCTGCTGCTGCACGTGGTGGACATCAGCCACCACAACTTCGAGGAACAGTACGAGACCGTGAAGCAAACGTTGAACGAGATCGGTGCCGGGGACAAACCGGTGATCGTGGTCTTCAACAAGATCGACGCGTACAAACCGTCGTACCACGACCCCGATGACCTGGCCCCGAAGCGTGTGGACCAGTACACCTTGGAAGAACTGAAGGAGACGTGGATGGCCCGCATGGCCGGTGAGGAATGCATCTTCATCAGCGCCGTGGAACGCAGCAACATCGACGCCCTGCGAAAGCTGCTCTATGACCGTGTGAAGGCCTTGCATTTGGCGCGCTACCCATATGAGAGCGACCTGTTGTTCAAGGACAGTTACGAGGAGGAGTGATGGGGTGGACATCGGCAGTAATGCAATACGCTCGATCGCTGCACCTGTAGCATCGACCCATTGGGTCGAAACGATGCAGGTGAAGCGACCAACATGACGTCCCCCATGGCCAAACGTCCAGCGCCGCGCAAGAAGAAGAAGCCGAAAACGAAAAGTTCTCCCGGCAAGGGCTTCCCCTTCCTGAAGCTTGCGCTGATCGGCCTCGCCTTGGTGTTCGTGGGCTTTCTTGTCTTGATGCAACTGGTGCGCTTGGGCACCTTCGGAAAGCTGCCTTCGGAAGACGACCTGCGCTCCATCCGGCATGAACAAGCCACGCTGGTCCTGGGCAGCGACGGAAGTACCATCGGTAAGCTCTTCGCAGAGGACCGGACCAACGTGCTCTTCGAGGACCTGCCGAAGCACTTGATCGACGCCTTGGTGAGCACCGAGGATGCACGCTTCTTCGAGCATGAAGGTGTTGATGGGCGCAGCTACGTGCGCGTGTTCTTCCGCACCCTGCTGGGCCGCGACAAGAGCGGTGGTGGCGGCAGCACCATCTCCCAGCAGATCGTAAAGAACCTCTACGGCCGCCAGCGCCACGGACCGCTCACCGTGCCGGTGAACAAGATGAAGGAGGCCCTCGTGGCGCAGCGACTGGAGCGCGTGATGAGCAAGAACGATGTGTTGGTGCTCTACTTCAACAGCGTACCCTTCGGCGAGAACACCTTCGGGATCGAGAGCGCCGCGCAACGCTACTTCGGCAAGCCAGCCAAGCTGCTGAAGGTGGAGGAGGCTGCCGTGCTCGTGGGCATGCTGAAAGCCAACACCAGCTACAACCCGAGGCTGCATCCAGAGAAGTCGCGCGAGCGACGCAACGTGGTGCTCGGTTTGATGCGGAAGAACGGCAAGCTGAGCAATGCCGAAGCGGAACGACTTCAGCAACTACCCCTGGTACTGGCCTACCAAGGCGGCGATGCGCTGGACCTGAACGGCTACTTCAATGCGCAGGTGGCGCGGGAAGCACGGGAAATATTGAAGGACCTGGGCGAGCGCAATGGAACCACCTACTCCGTGGAGAAGGACGGCCTGCGCATACACACCACCTTGGACCCTGCCCTGCAACGTATGGCGAACGATGCTGTACACAAGCACCTCGCTGTAATGCAGCCGAAGCTTGACCAGGAATTGCGCAACCGCAAAGCCCGCACGGCCTGGGAGAAAAGCGCAGGAAAGAAAGGCGGCGAGAAATGGAAGCTGGACGAGAAGAAACGCCGCGAGGTGTACGACCACAAGGCCCGTCGGGTGGAGGAGATGAGCTACCGCGACAGCCTGTGGAACTACCACAAACTGCTGAACGGCGCTGTGTTCATGATGGACCCATCCAACGGTGCGGTGCGCGCCTGGGTGGGCGGCAACGACCACCGCTTCCTGCCATACGACCTGGTCACGGCCAAGCGCCAGGTGGCCAGTACCATCAAACCCATGATCCATGCTGCTGCATTGGATCATGGGATGTCGCCCTGCGACTATCTGGACAACAGCAAACAGTCCTATGCCGAGTTCGATGATTGGTCGCCGGACAACTTCGATCGGGATACGACGGAGGGCGAAGTGGCCCTCTGGTATGCGTTGGCCAAGAGCATGAACCGCCCCACCGTGGACCTGTATTTCAAGACCGGAGCGGAAGCCGTGCGTGAGACCTTCAAGGCCTTGCGGCTGCCCACCGCCGATGTGGACAAGCCTGCCGTTTCACTGGGGGCTTCGAGCATCAGCCTGCACGAGCTCGTACCGGCCTATGGAGCGTTCTGCATGGGTGGTCGTATCGTAGAACCGCGCTTGATCACCAAGATCACCGATGCCGGGGGCAGGATCTTGTACCAAGCGAAAGCGGTAAAGCCCAAGAGGGCCATTTCCGACACGACGGCCGCAGCGGTGACCCTGATGCTCCAGCGCGCTATCGACCAAGGCACTGGTACCGCGCTGCGTTCCCGCTACGGCATCAAAGCACCGCTTGCCGGGAAGACCGGCACATCACAGGACTACAGCGACGCCTGGTTCGTGGCCTACACTCCGGGCCTGGTCATCGGCACCTGGGTGGGGGCTTTCGACCCATCGGTCCATTTCACCAGTGCACAGGGCACCGGCTCTCAACTGGCGCTCCCCATCGCGGGCCTTGTGCTCAAGGAGCTTGAAGCGAAACCCGACCTTCGGCGTAAGTACATCCACTCCTTCGACCAGCTGTCGGCCTACGACATCGATCTGGATTGTGACCCGCACAGGGAGCGCAGCGGCGTGCAGCGATTCATCGACGACCTGTTCGGACCCGGAACCAATAGTGGGTCGGAAGGCAGCGATACCATGCGCAAGGACAAGGGATTCTTCGACCGGCTTTTCAAGCGGCGGAATTAACCCTCGCCTGCAAGTAACTCCCTCCGCTCCCAGCGCTCCCGCAGGTCCATCCAGGGGCGTTCCCAAAGGCGGTACACCACGGCCGAAAGCGCAATGCCAACTATCCAGAAGGCGATGTACAGGAAGATCGTGGTGGGTTCGTCGCGACCCTCCATCAGCCTTTGCCAGGGATAACGCAAAGGCATGTGCACCAGATACCACGCATAGGAGATCCTGCTGACCAGCGCGATGGGTGCGCCCCATCGCGGCATCCGGGTCCACGTGGAGAGCAGTGGCAGGAGGAGCGCCAGGCCCAAAGCCATCAAGACATGTTGGCCGGTCATCACCCAATACAGGCTTGAAGCATCATGCAAGGTGGTGCCAAAGCCCAAGAGGATCGAGCCCAATGTGAACGCAGGAA
>CAYQMC010000063.1:0-15287 GCA_964418285.1 uncultured Chryseobacterium sp.
GCGGGCGAGTACCAGCAGGTGTGGCAGACCAGCCACCTGGCACCCGGCATCTACTACGTTACCTTGTTGTTGGACGGTGAACCGTTGGTGAAGCGCGCTGTGAAGGTGCAGTAGTTGTTCGCCACACATTTGCGATCCGGAGCCCGGTCCCTGTGACCGGGCTCTGTACTTGGCGCGAGTGCTACGTGTTCCGCCCCGCATCCCTCATCTTCGCGGGGCGATGCAACGCACTTTCCTCACCAACCTCTTCCTGCTGCTGGTGCTGAACCTGTTGGTGAAGCCGTTCTACATCCTGGGCATCGACGCCGGGGTGCAGGATGCGGTGGGCAGCGAGACCTACGGAAGCTTCGCGGCGTTGCTGAGCCTGAGCTTCCTGCTGAACATCCTGCTGGACCTGGGGATCACCAACTACAACACCCGCAACATCGCGCAGCACACCCAACTCATGGGCAAGTACCTCAGCGGTATCGCTGGTGTGCGGGTGCTGCTCATGGTGCTGTATGCCGGCGTTACGGTAGGGGCCGGTCTGCTCCTGGGCTACCGGGGCGCGGAGTTGGGCATGCTGGGTTGGCTGGTGCTCAACCAAGGGCTAGCGGCCAGCATCCTGTATCTGCGCAGCAACATCGCCGGGGCGCAGCGCTACCGGCAGGACAGCCTGCTGAGCGTGCTGGACCGTGTGCTCCTGATCGCGGTGCTGGGCTGGGCGTTGTGGGGCGGCCATGGTACACCCTTCAGGATCGAGTGGCTGGTGTGGGCGCAAACGGGAGCATACACCGTGACCCTGCTGGTGGCACTTGGCTTGGTGCTGCGCCTGAGCGGCCGGGTATCGCCCACGTGGCGGCCCGTGTTCAGCTACATGGTGGTGCGCCAAAGCCTGCCCTACGCGCTGCTGATCCTGTTGATGACCTTCTACTACCGAACGGATACCCTGATGCTGGAGCGACTGCTGCCCAACGGTGCCCTGGAGGCGGGCATCTACGCGCAGGGCTTCCGCTTCTTCGAGGCCTTCAACATGCTGGGGTTCCTGGTGGCCGGCCTATTGCTTCCCATGTTCAGCCGCATGCTGCGGCAGGGCGAAGCGGTGTCCGAGCTGGTGTCCCTGGCCTTGCGCCTGGTGCTGGTGGGGGCCCTGGCCGTGGCGGTATTCGCCAGCATGGAGGCACAGGCGATCATGGACCTCCGCTACAGCGAGCACACCGGATCGAGCGCTCCGGCCTTCGCGGTGCTGATGTGGTGTTTCGTGGCCGTGTGCACCACCTACATCTTTGGTACGCTGCTCACGGCCGGTGGCGACCTGAAGCGCTTGAACATCATGGCGGCCTTCTGCGCAGTGCTCAACATCGGCCTGAACCTGCTGTTGATACCACGCTGGCAGGCCGAAGGGGCTGCGTGGGCCAGCCTGGTGACCCAGGTGGCAACGGCCCTGGTGCAGGTGGTGCTCGCCATCCGTGTGTTCCGCCTTGATCTGCCGTGGCAGCTGGTGCCGCGCGTGCTGCTGTTCGCAGCCGGTGCCCTGGGGGTGGTGATGCTGGGCCGGCATTGGCAGGCATCGATGCCGGTGCTGTTCGTGGTGTATGCGCCGGCGGTGGTGTTGCTTGCTTTCGCTACCGGGCTTCTGCGCCGCGCGGATGTTTCCGGCCTGCCTACACTAGCCTCGGGAAAGCTGCGTTGAAGGCCCGTTCCCGCCTGCTTGCTAAGGTGTACTTTAGGCCCTCTTTTCAGCAACCATACCGAATGCAGACAACTTCCAACGGCCCGGTCGCCTCCTTCGACCTGGTCCTTTTCCTATGGGCGCGCCGCGGTCTCATCATCGGCATCACGGTGCTTGGCATGATCGCTGGGTTGATCGCCGCCTTCGTGATAACCCCGCTGTACAAGAGCGAAGTGATCATGTTCCCGGCGGTGACGAACTCCGTCTCCAAGGCCTTGCTGACCGAGCAAAGCACCGGACGCGACGACATCCTGGCCTTGGGCGATGAACAGGATGCGGAGCAATTGCTGCAAATGCTGCAGAGCGACCGCATCCGGGACCGTGTTTCCGGCCACTTCGACCTGTTCAGTGTGTATAAGATAGAGCCCGATGCGAAGCACCGCATGAGCGATCTGCGCAAGGCCTACGAGGAGCACATCAAGTTCGAATACACCAAGTTCGGCAGTGTGCGGGTAACGGTGCGCGACCCCGAACCGGAGCGTGCGGCACACATCGCCAACTACATCGCCGACCAGGTGGACAGCGTGTGGAAGGACATGGCCGGCGAGCGGGCCGACAAGGGTTTCATCGTGGTGGAGAGCAAGGTGCGGGAATTGGAGGAGAACATCCGCAACATGGCCGACAGCATGCGCGTGTTGCGTGAACTGGGCGTGCACGACTACCACACCCAGAGCGAACGCTACAACGAATACCTGGGCATGGCCATCGTGAAGGGCGATCAGCGCGCCATCCGTGAGTTCGAGGATCGTTTCAAGGTGCTTGCCCAATATGGTGGGGCGTATGTCACCCTGCAGGACCGCCTTTTCAACGAGACCAAGCGTCTGAGCATCCTGAAGATGAAACTGGAGCAGGCGATGGCCGATCGTGATAGCGACCTGCCCCACAAGTTCGTGGTGAACAAGGCCCAGCCAGCGGACAAGAAGGACTACCCCATCCGCTGGTTGCTGGTGGCCGTCAGTACCATTGCCGGCCTCCTGCTGGCCCTGCTGCTCATCGTGGTGCAGGAGAATCTCAAAAAGATCCGTGCGAGCCATGTCCAATGAAGTGGATTTCTCCATGGCGGGGCGGGTGGTAAAGCGCCACATACGCACCTTTATCGCTGTGGGCATCGTGTCGGTGGTCCTTTCCGCCGCCCTGAGCTCACCGGCGGTGATCACCCCCAAATACCTGTCCTCGGCCACGGTGTATCCGGTGAACCTCTCGCCCTATTCCTCCGAGACGCGTACCGACCAGTTGTTGCAGTTGTTGGAGAGCAACAGCATCCGCGACAGCCTGATCACCCGCTTCGGCCTGGCCGCGGTGTACGATGTGGACACCACGAGCGGTGGGGGGTACTTCGCGTTGTACAACGAGTTCAAGGACCGGGTGGAGATCAGCAAGACGCGTTACGAATCGGTGATGATCGAAGTGCTGGACGAGGACCCACGGCGGGCGCGCGATATGGTGCAGGCCATGCTGAAGCAGGTGGACATGCTCGCCCGGAGGCTGCAACGGGAGAAGTCCTACGAGGTGCTGGAGATCGCACAACGTGCCCTGGCGAACGAGCAGGCCAAGCTCGATTCCGTGGAGGCGCGTCTGGCCGAATTGCGCCAAGCTTCGGGCCTCCTGGTCTATGAAGGCCAGACCGAAGAGCTGACCCGAGGCTACCTGATGATGTTGGCGACACCCGGCGTTTCGCAAGCGCGTTTGGACGAAGTGCGGACCATGTTCAAGAAGCTGGAGGAGAACGGAGGAGAGTTCCGCGCCCTTACCGATCTGAGCAACAAGTTCCGCAACAACTACGATCGCCTGCTAAGCGAGTACGAGCGCGTGGTGAACGACGTGACCAAGGAGTTGAGCTATACCAACGTTGTGGTGTACCCGGAGGTAAGCGACAAGAAGGCCTACCCGATCCGTTGGATCATCGTGCTGGTGGGTACTGCCTCGGCCTTGTTCCTCTGTTTCGTGCTCTTGATGTGGCGTGAGGAGCGTTCGTAGGCCATGGTGAAGGCGCTGAGGACACATTGGATCGCCCTTGCCTGCACGTTGTTCGTGTTGGTGAACGCGGTGCTTGTGGCCCAGGAGATCTACTGGTTCAACCTGCTGCCCGTGGTGCTGCTCGTTGTCTGGGCCATGGTCACCTCGGTGGACCGGCTGCTGCTCTTCATCGCCTTCGTTACGCCACTGTCCATCAACATGGAGGAGCTGGAGATCGGTGGCATCGGCATCGCCCTGCCCACGGAACCCCTGCTGGTGGGCATCATGGTGCTTTTTCTGCTGAAGCTCTTGTTGGAACGCAACGTGATCGACCCCAGGGTCTGGAGGCACCCCATCACCTGGATCATCCTCGCGCAGCTGGGTTGGATGCTGATCACGATCGTGCCCAGTACCATGCCCGTCGTGTCCATCAAGCATTTCACCGCACGGATGTGGTTCGTGACCACCATGTTCTTCCTGGGTACACGGCTGTTCGCGGATGGTCGCAAGATGCACACTTTCATCTGGGCCTACCTCGGCGGACTGGCCATCGTGGTGGTGTACACACTGATCAACCATGCCCAATACGGCTTCGCCCATGAGCCGGCGCACTGGGTGATGAGCCCCTTCTTCAAGGACCACACGAGCTACGGTGCCATCATCGCGTTCTTCATACCCTTCCTCATCACGGCCTTGTGGTTGCCGGGCTATTCCCGCACCCAGCGCGGCCTGATGGTGGCGCTGCTCATGCTCCTTCTCGTGGGGCTCATCTTCTCCTTCACCCGGGCGGCATGGCTCAGTCTGGTGGGCGCGTTGGGCGTGTACCTGGTATTGCGGCTGCGGATCCCGGTCTGGGCCGTGGCGGCGCTTGCGCTTACCGCCGGTGGGGTGTACCTGGCCAACGAGGAACAGATCACCCTGGCCTTGGAGCGCAACCGCGAGGAATCGTCCGACGACCTCGGTGAGCACGTGAAGTCCATCTCCAACATCTCCAGCGATGCATCGAACCTGGAGCGCATCAACCGCTGGAATTCGGCCATCCGCATGTTCCAGGAGAAGCCCTTGTTCGGCTGGGGTCCGGGCACCTACATGTTCCAGTATGCCCCGTTCCAAGCTTCATCGGAGCGTACGATCATCAGCACCAACTTCGGCTTGCAGGGCAACGCCCACAGCGAGTACTTGGGGCCGCTTGCGGAGCAGGGCCTGCCGGGTATCCTGCTCATGTTGTTGTTGGTATTGGTGACCGCCGTGCGTGTGATGCGGCTGTATGCCCGAATGCCCAATGGCGCGGACAAGCAACTTCTTGCCGCCTTGTTCCTGGGCCTGTTCACCTACTACCTGCACGGGGTGCTCAACAACTTCCTGGACCTGGACAAGGCCTCGGTGCCGTTCTGGGCCTTCACGGCCATGATCGTCCTGCTGGACCTGAAGTATCCGCGCGATCAGGTCGAGGTGGTGGGTAAGGAGTGAGCGTATGCTCCTGAAGGCCGTCAGGCGAAGCGGCAGGTGAGCAGGGCGATATCGTCCAGGGGAGGTACATCACCGCGGTGTGCTTCGTAGGCCGAAATGATCGCACTGTTCAAGGCCGCACATCCGGCGGGGGCCATGTCGCACAACATCCGTTCCAGCGGTTCGGTCTCGAACGCGATGCCATGGGCATCCTCTTGTTCCACCAGCCCATCAGTGTAGGCCAGCAGGGTATCGCCACTTTGGATGGCCACCTCGCCGCTCTGGAGCTTGGGAAGCAAGGGCAGCATGCCCAAGGGTATGGTGCCTTCGCGCAGTTCCGTGGCTTTGCCGTTGGTGAGGTAAAGCGCAGGGTTGTGCCCGGCGTTCACGTAGCTGATGCGTTTTCCGTGCAGGTCGATATCGGCCAGGAAGAGCGTAATGAAACGTTCGCCACGCGCACTGGCGAACACCTTGTCATTGAGCTCACGCACCAGACCCGGGAGGTCGTCCTCGCGGTATTGGATCAAGGCCCGCAACGAAGCTTGGAAGTTGCTCATCAGCAAGGCCGCCGCCATGCCCTTGCCGCTCACATCGGCCATGGCCATCATGAACCGCCCGTCGCCATTGGGGATCAGGTCGTAGTAGTCGCCGCCCACCTGCCTGTGGGGTTTGTACCATGCTGCAGCCGACATCCGCTCGTTGTTGGGCAGGTCTGCCGGCACCAGCATGTTCTGCATCTCGGCGGCCAACTCCAGCTCACGCTTGTCACGCTCCTGCTGGAGTTCCTGTCGGGCCAGGCGCTTGTTCTCCATGGCCACCACGATCAGGTTGGTCAGGGTCTGGATGAAGTTAAGGTGCTTCACCGTGGGGCTCATGCGTTGTTCCTCCTCGTCGATGTCGCCGATCAGCAGGAACGCCAATGGCTTGTCGAGGTGGTACACGGGCACCGCCACATCGAAGGCGCCCAAGCTGCCCGCGTTCTCCGACCCGATGACCTGGATGTCCTTGTAGGTCCCGAAGACCTGGTCCATGTCGATGGCATCGCTGCGGTCATCGGTGCCATAGGCAAGGATCCGTTCCCAGCCCTCTGCCCGCTCGAACAGCATCATGCGGGTGATGCCCAGTTCGTCGCGTACGATGTGCTCGTAGAGCGCCAACAGCTCGGCCCGTTCCACGTTCGTGTTGATGGCCTTGGTCACATCCAACAATGCCCTGAGCTGGAATTCCTTCAGCTCCAAGCGTTCTATGATGCGTTCCAGACGTGCCATGCTAATCCTTCATTTTCTTGAACAGCTCCGGCAGTCTGCCGAGCAGCGCGATCTCGCGCATCTTCTGCTTCCACTCGCCGGCCGGACTGCCGAAATAGGTGCGTCCGCCTTCCAGGGAATTGATGAGGCCGCTTTGCCCCAGCACAGTGGCGCCCTTGCCGATGCGCAGTTTGCTCGGCACACCCACCTGGCCCCAAAGGGTCACCTCGTCCTCGATGACCACCGCACCGCTGATGCCCACGTGCGAGGCGATGAGGCAGCGCTCGCCGATGATGGTGTCGTGGCCGACCTGCACGTGGTTGTCGATCTTGGTGCCCCTGCCGATCCGAGTGTCGGCGCTAACGCCACGGTCTATGGTGCACAAGGAACCGATCTCCACATCGTCGGCAATGGTGACACTGCCACCGGGCGGCATCTTGTCGTAGCCGTGCGGGCGTTTTTTGTAGTAGAAGGGGTCGCCGCCGATCACGGTATTGCCGTGGATGATGACACGGTCGCCGATGGTGCTGTGTTCGTAGATCACCACACCGGGGTGGATGATGCAGTCCTTGCCGATGGTGACGTGCGCACCGAGCGATACGCTGGGGTGTACCTGGGATCCCGGACCGATGGTGATGTTGGTCTGCTCCCAACCCTTCCGCGGCATGAAGCGTTCCACGAGCAGGTTGTAGTCGCGGCAGGGGTCGCTGCTGATGATGATGGCCTTGCCCTCCGGGGCTTCCACGTCCTTGTCGATCAGGATGGTGGTGGCCGCGCTGTTCAGGGCCTTGTCGTAGTACTTCGGATGGTCCACAAAGACCAGATCACCTTCCTCCACACGGTTGATCTCGTTGATGCCGGTAACCAGGCGATCGGTGTTGCCTTTCGCCTGGGCACCCAGCAGCTGGGCGATCTGTGCGGCGGTTTGTGGTGGGTTTAGTAGCACGCGGGGGTGGAATGTGCGCCAAAGGTAGCGGGGGGAGCCGCGTGGACGACTGTCGGGCCAGGAACGAACAAGCCCCGCGTCGAGGTCGGCGCGGGGCTTGGGGAGTTATGCTGTGGTGTGGGACTACTTCTTCACACGGTCCATGTATTCACCGCTCTCGGTGTCCACACGCACCATTGTGCCGATCTCCACGAAGCTCGGTACACTGATCTCCTTGCCGGTCTCCAGGGTGGCGGCCTTCATCACCTTGTTGCTGGTGTCGCCTTTCACGGCATGCTCGGTGTAGGTCACCTCCAGTTCCACCACCTTGGGCGGGCGGGCGAAGATGGGGGTGTCGCTTTCGAAGCCGATCTGCACGATCATCTCCTCCTTCATGAACCCCAGTGCGTCGCCGAAAAGATCCACCGGGATGTATTTCTGCTCGAAGCTCTCCTGGTCCATGCACACGAGCATGTCGCCTTCGCGGTACAGGTACTGGAGTTCGTGGACCTCAACACGCAACACTTCGATGGTCTCGCCACTGCGGAAGCGGTTCTCCGCCAACTTGCCGTTGCGCAGGTTGCGCATCTTGGCCTGGTAGAACGCGCGCAGGTTGCCCGGCGTGCGGTGCTGCCATTCCATGATCTGGCAGATGTCGTTGTTGAAGCGGATGTAGGTTCCGACGCTGATGTCCGAAGTGGTGGCCATGGGGCTGAATTCTGGGTGGGCCGCGAAAATAGGCTTTTTGCCAGTGGCGGATATGAGCGCAGTGGCAAGGAGCGGGTTGGCCGGGTGCGAGCAGCCCAACGACTCGCCAACTTGCCTACTTGCCATTCGCGACTCCTTTATACGTGCTGATCTCTATGCTTGTGGTGCAGAGGTCGTGCTCCGCGGCCTGGCGGTTGCTGGCCACAACGAGCGTGCGACCATCCGTATGGGTCTTGAGCAGTTCACGGAACCAAGCGATGGCCTCCGCATCGAGGTTGCTGGCCGGTTCGTCGAGCAGCAGGAGCGGGGTGTCGCTCAGGATGGCCAGCGCGAGTTTCAGGCGCTGTTTCATGCCGCTGCTGAAGTTGAGCACGGGCTTCTCCAAAGCATGCTCGAGGTAGGCCGAACGGGCCACGTCAGCGGGCGTAAGGCCCTTTCGGAAGGGCTTGAAACGCGCATGGAATTCCACCGCCTGCTTCAGGCTCAGGTCCTCGTACAGGCCGAGGTAGGGCGCTGCGATGCTCACGTGCCGGTAAACGTCCTCTTGCGCCAAGTCCTGTCCGTTCAAGCGGTGCATGATGCTCCCCTCCGTAGGCACAAGTACTCCGCCGATCACCTGCAACAAGGTGCTCTTCCCACTTCCGTTCGGCCCCAGGATCGCCGTGCGACTACCGCTGGCAAGCGAGAGCGAAACGCCCTTGAAGACCACTTCGCGACCGAAGTGTTTTGCGATGTTGGAGAGGGTCAACTCCATTTCAGGAAGGTGGAAATGGATCGATGTGGAGAAGGCGGCAGCTTCGGTTCGGCAGGGATCTGATCCCGTGATCGACGTGCCGGGTCATTTCCAACGCAAAATGTATTCGAATGGGACGCTGGGATGGTGGGTCCGGATCGTTGTTGAAGGGCATCTCCCATCTCCACATTCCAACAACTCCCCATTTCCATATGCGCTATTCCGCCAACCCCCGCATGATCCCCTTCGGGCTGTTCCGGATGAAGTCCAGGATCTGTCCGCGCTCCGGACTGGGCTTGAGGGTCTGTTCCACGTTCTGCACGGCACGATCCACGTTGCTGTTGCGCACGAAGATCTCGCGGTAGATGTCCTCGATGCGTGCGATGGCGTCGTCCTTGTACCCGCGTCGGCGCAGGCCCACCACGTTCACGCCCACATAGCTCAGCGGTTCACGTGCGGCTTTCACGAAGGGTGGTACGTTCTTGCGCACCAGGCTTGCACCAGCGATGAAGCTGTGCGCGCCGATGTGGATGAACTGCTGTACCGCCACGTTACCTTCCAGAATGGCCCAGTCGTCGATGGTGACGTGGCCGGCGAGGTTCACGCTGTTGGCGATCACCACGTTGTCGCCCACCATGCAGTCGTGGGCCAGGTGCACGTAGGCCATCAGCAGGCTGTTGCTGCCAACGGCGGTCTTCAGGCGGTCGGCCGTTCCCCGGTTGATAGTGACACACTCGCGGACCGTGGTACCGTCGCCCACTTCGGCGGTGGTCTTTTCGCCGGCGAACTTCAGGTCCTGGGGTATGGCCGCGATGACCGCCCCGGGAAAGATCCGGCAGTTGCTGCCTATACGAGCGCCGTCCATCAGCACCGCATTGGGTCCGATCCAGCTGCCTTCGCCCACGATGACGTCGCCGTAAACGGAAGCAAAGGGTTCTATGATCACGTTCTTCCCGAGCCTGGCTTCGGGGTGTACATAGGCGAGTGGTGATATGCTCATGGCGTCAGGCGGTGGCCTTTGCTTCCGTTGTGGCGGGTGCCTTGTCCTTCACGATCTGGGCCATCATCTCGGCTTCCACCGCAAGCTGGCCATTCACGTAGCCATGGCCCTGCATGTGTACCAAGCCGCGGCGGATGGGGGTGATCAGCGAAAGGTGGAACACGAGCGTATCGCCGGGCACCACCTTGCGGCGGTAACGGATGCCGTCCGTCTTCAGGAAGTACGTGGTGTAGTTCTCCGGATCGGGCACCTGGCTCAATGCGAAGATGCCGCCCACTTGTGCCATGGCCTCCACCTGCAGCACACCGGGCATCACCGGGTTGCCGGGGAAGTGGCCGGTGAAATGCGGTTCGTTCAGCGTCACGTTCTTCACGCCGATGATGCTGTTCTTGTCCATGCTCATCACCTTGTCCACCAAGAGGAAGGGGTAGCGGTGCGGCAGCATCTTGTGGATGGCCACGTTGTCGAAGAGCGGCTCCTTGGTGAGGTCCAGGTGTGCCACGGGGTTCTTTTCCTCTTCGCGGATCTTTTCCTTGATGCGCTTGGCGAAGCTCGTGTTGCCGAAGTGGCCCGGACGCGCGGCCAGGATGTGCCCTTTGATGGGGCGGCCCACCAGGGCCAGATCGCCCACGATGTCCAGCAGTTTGTGGCGTGCCGGCTCGTTGAAGAACTTGAGGTCGGTGGTGTTGAGCACGCCGTTGCGGCGGATCTCCACTTCGTGGTACGGCTTGTTCAGCGCCTTGGCCACGGCCTTCAGGTCCTCCTGCGTGGTGCCCTCCCGGTCCTCAAGCACAATGGCATTGTCCAGGTCACCGCCCTTGATCAGGCCTGCCTTGGCGAGCTGCTCCAGCTCACGCAGGAAGACGAATGTGCGACAGGGTGCGATCTCGTCCTTGAACTCTTCCGCCCGGTACATGCTGGCGTGTTGGGTACCCAGCACAGGGCTGTTGTAGTCCACCATCACCGTCAGCCGGAACTCGCCGCCGGGCGCGGGTACGCCAAGCATTTCGGTGCCGCGCTCCTGGGTCTCGAACCAGATGGGTTCCTTCAGCACGAACCAGTTGCGTTCGGCGTCCTGCGGTTCAAGGCCTACGCTTTCAATGGCGAGTACGAAGGGCAGCGCACTGCCGTCCATGATCGGCACTTCGGGACCGCTCAGCTTCAGCAGGCAGTTGTCCACGCCCAAGGCATAGAGGGCGCTCAGCACGTGTTCGGTGGTGTTCACCACGGTATCGCCCTTGCCCAGGGTGGTGCCGCGTGCGGTGCTCACCACGAGGTCCGCATCAGCATTGATGATGGGCTGTCCTTCGAGGTCGGTACGTTGGAATTTATAGCCGTGGCCCACCGGTGCGGGGCAGAGGGTTAGCTCCACCGGAACGCCGGAGTGGAGGCCCACGCCGTTCAGTTTGGCTTCGGCCTTCAGGGTGTGTTGTTGGTCGCTCATGCTGCGGGGCCGGCAGGGTTCGCTTTGCGCCACCGGACTTGCTGGGCGAAGGTAGGATGTGGGCGTGAAGGGGCGCTCAGGAGCGTCCCTGTTGTTCTTTCAACTCCGCCAACTCCTTCTCCAACGCATCGATCCGCTGCTTCAGGTCGGGCAGCTTGCGGAACACCACCGAACTGCGATCGTACTGGCCTTTGGCGAAGGCGGGTGAACCCTGTACGGTGACCCCATCGGCCAGGTGTGAGCCTATTCCGCTCTGGGCCGCAATGCGCACCTTGTTGCCTATGGTGAGGTGCCCCGCGATGCCCACCTGCCCACCGATCTGATTGTGGTCGCCCACCTTGGTGCTGCCAGCGATGCCGGTCTGCGATACGATCACGTTGTGCCTGCCGATCTCGGCGTTGTGCCCGATCTGGACCAGGTTGTCCAGCTTGCTGCCTTCGCGGATGATGGTGTGGCCGATGGTGGCGCGGTCCACGGTGGTGTTGGCGCCGATCTCCACATCGTTCTCCAGGATCACATTGCCCACCTGCGGCATCTTCTCATAGACGCCTTCGCTATTGGGCACGAATCCGAAACCGTCGGCTCCGATCACGGCTCCGCTGTGGATCACACAACGCTCGCCGATCACGGTCTGGTGGTAGATCTTCACTCCAGCGTGGATGCGCGTTCCGGCGCCCAACTGCGCGCGTTCGCCGATGAAGCTGTTCGGGAACACCTTCACGCCATCGCCCAGCACGGCATCATCGCTGATGTAGCTGAAGGCGCCCACATACACGTTCTTGCCGAGCTTGGCCTTGGGGCTTACGTAGCTGGGTTGTTCAATGCCTTTCTTCTCGTACTGGAGCTGGTAGTTGCGCTCCAGCAGCTGGGTGAAGGCCATACGCGGATCGGCCACGCGGATGAGCGTAAGGCTTTTCGGGACGGACTTGCTGGCTTCGAAATCCTTGTCCACAATGGCGATGGTCGCCTTGGTAGTGTACAGGAACTCGATGTAGCGCGGATTGGCCAGGAAGGTCAGGGTGCCACTGCGGGCCTCCTCGATCTTGGCCAGGTCGTTCACCATCACCTGGGGGTCGCCGTCGATCTCTCCGTCAAGGAGTTCGGCGATCTGGGCAGCGGTGAATTGCATCGGATGGCTTGGCTGCGGCGAAGGTATCGCGCCGGGATCAGCGGCCCAAGGGCACGCTGACCATCACATCATCCCAGCTAAGCACCAATTCCATCGGCGATCCGGAGAACTGGATCGTGAATTGTTCCACGTTCTCCACCACTACACCGGTGGGAACCACAGCGGTGGCCACGTCGTGTTCCGCTTCGCGGCTGGCCAGACCGCCCCAGCTCACACCCCAACCATAACGTTTGTCGTTCAGGATCACCTTCCATTCGTTCGGCCCGGGAATGGTCCACAGGGTGTAGGTGCCGGGTCCCACACGGGTTCCTCCGAAGTCGATCTCGGCATTGGTGGTGAAGGTGGTGGCTTCGTTGGCACCCGTACGCCAGACCTCACCATAGGGTACCAGGCCGCCGAAGATCTTCCGGCCCTTCTTGTACGGGCGCGAGTATTTCACTTCCAGCTCCAGATCGTCCAGCACCAAGGTCTCCACCTCTTCAGGACTGTGCTTCTTGGTCTGGGTGGTCATCACCTGCATGCCGATGAAACCGAGGATGAGGATGGCTCCCACTACGATGAGGAAGATGCGAAGTGCTTTGGACATGGTGTACGGCTATGTGTATGACGATCAGGATCGCAAGGTAACTCAGGCTTCGCGCTGCACAAGTACACTATTGGCCTGCGCGGTGGGCGTCACTACCAGATCGTTGATGCACACGTGTGGTGGCAGTGAGGTCGCGAAGTACACCAGGTTGGCGATGTCCTCGGCCTTCAAGGGCACCATGCCTTGGTAAGGGATCTTGGCCTTGCGCTCGTCGCCGGCGAAGCGCACCAGGCTGAATTCCGTTTCGGCCAGGCCGGGTGCGATCTGCGTCACCTTGATGCCGTGTTCCAGGAGGTCCTGCCGCATGGCCTTGGAGAGCGCGTCCACGGCGAATTTGCTGGCGCAGTAGACATTGCCCTTGGGGTACACTTCCTTGCCTGCCGTGCTGCCGATGTTCACGATGTGGCCTCGCTTTCGCGCGATCATGCCGGGGATCACGGCACGACTTACGTGCAACAAGCCCTTCACATTGGTGTCCAGCATACGGTCCCAATCCTCGAGGTTGCCGGTCTGGATCGGATCCATGCCAGCAGCGAGACCGGCGTTGTTCACCAGCACGTCGATGTCCTTCCAGTCATCGGGCAGTGAGACGACGGCCTGCTCCACGGCAGCATTGTCGCGCACATCGAAGCGCAGGGCATGCACCACCGTGCCGCCTTCGATGGTGCCGTGCAGCCCTTCCAATTCACGCTTCAGCACTTCCAGCCGATCGCGCCTGCGGCCCGTGATGATGACGCGCCAGCCTTCGCTGGCAAAGCGGCGCGCGGTGGCTTCGCCGAAACCGGCGGTGGCGCCGGTGATGAGAACGACTCTCTTGCTCATACAGCAAAGGAACGCTGCCGCACGCTCATCCACCCAACCGCTCCACCACCACCTCCTTCCTGTTCCGCGACACCTTCACCTCCATGCCGTTGTCCATCACCAGGGTGCCGCCATCGCCGCGCAGGTACTTCTGCACGTGGTCCATGTGCGCCACGTAGCTGTGGTGTACGCGCAGGAAGCGGTCATTGGGCAGCTGCTCCTCCACTTCGCGCAGCGTTTTGCTCACGAGGATGCGCCGCTCGCCGGTCAGGTGTATGCGGGTGTAGTTGCTCTCGCTCTGGCAACAGATGATGTCGTCGGCCTCCACAAGGTCCAGCCCGTGTACGGTGCTGAAGGCGATGCGCTGGCCCTTGCGCACCGGGGTTTGCAGGTCCTGCATCAGCTGGCGCATGCGTTCCTCAAGGGCGGGAAGGGCATGGTCACCGTTGCCGCGTTGGGCCTCCACCTTTTCCAGTGCGGCCAGTAGCTCGTCCTCCTGGATGGGTTTCAGCAGGTAGTCGATGGCGTTCACCTTGAAGGCTTTCACGGCGAAGCGATCGTAGGCGGTGGTGAAGATCACCTGGCCGTGTGCATCACCCAGTTGCTCCAAGAGCTGGAATCCGTTCATGCCCGGCATCTCGATGTCCAGGAAGAGCACGTCCGGACGATGTCTGCGAAGATGTGCCAGCGCTTTCGCTGGATCTTGGAACACCGCTTCGACCTGCACGCGCTGCGGATGCTTTTCCAGCAGGTAGCGCAAGGTCTCGCAGCAGTGGCGCTCGTCGTCGATGAGGATGGCGCTGAGCATGTCAGACAAGGGGGATCATGAGGGTTATGCGTGTGCCGCCGGGCTCGCCATCGGGTAGCACCAGGTCCTCCACGCGCACATCGCAGCGGATACCCTGTTGCTTCTGGATCATGGCGAGGCGTTGCTGGGTGATGGACATTCCCATGCTGCGCTTCTTCAGCGCGCTACGGCTCTTCAGCTCGGCCGCCTTGGCACGCCCGATGCCATCGTCCTCCACCTCGATGCGCAACAGCTGCCCGTCGCGCGCGATGCGCAGGACCAGTTCGCCGCCCTCGCTCTTCTGCATCAGGCCGTGCCAGATGGCGTTCTCCAGGTAGGGCTGGATGAGCATGGGCGGGATCATCGTTGTCTTGGTCTCGATCGATGGATCCACTTGGATGTGGAAGCTGAACTTGTCGTCGAAGCGCGAGGCCTCCAATTCGAGGTAAAGGCGAAGGGCCTGAAGCTCTTCGGCAAGCGGCACGCTGCGTTGGTCGCTGTGGTCCAGGATCAGGCGGATGAGCCGTGCGAATTTGCTGAGGTAACGATCGGCCTCCTCGGGTCTGCTGTTCAGGACATGGTGGCGTATGCTGTTCAAGGCGTTGAAGAGGAAGTGCGGGTTCATCTGCGCGCGCAGAGCGGTCAGTTCCACATCGGCCAGGCGCTTGTTGAAGGCGGTGGTAAGGCGTGCTTCCTTGCGGATGGCGTTGATGCGGATGCGGTAGAAGGCGTAGATCAAGGCTAGGACGGCCAACACCGTGGCGCTGCGGAACCACCAGGTCTCCCAGTAGGGCGGGACCATGATCAAGGG
>CAYQMC010000064.1:0-15133 GCA_964418285.1 uncultured Chryseobacterium sp.
AGTACGGAGGCGTTCCAAGCGTATGCCTTCCTCGAAGCGCCATGGCGAGGGTCCATTTGTCGTGGACCTTCCACCAGTGCTTATAGGTGGCGTAGGTGGTGGTGATGTTCGGGGCGGAGCGGCTAAGCAGCCCCAGGCCATGTCTGTCCACACGCAGCTCGGCCAAGTGCCCTTTCCGCGGGAAGATGCGTACATCGCGACGGTCCCAGATGAATGTGTAGCCCAGGGAGAGAAAGCGCGTATCGGTGCTATTTCCATCAAAGTAGTCCAGCGAGCGCTCCACAATGGTGTCCGTTACGGTGGCATCCGTGTAGTTGAGGCGCAATGCATGGCGCACATCATGCTGGCGACGCAGGGTGATCTCCAGGTCGCCTTTCCATTCATCGCGGTTGCTGCTTCCCGGGTTCGCGATCAGGATGCGTTCGTTGCCAACGGTTCCGGTGGTGATCTCCGACTGTTGCAGGAACGCTCCACCCAGCGAGATGCCCCAACGCTGCTCGCGATCGATGTAGGGAACCTTGTACCGCAACGCGAACTGGCTGGTATAGCCGAACTGGGCCAGGGCATAGACCGTTTCGTTCCGGCCCCGGAAGTTGTACTGGTAGAGGTAGATGCCATAGTTGACGCGCTCCAGGTCCCTGGTACGCCACCAGGTGTTGAAGTTGGGGTCGGCGAGGTCGAATATCAATGCGGGCCACAGGTACCAGCGTTCGTTGACACGCACCTCGATGAACACCGAATGCATGTCCATGTAAACGGGCAGCAGGGTCACCGTGTTGAAGAGCCCGGTGTTCATCAGGTTCTGGCGGCTGCGTTCCAGCTTGTCGTACAAGGTCTCGGCGGATAGGGTATCCCCTTCGTATACCAATAGCTCACGAAGTATGATGCGCTCCTTGGTCACCTTGTTGCCCTGGATCGTAACGCCCAGGACACGAAGTGGGCGACCGGCTTCTTCCCCTTGGGCGAGCACGGTGCCCCCGGTCAACAGGGCAAGCAGAAGAAGCAGGTGTGCCGGGCGCATTCCCGTGCTGGGCTCACAGGTTGATGAACCGCATGAGTTCCTCGTAGCGGTCGCGGAGGTCCTCATGCAACTTCGACCCTTGATAGGTCGATTTTACGAAGTAGTCGTAGCGTTCGAAGGTGCGCAGTATGCTGCTCACATCCTCGCGGTTGATCTTCAGCGTCACTTCAATGCGTAAGCTGTCCGGCAGGGTGTGGCTATATGCACTCAGTACACGAGCATCGTTGCCTTCCACGATACGTGCGATCTCGTGCAGGCTGTAGTCGCTTTGGTTCATTTCCAGCACGACAACGCTTCCCGGTTCCTGGATGTTGGTCATACGCGCCAGTTCACGCAGTGCCGCATGCTCGTTGATCATGCCCAGGTAGTCGCCCAGTTCATCCAACACAGGTACCACGGTGAGGCCGCGTTCGCTGAATAGTGCCATGACCTCGTAGATATGCTGCCCACCGCGCACAAAAGGGACCTCCACTTGGTCCATGGCACTGCTAACGGTGCCCAACGGGTCGTTCCGGTCCACAAGGTCGCGGTCCGTAACATAACCCACCAAACGGGTGCCTTCCACAACGGGTAGATGGCCCACCTTGAATTCTTCCATCCAGTCCAACGCACGACCGATGCCGTCCTGCGGGCGCAGGGGTGGAATGTCGAATGTGATGAGGTCGTGGGCGTGCATGGCTGAACGAATGCCGTGGGTGGCGCGGGAACTACTTTTGTGCACCCGATCCGGGACCAAGGTAACCGATCACCGAATGACGCGTCTGAGTGTCAATATCAACAAGCTGGCCACCTTGCGCAATGCCCGCGGAGGCAATAATCCCGATGTGCTGCGCATGGCCCTTGACATCGAACGTTATGGAGCTCACGGTATTACTGTGCATCCCCGTCCCGATGAGCGCCATATCCGTCGCAGCGACGTGCTGGCCCTGCGAACGGTGCTCACCACGGAGTTCAATATCGAAGGCTACCCCAGCACGGAATTCATGCGACTGGTGCTGGAAGTGCGCCCCGCCCAAGTGACCCTTGTCCCAGACCCACCTGGCGTGCTTACGAGCAATGCCGGTTGGGATGCCATGGCGCACAAGACCATGCTCACCACGGTCGTGGCGCAGTTGAAAGAAGCCGGCATCCGGACATCCCTTTTCATGGGTACGGACGTGGCTCAGATAGCTCATGCGGCCGATACTGGCGTGGACCGCATCGAACTCTACACGGAACCGTACGCGGCCAACTATCACAGGGACCGCACCGCTGCAATAGCTCCCTTCACCCAGGCTGGAAAGAAGGCCGCCGAACTGGGCTTGGGACTTAACGCTGGGCATGATCTGGACCTGCACAACTTGGCATACTTCAAGAACAACGTTCCGGGCCTGCTCGAAGTTTCCATCGGCCATGCGCTCATCTGCGATGCTTTGCTTTACGGCATAGAGAACACAGTGGCCCTCTATCTCCGCGAGTTGCGATGACAGTGGACCTGCACTACCGCCGCCTGGGCACCGAGGGCGCCACCCCCGTTGTGATCCTTCATGGCCTGTTCGGTACATCGGACAATTGGGGAAGCATCGGTCGCGAGCTGGCCGAGCCCACTGTTCCTGGCGCTCTACCCTGCGATGTGTTCCTGGTGGACCTTCGTGATCATGGCCGTTCACCCCACACCAGTGCCACGGGCTACTCCATCATGGCCGCCGATGTGCATGCCTTGGTGGAGAAGTTGGGCCTGAAGGACATCGTGCTGGTGGGCCATTCCATGGGTGGTAAGGCTGCCATGGTATTCGCACAGCAATGGCCCCATATGCTGAAGGAGCTTATCGTGGTGGACATCAGCCCAAGGGAGCATGCCAACAACCACGGTCATATCATCGAGGCCCTGCGCACAGCCGATCTTTCACCCGGGCGTACACGGAAGGAGGTGGAAGAGCATGTTTCAGCCCGGGTGAAGGAACCCGGTGTGGTGCAATTCCTGCTGAAGAACCTCTATTGGGTGGAGGATGGCAAACTCGGTTGGCGCGTGAACGTGGAGCTTTTGTCCCGCGAGCTGGATGCGATCCTCGCCGCGATCGGCCCCGAGCGTGTCGCTGTTCCCACGCTCTTCATCCGGGGTGGTCAAAGCGATTACATCCTGCGTGAGGATATCCCGGCCATTCTGGAACAATTCACCAAAGCACGTGTGGAGACCGTTCCGTATGCAGGGCATTGGGTGCATGCACAAGCACCCGACGAGGTCATTGCATTCATTCGTGAAGCGGTCTCCAAGGCATGACGCGCACACTGCTGTTCCTCCTATTGGCGTTCGCGAATGGAGCGATGCAGGCACAGCAGGACAGCGCCTGGGTGGTGTACTACGGCGGCATGGAACTGCGCGATGGGGTGTACGCCGACTTCGGGGCATTCCGGCTGAACGACCCCACCATCCCGATCGGACAGCTACGCGACGAACAAGGCTTGGAAGTGCGCGATATCCGGCGTGCGGTTAGCAAGCTCTACTTCGTGGAGGAGAACGGTGAGCGCAAGATGATCCGTAAAGAGGACCTCTGGGGCTTCTGCCAGAACAACGCCATCTACATCGCTGCTGGCAACGGATTCTACCGCATCGGACTGATGGGCAGCCTGGGCCACATGGTCTACGAACTGAGCTACAACGATTGGGATCCGTACATGTATCCCTACGGCGGGGTAACGCGTACGGTGCTCATGCAGCAGGTGCTCGATATGCGTACGGGGGAATTCCTGCCTTTCAACGCAGGTGGCATGGACCGCGCCTTGGGCCATGATCCCATATTACAGCAGGAATTCCTTGCCCTGCCCAAGAAGCAACGTAACAGCACCGAGGCCCTGTTCCGCTTCCTGCGCTTGTACAACGAGCGGAATCCATTGCGGATACCGCAGTAGCCATCACGGCATGCGCAGGAAAGTGCGCGAGTACCGTTCGCCGTTGCCCACCAGCACCACGCTGTACGCCCCTGGAGAGAGGCGCTGTACGTCCACCACATGTACCGCCGCAGGAACGCGTTCGCTGTGCACGATACGGCCGGAGGCATCCACCATATGCAGGTCCGCGTTCCCGGCCATGCCCACCAATGCGATGTTGAGCGTGTTGTTGCTGGGGTTGGGCCACAGCTGCAACCCGTTCTTCGTAGTGCCCAGCTCGGGTATGCTTACCGCTGTGGTCCAGCGTGCATTCCATTCCTGGTGGAATTGGTCCGCGATGGTGGCGCTGTGGATGATCAGCGTATTCTCGTCGTTGTTGTTCTCGGCGTTGAAGCTCCAATTGTGCGAGCCCGTTACCACCATGGGGTCGGAGTTCGGAGCGTCTCGGTCCACGATGGCGTACTTGTGGTGCAGGCTGTTCGACGCGCCATCGGTGCGAACATCCACGCCTCCTGCAAGCAGTGCATCGAAGGTCCACATGCTCATACCTTCTTCTTCCACCATGCCGCGCACCACCACACCAGGCTCTGCCTGCATGTCGATCAGGGCTTCCGTGAGGGTGCTGGAGGTGAGCACGAAGAGCGCGAATTCGATGCGTTCATCGGCACTGTGCAAGGCATCCACGATGCGGGCCGTGGTGCCATCACTGGGCGAGAACCAGCTCTGCACCAGTGTCCCCCCCACGTTGAAGAGGTGCGGCGTGTTGTCCGTTTTGTCGCCACCGAAACGGCTGTTGCCCAGGTTCGGCAAGGCGCCAGTGGAGCCCCACATCTCCTCGAACTCCATCCGGTAGGCACGCGCCAGGGCCATGTCGTTCACCACCACAAGGTTGTTGGGATCCAGGAACAGGCCCGAATTGGTGAAGTTGGCCGAGCCGGTAAGGACGTGCGCTGCTGGCCCACCATCGGCATCAACGATCACGAACTTGTTGTGCATGCCGCTGCCTGCGGAATTGGTGCGGTACAGGAGCGGTATGCTCGCGGAGAGGTTCTGCAAGGCACTGTTGCTGTTGCTCGCCTCGGCGATCCAACGCACCTGCACGCCTCGTGTACTTGCATCGTTGGCAGCATCCACAAGCAGGCTGCTGGTGGTGTTGTAGACCGCGATATCCAGGGTGCTCACAGCGCGGTCCATGTAGGCCTTCAGGGTGTCGTCCATGGCGCTGCCGAGGTCTATCGCAACAGGGCCTTGTGCCACACTTTCGTCGACCGGCTTGTTGAAATACACGCGCACATTACCGGGGTCAGCGGAAGCCGTGGAATAGAGTTGTACTGGGGCCCAAGCCGTGTCAGCACCTTGCACCGAGTAGGCTTGGGCATAATAGGCTCGTGCGGGGAACAGGCCGCTCAACTGGGCAGTGTGGGTGGTGCCGATGGCGGTGGGCGAAGCAAGCGAAGCCATAGCAGGTGTAAGCCCATAGCGCACGCGGGCATTGCCAGCGATGTTGGTGTTCCAACCCAGCGTGAATCCGGTGGGCACGATGGACGATTGTTGGACTTCGCCCACGATGGTAATGGTGTTGGAAGGGATGAGATCGGGCGCCGTGCGTGGAAGTAGTTGATACCCACCCACCGGTGGCGTGGCCGTGGAGAATTGCGAGACGATACCTACGATGTCCACGATACCCTGGGGAATTGGAGTACCCACCAGTGGATGCCCGCTGCGCAGGAAGATGTTGCCTGCCTGGCCGTTGCTGGTGAAGCCCAAGGTGCCCGAGGTGAAGTTGCCTCCGGCACCCGCGAAAACACAGGAATTCAAGCGCGCCAGTTCGCTTTCCGTCGTCTCGCCTAGGCCGGCAGGAACGACCACCTGCGGCGTAGGTAGGGTATTCCCGGTACTATGCACCGTGAAGGCGAGTACAGGGTCCAGCTCGAGCAGCCCATTGAAGAGCTTGAGCCGTCCTGTCACGCTGATATCCGTACCACGTGCGGGGCTGAAACCGCTCATGGAACCTGTGCCCGGGAAAATGGCGATCCCGCCCGTGCCGTCCTGCATGTAACGGATACCACCCAGTTCACTACCGTTGGTGACGACGCCACGAACGGTTACCGTACCGCCGATCGGGATGTCGCGTGCTTCTGCGATAGGCACTTGGGCGCGCAGGGCGCCTGCCCATGGAACGACGAATGCAAGGCTGATGAGTTGGTTCTTGGATGGCATGGTCGGTCCAAAGGAACGGCATGGCCCGCTGGTTCGCGAGCAAGATGGCACGCCGTTGGAAGAATGCCACGAAGAATTCATACGGTCTTCACTCCAGCTTCATCGCTTCAGCCGGCAACCCATCCGCGAAAGCCTAATTTGGCCGCCCGATCCAACGTGCTTCAAATGATCAAGTCCTTTCCATTCCTGCTTCTGACGCTGGTTTTTTGTGGTAGCGCATGCCAGGCTCAGCAGCCCAAGAAGGAATTCGTGCCTGCGCTCATCGGTTTCTATAACGTGGAGAACCTCTTCGATACCATAGACTCGCCTGATGTGAACGATACGGAGTACACGCCGGGCAGCGCGAAGCTTTGGAACACGGCCAGGTACGAACGCAAGCTGGAGCGGCTCGCACAGGTCATCGGCGACCTTGGCAGGGACCTCCATCCTGAAGGTGTCGCCATTCTCGGCCTCTGTGAGGTCGAGAACAGGCAAGTGGTGGAGGACCTGACCAATACCAAAGGTATCCGCGATCGTGGCTACAAGGTGGTGCATGAGGATGGACCAGACCTGCGCGGCATCGATGCCGCGCTGATGTACGACCCCAAGCGCTTCAAGGTACTTGGGCATAAGAGCTACCGATTAACGATGCCCGAAAAACCGGATCTACTTACACGCGACCAGTTGCTGGTCAGTGGCATCCTCGATGGAGATACCTTGCACGTGATCGTGGCCCACTGGCCTTCGCGACGCGGTGGCGAGAAACGCTCCATGCCCAATCGCAAGGCCGCAGCCGAACTGGGCAGGCATATCGTGGACTCGCTTCTGGCCCGCAACGCCGAAGCCCGGGTGATGTACATGGGTGACTTGAACGATGACCCCGTGAACCCCAGTGTGGAGCGCTTCCTGAAGTCGACCGGGGAGAAGAGCAAGGCCGTGGACGGGCGACTCTTCAATCCCATGTATGCCCCTTACCAAAAGGGTGTTGGTACGTTGGCTTGGCGTGATGCATGGAACCTGTTCGATCAGATCATCATCAGCGAAGCATTGGTCTCCGGTATGGGTGGCGAATACAGGTACTACGGTACGCGCATCTTCAATGAGTCCTACCTGCGTCAGAAGGAGGGCAACTTCGCCGGTTATCCGTTCCGGACATATGTTGGCAATACCTACCAGGACGGCTACAGTGACCACTTCCCGGTCTTCCTGATCCTGGTGAAGGAGGTTCAATAAGCCCGTTTCCTACGTTCGCTCGTGCGGGCCGCTGGTCGGCTAGCTCCGATCCCATGGCTGTGTTGTTCGTACCCGCAGGTGTTCGTTAGGCCCGTGCATGTCGCCTGGCCTCCATGCAATTCAAGGGCCCCGGCGTGAGTGCCACCTTACCGACGATGCTGAGAACAAAAGACCCGCATCGGTCAGCACCGATGCGGGTCCTTCAGTAGTGGAATGATCAGCGCTGCACGGCCAAGCGAGTGCTCCACACGGCGCCCGCATTGCGCAGGGTGATCAGGTAAAGGCCCGCGGGCAGGTCCTGTACCGAAATGGGGTTGCGCTCGTTCGCCAGACTGCCGGTCAGCACTTCGCGTCCTGCGGCATCGCTGACAATGAACTCGGTCAGGCTTTGAATACCGGCGATCGTAAACAGGTCCACGGATGGATTGGGGTAGAGCTGTACACCTGAAAAGGCGTTCTCTACCAGACCGGTGGAGATCTCCACGTCGGCAGCATCGCGGGGCAGGATCCGGTATTCCTCAAAGGCGTATTGGACCGGCCCAGTTACATTGTACATCGCGTTCAACGAGGCGGTGTAGGCATAGATCACATCATCCACAAGGCATGTTCCGCTTCCGTCGTTCACCACGAATTGACCGAAACCTGCGTTGGGGTCCGTGCAAGTGGCGTCGGTAACCTGGACCAGCACCGACTCCATATCCTCGGTATTCACCTGGGCGGTGCTCACATCGGTGACGAGTTGGGGATTGCCATTGCTCACTATCGTGAAATCGTTCACCTGGGTCAACTGTGTCGTTCCGAAGAACTCTTCGACAGCAGCGCTGAAGGTCACGGAGTCACCACGGGCCGGCACGTTCTGGGTGCTGAAGACGAAGATGCCGCTCCATGGTCCATTGCCATTCTGGATGTAGAATCCGTTCGGCAGATTGGCCGTCACGATACCCCCGGTATTGACAACCGTGCCCAGAAGGGGAGAGCTACCATCAGGAGCGTTCGTTTCCTGGATCTCTTGGATCGAAGCGTTTTCAGCGGGTTCCACAGAACCCAGCGAAATGGTCACATCGTCGACCACAAGATGCTCAGGTGCCACGGTGTTCTGCAGGCTCAGGATGAACTGCCCATCGCTCGCCGTGTTGGCCGCTGTTATGCTCAAGGTCACTTCTGTCCACACGTTGCCGCTCACATTGGTGTATGGGGTGTAGGGGGCGTATCCGGAACCCGTGGCACGTGCATCGTACAATCCAAGGCGGATCTGGCCTTCGCCACGGACCCAGAAATTCACTTCGTAGGCTTGCCCGTCAACTACTTCCACATCCTGTGTGGTGAAACGTTGGTGACCGGTGACATCACGTGTCAGACGCACAGCGAAGCTTCCGCCATGGACATCGTCGCTTACCTGGGATACTCCCGCGGCGGCCAGGTTGGTACGCGCTCCGAACCAGTCGGTTGGCAGGTCGTTGTTCCAATCCTCGAAGCCGCTTTCGAAGATGATCTGCGCCTGCAGGGGGAGTGCCAGCAGGGCAGCAAAGGCGATCAGGGTAAAGTGTCTCATGGTCTTGTGGTTTTAGGTCTTTTCGGTGGGCGGGCACTACTGGATCACGATGTCATCCAGGTCCAGGGTGGTGGTCACACCGTTCGGATGTTGACCGTTGTAGATGAAGGCCACATGGATGTTACCCGTTGTGCCCGGTGGCAGGAACGAGGTCACATCGATCGTGCCACTGTTCACGAAGGTATAATTGGCGGTGGCCTGTGTGGGAGCGTCGTATCCGGTAATTGTGGTCCAAGTGGCGGCATCGGTATCGCAGCCGTCGAAATCCGCGCTCAACTTCACCGTCAACGGGTTCGGCCAGCTGGCCTCGTTCCAGAAGGCGATCGCCGAGCGGAAGCTCAGGGCGACCTGGCTGCCAGTAAGCTGCACCGGAGGTGTGATGAACCACGCTTCGTTGCTCTGGTTGGAACCGAAGGAGGTGGCACGCAGGTATTTGTCGTTCTGGAAGATGCGGCCACGCCAGGTGCGCGAACCCACCACGGCGAGGTTCACCCAGTTCGGGTTGATGTATTCGGTGTCGTTCAAGAGCACATCACTGAAATCCTGTTGAATGGCGGTTACTGGGGTGACGTCGTATTCACAGGGGCCAGGGCCTGTGCTACCATCGCATCGGGGGCCGTTCAGCTGTACCTCGTTGATATTCCGGATGAAGAGCTGCATGTCGGTGTTGAACTGACCCACGACCGCAACGAAGCCCCCACGACCTGTGGGCAACGTATTGTCAGCGAAATTGGCGAAGCCGCTGGTGCGCACCAAGACCGAATTGCCGTCGCAGTCCACCAGATCACGGTTCTCGGTCTGCTGGTTCACAGCATCGGCATAGGTCATTCCCATTTGCGCCTCGGAGAACTCCACGCTATCCAAGCGCACCAGCATGCCTTGCATGGCCGGTGTGATCTGTGGAATGGTGACCAACGTCGGCGCCTTGAAGACCTGGGTGGCTTGCTTCACAACATTGTTGTCAACGTCAACAGAATCCAGCTGAAGCATGCCGCTGAAGCTGCTCAAAACCGTACCCGGGAGATACACCCGGATGGAGTCTCCTTGGTAAAGCCCCCCTGGGTTCTGCAAGCGCAATTGGATCGCACCGGTATGATCCTGGACATAGATGTTGCGATAGAGGTTCCCGTTCTGTTCATCCGCGGTGACTACCGCGTAGAAGGAACTATCACCACCAAAACGGACGGGGTTGCCTTGGAACACACCGCGCAATTGTGCCACGGTTAGCACCTGGCCCACCGGCAACTGGCGCACAGGGGGGGAGTCGAATTCCTTCTTGCAGGAGGTGGCGAGCACTGCGATCGTGCCCAGCAGGAGGAGGTGGCGGAAGGTCATGGAAGGCAAGGGTAGGTACGGGTCAGAAGCTGAAGGTGGCCATGGCGAAGTAGTTGCGCCCAAAGAGGTAACTGAACTTTGGTGGGAAGCGGTCCACGTCCGTACGGTCGTAGCGCAGCTGTTCGAATCCACCTATGCGGAAATCCTGGTTGTTCAAGATATTGCTCACGGATACGTTCACCGCAACGCGATAGCGTTTCTTCACCATCCACGATTTACCGAAGAAGGCATCCACAGTGTAATTGGCGTCCAGCTTGGTCTGTGTAAGGAGCTGTGCCACTTGGGGGTCGCTTTCGAAGAAGTTTCCGATCGCATCGGTGGTGCGGCGGTCCGGGTTGGGGTCCAGGTAGAGGTCATCGAAGTAGTTCGCGTTGAACCCAACGAACCAGAATTTGGGGGAGTTGTAGCGGAGGCCCAATGAAGCGGCGGTCTGTGGCATGCCACCCACGCGGAAGTTCTTCCAATAAACGGTTCGGTCCTGTGCGAAGACCTCAGGACTGTTGTCCCGGGTTATGTTCGCACTTGGGCGGGAGTCGTACAGGTATTGCCCCCCGGCATATACGGCGCTCAAAGTCCACGTGCTGGTCAGGTTGGCTTCGATCCCAAGCTCGGCCCCACGGTGGACTTGGTCCACACCGGTCATGGTGTAGTTCACCAAGGTCCGGAACTCATCATGGTAGAAGCTGCGTGACCACACTTGGTCCATGATCTTGGTGTAATACAGTGTGGCACGGCCTTTCAAGCGAGGGAACCGGAGGATGTAGTTGATGTCGCCTGAATAGATGCGCTCATTGGTGAGGTCCGGGATGACCGCATCCCGAGTACGGGGAGATAGGAAGGAAGAACGCGCTACTGGTGGGCGCGTGATCCATGCAGCATTCGCGCTTACGAACTGCCGTCCGCTTATCTTGTAGATGGCGCCTCCTTTCAGGCCGTAGGTGAGGAAGGTGGAAGCCTCGGACTTTCCAAAGCTTTCCTCCGGAAAACGTCCATTGCGCAGCCGGCTTTCCCGCCAAAAGCTTGTGTACGAAAGCTCCAAGGCACCATAGTACTCGAGTTGACCAGTATTGCCCTCGTACTGGGTGAAGGCATTGTAGAAACGGGTCTCGATTTCGTAGTCGTATCCGAAGCGATCGTCCTTCTCTACTACCTTGTTCAGGTTGTCAAGGTCGTTCTGCGCGATGAGCGTATCGTTGAAGTCGCGGTTGGCGAACTGGTCCACATCCAACCAGAAATCGCCCCCGAGCAGATCCTCGATGGTCTTGAAGTAGTGGGTCTTCTGGCGGTGGATGCTTCCACCGTAGGTCACCGTGGCCTCATTCTCCAAACGGGTAGTGTACACCGAGTTGATGCCGATACGGGAAGGGTCGGCTCGCTGCTCTTCCACGATGTACTTGCTTCGGTTGCCGGTTATGTTGTTGCCTGGCGTTCCGTTGGCGTTGTTCACCGTGTACAAGTTCTTGCCATTGGCAAAGTACAGCTGGTCCCAATCGATCTGCCGTGTATTCACATCCGTACGCCATGCCTCGGCCAGTTCGGCCGCACTACCCTGGTCGGTATCTTCGAAGAAGCTGGGCAGGTACCGGTAGTAGTCCGGCCGCGGGTCACGGGCATCGAACCATTGCAAACCGGTGCGCCCATCACGACCGAAGGTATAGAACAGGGTGGTGTTCCAAGTACTCTTATCGTTCGGTTTGAAGAGGTGGGTCGCCATCAGCATCGGCCGGTGGGAGAAGCTCATACGGGCGTTCCGGACCTTGCCGTCCTGAAGCCCCCAGTTCGGATTGTAGAAGTTCGTTCCAGCCAGATCGTAGGCTTCTTGCACAGCAAGTCCCTGACGGCCTTGTACGATCGGCGCACCGAACCCGGTAAAGGTTATGCTGTGCCGCTCGTTTATCTTCTTCTCGGCAGAGAACAGGTAGGCATAAGCGTCGAAGGAAGTGCCCTCCACATAGCCCTCCTCGGCCCAGCGGCGGGAGCCGGAGAAGGTGAAGGCCCAGCCATCCTTGCGCATGCCCGTGGAGGTCGAGAACATGATCCTGTTGCGGTAGGCCCTGTTGGTGGAAGCATAGGACACACGCGTCCCTTTCCGCATTTCCCCGGCCCGCATCTGGATGTTGGTGTACCCGCCCAATCCTCCGAAATTCAAGCGTGATGGCGCCAAACCGGTGCGAACCTGCATCCAGCGGGTCACATCGTTCAGGCCGGCCCACTGCGACCAACCTGCCCAGCCGGATTCCAGGTCGTTAACTTGTATGCCGTTGATGCTCACCAGCATGTTCCGGGAATCATACCCGCGAATCCGGAAGCGGGCCGAACCGAAGCTGAACCCTGCGGTGGAGGTGAAGATATCGCGGGAACTTTGCAGGATGCCAGAGATATCTTGTGATCCGAGTTCGGAATCCAGGTCATCGGCCGTGATCGTGAACACCGGCACCTTGGGTTGCGTAGCAAGCGTGGTATCCGCAGGTTGCGCTGCTATGGTGGTATCGCTTTGCGCGTTCAACGTTCCCACAAGCAGGAAGGCACACAAGCCTAGGCAGCCATGAACGAATTGGCCAAGTGCGCCAGCAAGATGAAGTATCCGCGGCGTGTTACTGGAACTAGCGGAACGTGTTGGGAGGGTCTTGGCTGATGCCGCCATTGCTGCCAGGGAGGATGGGTTCACTGCGGACAGCGAAGACCGTTCGATGGGCTCCGCCGCGTTTTGGAAGGGTCGGCAAAGGTACTGGACTATACGGCCCACGGAATGTTGCCTCAACCTTAATTCGCCATTTTGCCTTCCTAGGGTGACCGCTCTTGTTCAGCGACCTGGGGCGGTGGTGGTTATGTCATACCCCCGCCAACGGGCTACTTTTGTCCGATGAGCGGGCCACCTTACCATGGGTTGGTGCGTCTTCCAAGCAGTTACGTTGGTGTAATTACCTGAATGCGGCGCTTTCTCAAGGCCTTACTTCTCTTCTCCATCTTGATCGGTGGTACAGCTCGGGCAGATCACTTTTCCGGAGCCAGTATCACCTATGCCTGCCAGGGAGCAAATACATACCGCATCTTCCTGGACATCTACTTGGATTGCAGCGGCACGGCGATCACCCCGCAATCCCTCAACTTCTCGAACAGTTGTGGCGTGGTCTTCTCCATCGGCAACCTCATGCCGACAGAGGTCGAGGTGGTCTCACCGGCATGTCCTGCCCAGATCGGTAACACGACGTGTGATGGTGGTCCATTTCCCGGTATTCGACGCTACCGTTTCGAAGTGACGCTTTTTCTTTCTCCCTGCAATTCCTGGAACATCAATTGGTCCATCTGTTGCCGCGCCAATTTGGTGAATCTGGCCAATGTGCCGGGCATCTATGCTGAGGCCACCCTGAATAATGTTGGAGGGCTGTGCGATGCATCACCGGTCTTTACAGACCAGGAATTGTTGTACGCATGTGCCGGGGAGCCGGTCACCTACAATCCTGGGGTAAGTGACCCCAACGGGCACACAATGGTTTTCTCCCTGGTCAGTGCCCAATTCGGAACCCCCGCACCGTTTCCTGTGCTTTATGCAGGTGGGTATACAGGGGGGGCACCCATTCCAGGCATCACCGTCGATCCTGCCACAGGCCAGATCAGTTTCCAGACCAATACCCAAGGAAGCTTTGTCGTGGTCATAGAGGTTGAGACCTACACTGCAGGAGGTGTGCTGATCGGTACTGTTATGCGCGATTTCATTGTTGTGGTGCGCGCCTGTAATGATCCGCCGTCGATCACCGAGGGTTTGAGCAATTTGACCGGAGGCATCTTCGCCGGGCCGGGAAGCATCGAGGTTTGTGGTGGCTCGCCGTTCTGTGTGGATGTGGTATTCACAGATCCGTCGCCCATCGCGATCATCGAGGTCACTTCGAACCTGGCTACGCAGATCCCTGGTGCAACGCTCACCGTATCGGGCACCAATCCGGCAGTGGCCACCATCTGCGGTACGGCCACGACTGCTGAGTTGCCACGGAATATCCTGGTGCAAGGAACCGATGACGCATGCCCGATAGCCAACACAGCATCGTTCTCCATCCTCATCACCGCGGTCGACCCTCCTGGAATTGTGGCCGATCCGGGTACCGATGGTGCCCTATCCATTTGCCCCGGGGCGCCGCCGGTAAGTCTGTTCGCGAACCTTGGTGGCACACCTCAGATCGGTGGGATTTGGACCGCACCAGATGGCTCGCTGCAGTCCGATATCTATGACTCTTCCGTGGATCCACAAGGTGTCTACACGTATACCGTAGGTGATGCGTGCAGCGCCAGCTCAGCCACCGTAACCGTGACCTTTGGCGGCGAAGACCCAGGGGTCGATGGAACTCTGCTCTTGTGTTCCAACTCGCCCTCGACATCCTTGTTCGATGCATTGGGTGGCTCCCCTGACATCGGTGGGACTTGGAGCGGTCCGAGCCCTGTGGTGGGAGGGGATTACGACCCCGCTGCGATGGCGCCTGGAGCATACGTTTACACGATCACCAGCGCTACATGTCCTCCAGCGAGTGCTACTGTGACCGTTTCGGAAAGTATTGCCCCCGATGCTGGTGTCGATGGAAGCCTTTCCTTCTGTGTCAACAGCCCTGCTGCAGCGCTGATCAGTGGGTTGGGAGGCACTCCGCAAGCGGGTGGCACATGGACAGGTCCTAGTCCAGTGGCGGCTGGCCAGTACAACCCGGCCACTATGACCCCCGGAGTATACACCTACACCCGGGTGGGTGTGGCTCCCTGTGTCACTGCTACAGCCAGCGTTACAGTAACAGAATCACCTGCGCCTGTGGCAGGAACCAATGGTACGATCACGTTGTGCAGTACGAGCTCACCCGTCGCGTTGTTGAGCAGCTTGGGCGGCACACCCGCCGCTGGTGGCACCTGGAGCGGCCCGAGCGCTGTTGTGGGTGGTGATTACG